>DRFF01000072.1 GCA_011050685.1 Aurantimonas coralicida
AAGGTTGGCGGCGCCCGCCATGGTGTCAGCCCTGACGGAGTGGACCACCCCGGTGGACACGCTGGGAGTCCCTCGGACGATCGACCGATCAAAGCGGTGCGGAAACAATAGCTTGGGAGAAAATTGGCTGGGGAACCTGGATTCCCAGCACACTTTCGATGCCGCCCGCTACTCGCGACCGTTGATGCGTTGAAAAGGCCGATCAATGCGATTTTGGACCACCTGGGTGGACCCGTCAATTCATGACGTTTTTTCAGGTCAGGTTCGATACTGGCGTGGCTTGGAGATCTGTTGCGCGAGCGGCGCTGGGGGAGATAGAGGGCCAGCGAAAGAGGACGAGAAAGGGGAGCCCGTTTGACGGGCTGAAAAATGAGAGAGAGGCTTTCCGGGGCCGTCGGACAGGAGTTCTTCTGATGAAGACCCATGCGGCTGCGTCGCCCCCCGTGCGGGGGCGTGGATCGAAGACGGCGACGCCGGTCGTCGAGATGTGGGAAATGTAGGATTGTCGGTACTCACGGGACATCTCCCTTAAGCTCCCATTTCTGGGGAAGAAGGAGATATCCGTGAGCAAGGATGGACGCGAGATCGCCCGCAAACTGCGAGTTCTCCCGCATGCCGATATGGTCGGGGACGTTTCGAAGACTTGCCGATATTTTGGTGTCGGCCGCAGCAGCTTTTACCGGTGGCGGACAGCCTATCGAAAGCATGGCGAGGCGGGACTGGTGAACCAGCCGCCGATCCCGAAGTGGCAGGCAAACCGCACGCCGATCGAGATTGAGGAGAAGGTCCTTCATCTCAGAAGCCAATATCATCACGGCCCGATGCGGATCGTCTGGTATTTGGCGCGCTACCACGACATCAAGATATCAGACGCCACCGTTTCTCGGATGCTGAAACGCAATGGCGTCAACCGGCTGCCCCGTGGCACGCGGCTCCGGAAGGTTCATACGAAGCGCTACAACAAGCAGGTACCAGGCCATCATATTCAAATGGACGTTAAGTTCCTGATGTTTAAAGGCGAAAATGGAAAGAATGTCCGTCGCTTTCAGTTCACAGCCATCGATGATGCAACGCGTGTGCGTGCGCTCAAGATCTGCGAGAAGCACACACAGGCCAGCGCCATCGACTTCGCCGATTACATCATCGAGAAGTTCCCCTTCCGCATCCGCGAGATCAGGACCGACAACGGCCATGAATTCCAGGCGAAGTTTCACTGGCATGTCGAGGATCAGGGTATCCGCCATGCCTACATTCGACGCGGAACACCGCAACTGAACAGGAAAGTCGAACGATCGCACCGTTCCGACGAGCAGGAGTTATACCAACTCCTCAGCTACAACGGCGACGTCGACCTGGAGGCAAAACTCGTCGAATGGGAGCGATTTTACAACTTCGGAAGACCCCATGGCGCCTTCAACGGAAAAACGCCTTACGAGGCGCTCCGAGAGAAGCTATAATCAATCCTGGGAATGTCCCACGAGTACCAGCAGCTTACAAAACTCCCGTCCACACGGCCTTCGTCAACGGTGGTCTATGCGTCACCGTCGAGCGCAGACTTCGCTGAATTCGCCACGTGCAATTCGGCAGCCTGCCGAGCCTGCTGTTTATTGCCGGCCAGAATTGCCGAAACCATAGCTCCGATCTCGACGATACTCTGCTTTTGGCGCACGCCGCGCTCGACCGAGCGGCGCCTTAGGCTGGACGTGAGAAGCGTCAGTTTGTTGAGGAGGTCGAAGGCGATCTGATTGGCCGCGCCGCTACAGATATGGTCGTAGAACTCCCGCTTGATGGTAACGATGTCGTCGGCTCGCCCCGAGCGATAGGCGGCTTTCAGATGCTCCGCAGCGTCCTCCAGCGCCTGCCGATCGCCGGGCGAGCTGTTCTCGATGAACTGTTCGACAACAAGCGATTCCAGGAGCGCACGGATACGGTAGATATTCTCCGCGTCGTTACGGGATATCTGGACAACAGCGAGGCCGCGATTATTGACCTCGACCAGCAGCCCCTCGGCCTGAAGCTGACGCAGCGCTTCGCGCAGGGAGGTACGGCTAACGTTGAGCTGCTGGCACAGATCCTTCTCGACCAGGCGTGTGCCCGGCTCGAGCAAGCCTGTCTCGACCGCGTGCCGGAGCGATTTGATGATCTTGTTGCGCAGGGGCGCCGGTTCATGCTGGACCGGCTCAAAGGCGGCTGGGCGCAAATTGCTCATCCACGTTCTTTCATGACGGACGTTCTCCACTGTCGGGGACAGATTTCCGGGATGCTGCCCTACTCTTGTCTCAAAGGCCGGCAGCGCCGACGATCCACAGCCGCCGACGGTGCCGACGTCCAATTCGGAAACGACCGAATCGTTGGCCCAACAAAGCCCCACTTCTGCCTGTGCCGCAAGAACATTGGTGTCTTAGCGCGCCGATCGCGGGTCTCTCGCCAGCCGCCTTGCCGCAACAGTGCAATGGGTGTGCAGGCTGTTCTTAGCCGCGCTTCTCAACTGAGCGCACGGGCGTTTCCGGCTTCATGCCCCCCTGGCGCCGCGAGAAGGTGTCGGCGCCATTGTCGCGCCAATCCCCCGACGCAGCCGCTTCGGCGAACGCGGTCCAGCTTTCGCTCCAGTCACCGAGCGAATAGCCGTGCCAGGGCGACTGTGGGGTCAGGCTCGGCAGGCCCAACTCCTCCCATATTTCCTTGGCCTTGACCATGAACGGCTCGGCTGGCAGCGCCAAAGGCGGCATCGCCTGCTTCAGCGTTGCATCGATCATCAGCGTTCCCTCCGCAGCGCCGGCCCCCGATTTCGGACCGTGGCCCCCAGAGCGAAACGGCGTGACGTGAACGTCGGTTATCATGTTCGCCCGGTAGGCGAGCGACCAGAACACGGCATCGGCATTGCGTGCGTCGATATCGTCGGAGACGGCAACGACGATCTTGCCGCATTGCGCCTGCAGCGTCGCCGCGCCTTGGAGACCGCGCCAGACCTCGGTCTGCGGCGTGCCGCGCTCGAACTCCAAAAAGATGACCTTGCGGATATTCGTCAGCGGCTCATGCATGACGACGTTCTTGATCCCCTTGATCGCCAGGGTGCTTTTCAGATGCGTCATGAACAGGGGCTCGTAGGCCACCCGCTTGAGAACGCTCGACTCGCTCGGCGTCACCTGGCTGATGATCGAAACGAAGACAGGCGAACGCTTGCGGGTGATCGCGGTCACCTGCATGGACATGTTGAAGTCCTCCAGAGCCACATGGCCGTGGCTTTCGCCGAACGGCCCTTCCGGCTCCAGGAGCTCCGTATCGATCAGCCCCTCGATGACGATTTCCGCGTCGGCGGGCACTTCGAGATCGATCGTCTTGCATTTCACGATGCGGACGGGGGCGCCCATCAACCCGCCGGCGACCGCCATCTCGTCCTGATCGACGGGCAGTTTCTGGGGGCCTGTGAAAAGGACGGCGGGAGCGCAGCCGATGACGATGGCGCAGGGCATTTTCTCGCCGCGCGCCTGATATTTTAACCAGTGGAGATAGCCGCCCGCTCCGCTCAGGCGGCTTGCCATGCGCACGCCCAGCCGGTCCTGCGCCTTCAGGGCGGCGCGGTAGGTTCCCATGTTGCGAATCCGGCTATCGGGGTCGCGGGTCACGCACAAGGTGGCGGTCAGATAAGGAGCGCTGTCGAAGCCGGGGGTCGACACCGGAACGGGAAGCGTGGCGAGGCCGCCACCCTCTCGCGTCAGGTCGGCGCCCGTCAGCACCACCTCTTGGCAGGGCGCCTCGTCGACCATGACCGGCTCGATCGGATTGTCCATCGCCCGAACCCAGACATTGCCGATCTCGGCGACCGACACACCCAGGCCTGCCGCGTAGATGGCGGCAGAGCCGGCGAGTACGCCCGTGGCGACCGGAATGTCGTAGCTCTCACCTTTGGCGCCGCGCACATCGGTAAACAGGAAGCCGCGGCGCTGTTCCTCGCCAAGTCCCCCTTGGAACTGCCAGCGCGACAACGGGTGCAACTCGGTGTCTTTGTCGATGGCCCTGTCGATTCGTGTGAGCAGTCCGGCGGCATCGAGCCGCGCAATGTGCTCCTGCAGATCCCTCGGCGCCAAAGTCTGCGGCATTTCGTTCACGATTTCACTCCTTTGGGCGCCACCTGCGCTTGCCTGTTCCCGACCCGGGCGTTCCGCCTTGTAAAACATACTGTCATACATTAATACAAGCCGCAACGAGCAGGAGAAGTGCGCCTTGGGCGTGTGGGCGGAGGTCGACGGTGACGGAAACGATGACGAGTGCTTCCGCGGATTCGACGACCGCGCGAAACTCCGACGTCCCGATCCCGCGCGAGCATAGTCCCGCCGATCTGAAGGCGATAACGGAGAAACTCTTCCGACATATTGGCCGGCCGGTCGAGCGTAAGGAGGACGCAAGGCTGGTGACCGGCCAGGGACGGTTCACCGACGATTTCCGATTGCCCGGCCAGGCCTACGCGGCAATTGTCCGCTCGCCCTATCCGCACGCCCGCATCCTGGGGATCGACAGCGCCGATGCCGTGGCGAGTCCGGGCGTCCTGCTGGTCCTGACCGGCGAAGATGCGTCGAAGGATGGTCTCACGCCGATCCCGCACAATCCGGTTCCTTCCACGGATTTCGACATGAAGCTGACCGCGGCGGACGGCAGCAAGGCTTTCATCGGGCCGCATCATCTTCTGCCGACGGACAAGGTACGCCACGTCGGTGAAGCGGTGGCCATCGTCGTTGCCGAGACCCAGACTGAAGCCTTGGATGGCGCCGAACTGGTTGCCGTCGACTATGAGATATTGCCGCATGTCGTCCATTCCGAGGAGGCGATCGGCGAGGGTGCCGCGAGTGTCTGGGACGAGGTGCCCGACAACTGCTTCATCGACTCGCGTTTCGGCGATTGGCAGGCGACCGACCAGGCATTCGCCGATGCGGCGCATGTGGTCTCGGCCAAGTTCCACATCGGCCGGGTAACGGCCGTGCCGCTCGAGCCGCGATCGGCGCTCGCGGACTATGATCCCGAGACCGGCCGTTACGTCCTTTATGCGGGCAGCGGCGGGGCTGTTCGCCAGAAGCGGGAACTCGCGACTGTCCTCGGCATCGAGCAGCGTCGACTGCGGGTTCTATCCTACGACGTCGGCGGGAATTTTGGCGCGCGCAATCGCGTCTATCCGGAGTTCGGCCTGGTTCTCTGGGCTAGCGAAAAACTGCAGCGGCCGGTGAAATACACCGCAACGCGATCCGAGGCGTTCCTCACCGATTATCAGGGACGCGATCTCGTCACCACGGTGGAATTGGCCTTGGGGGAGGATGGAAGCTTTCTCGCCCTTCGCGCCGACAACATCTCCAATGTCGGCGCCCGCTGCGTGTCGCTGTCGCCGCTCAGCAAGGGGGCGGGCTTGATCACCGGCTCCTACCGGATTCCCGCCGCCTCCCTGCGGGCCCGCGCGGTTTTCACCAACACGATGTGCACCCAGGCCTATCGCAGCTCCGGCCGGCCGGAGGTAACCTTCGCGATCGAACGGCTGGTCGAGATCGCCGCGCGCGAGCTGGGCATGGATGCTGTGGAGCTGCGCCGCAGGAACCTCGTGCCGCCGGAGGCGATGCCCTACACCAACGCCGTCGGCTCGGTCTACGACAGCGGCGAATACGAGGCCAACATGGACCGGGTGCTTACGCTTGCCGAATGGCAAGATTTCGAGAGCCGGCGCACGGAGACGGCGAAGCGCGGCAAGTGGCTCGGACGGGGCTTGGCGCATTATGTCGAATCGTCCATCGGCACGCCGAAGGAGCGTGCCGAGATCACCGTCAGGCCCGACGGTTCGGTCGAGGTGGTGATCGGAACGCAGCCGAGCGGACAAGGGCATGAAACGAGCTTTGCCCAGGTTGTTGCGGACATGCTGGACCTGCCGGTCGAAGACATCGATATCGTACTCGGCGATACCGACATCGTCAGTGTCGGAGGCGGCTCCCATTCGGGCCGCTCCATGCGCCATGCGGGCACAGTGATGGCGATGGCGTCCGCAGATCTGGTTGCCGAAGGCCGGCGCCGCGCGGCGGATCTTTTCGATGAGCCGGAAGACAGTGTCGTCTTCGCTGATGGCCGCTTCGTCATTCCGGACACAAACCATGCCGTCGACCTCGTGCAACTCGCGCGTGACACCGCCGAGACCCACGGGCCCCTGCGCGCGGCACGGACGAACGAGATGCATACGCCGGTCTTTCCGAACGGCGCAGCCGTCTGCGAGGTGGAGGTCGATCCCCAGACCGGGCTTGTCGAAATCACCCGTTACGCCAGCGTCGACGATGTCGGCCGCTGCATCAACCCGCTGATTGTTCACGGACAGACACATGGCGGCATCGCCCAGGGCGTTGGCCAAGCGATGTGGGAGCAGTGCCACGTCGATTCCGACACCGGCCAGCCGATGTCTGGATCTTTCATGGACTATGGCATGCCGCGCTCGGACAACATGCCCTCCTTCACCTGTGAGATCGCCGAAGTCATTTCGCCGACTAACCCGCTTGGCATCAAGGCGGGCGGGGAAGGCGGCACGACGCCGGCTTTGGCCAGCGTCATGAACGCGGTGCTCGACGCGCTGAAGCATACCGGCGTCGTCGACCTGCCGATGCCGCTCACGCCATTGACCGTGTGGACGGCAATCCGTGGCGCCACGGGCCAAACAGATCAGAAAATGACGGGATCACGTTGATGAATGCCGAGCAAAACCTGTCCGAGATTCGCGTCATCGCGTTTCCCGGCGCTCCCAACCTGCCCACCTTCGCCGCCATCGAGAAGGGTTTCTTCGCCGAGGAGGGGCTGAACGTCACGGTCGAAACGACGCCGAACTCGGTCTATCAGTTCGAGAAATTCGCGGCCGGCGCGTTCGATATCGCCTTTACCGCCTTCGACAACGTCGTCGCCTATAGCGAGGGCCAGGGCGCGGTACAGCTTGCCGAGGATCCGGGCTTCAAGGTCATTCTGGGTGCGACGCAACTCGAGCTGTCCTTCGTCGTCGCCTCCGATGTGCAGTCCTACGCCGATCTGAAGGGCCGCTCCATCGCGCTCGACGCGTTGTCGACGGGCTTTGCCTTCGTGCTCTACGACATGCTGGCGAAGGGCGGCTTGAGCGAAGGCGACTACGAGTTTGCCGCGGTCGGCGCGACGCCGCAGCGCTGGCAGTCGGTCAAGGCGGGCGAGCATGCCGGAACGCTGACCATCGAGCCTTTCACCAGCATCGCGAAGAAATCGGGGTTCAATGTACTCGGCACCTCCACCGCACTCTACGACTCCTATCAGGGGGGCATCGTTGCGGCGCGTCAGGGTTGGGCGCGCGATAACGCGGACTCGGTGAAGGCCTTCATCCGCGGTTATCTCAAGGGGCTCGACTGGACACTCGACGCGGCCAATCGCAAGGAAGCCGAGGCGCTGCTGGTCGAGAAGATGCCGCAGATCCAGCCATCGGCCGTCAATCCGGTGATGGCGAGTCTGCTGTCGGCGCGCTCGGGCCTCACCCCCGGAGGCGGCATTCTGCGTGACGGGATGGCACGGGTCCTGGAACTGCGTTCACGCTATGGCTCCGACCGCCCGCTGACCGATGTCGATCGCTATCTCGACCTGTCCTTCCACGATGCCGTTCAGGGAGCGGCCGAGTGACCCGTCTCGGCCATCGTGAGGAATGCCCATGAATGAGGTGACCCTGACGGTGAATGGCGAACGGGTGACGCGCGGCGTCGACGATCGCACGCTTCTCGTCCAGTTCCTGCGCGACGAACTTGGCCTCACCGGCACGCATGTCGGCTGCGACACCTCCCAGTGCGGCGCCTGCGTCACGCTGGTCGACGGTCGTACGGTGAAGTCGTGCACGGTGCTGGCTGCTTCGCTCGATGGATCCGAGGTCACCACGATCGAGGGACTGGCGCCGAAGCAAGGCGAACTGCACCCGGTGCAGGCGGCATTTCGCACCCATCACGGTCTGCAGTGCGGCTTCTGTACGCCCGGGATGATCATGACCGCCGTCGATATGATCCGGCGGCATGGGGCCGGCCTCGACGAGGCGACGGTGCGCCATGAGCTCGAGGGTAATCTTTGCCGCTGCACCGGCTACCACAACATCGTCAAGGCGATCTTGGCCGTGGCCGGATCGCCCGAGGCTGCCGAAGTTTGAACGAGGTCCGAGGGACATGTACCAGCTCACCTACCGCCGGCCCGCCACCGTGGCGGAGGCTGTCGCCTTCTTCGCGGAAGGCGACGATTCAGCCTTCGTTTCCGGCGGACACACATTGCTGCCCACCCTCAAGGGCCGGCTGGCCGCGCCCGACGCGCTGATCGACCTGCGCCGACTGGCCGAGCTGAAGGGAATCAGGCGCAGTGCGGACAGCCTCACCATCGGAGCGGGCGAGTTTCACGCCGCCGTCGCGGCCTCTACCGATGTCGCGTCCGCCATCCCGGCTCTTGCTGGCCTCGCCCGCTCGATCGGCGATATCCACGTTCGCAATTTCGGAACGCTTGGCGGCTCGATCGCTAACAACGATCCCGCTGCCGACTACCCCAGTGCGGTTCTGGCGCTGGACGCGGTGGTCCATACGGATCGCCGCCAGATCGCCGCCGAAGACTTTTTCGCCGGCTTTTTTACGACCGCGCTGGAGGACGGCGAACTTGTCGTCGCCGTGTCGTTTCCTACCGACGCGGAGTGTGGTTACGCCAAATTCCGTAATCCGGCATCGCGCTATGCGATGGCGGGCGTCTTCGTCGCGCGGTTTCAGGATCGGGTTCGAGTCGCCGTGACCGGTGCCGGCAATGAGGGCGTCTTCCGCTGGCCGGAAGCCGAGGAGCGGCTGGCGCGCAATTTCGCGGCCTCGGAAGTCTCAACGCTCTCCTTGCCCCCCGAGGGGATGATCGGCGACATGCATGGAACCGCTGAATATCGGGCCCATCTCGCCGCCGTCATGCTGGTCAGGGCGGTGGAAAACATGGGCCGCGCCGTCGTTACCCCCTGACGTCAGTCCGATTCGTCTAGCGATCGGATCGTCGCTTCGCCCTGCTCGATTTCCTTCACGCCCTCGGTCCAGCGTTTGACGATCGGAAGGTCTATGTCGAACAGGTCGAGGCTGCGGCCGACCGTCTGGTCCACCATGTCCTGGATCGTCTGCGGACGCGCGTACATGGCCGGAACCGGCGGCATGACGATCGCGCCGTTGTGATTGGCCTGCGCCATCAGGTCGATATGGCCGGCGTGAAGTGGGGTCTCCCTAAAAAGAAGCACAACCCGCCGACGTTCCTTCAGACAGACGTCCGCCGCCCGGACGACCAGATCGTCACTACGGCAATGAGCGATGCCGCTCAGCGTCTTCACGGAGCACGGTGCGATCAGCATGCCGATCGTGCGGAACGAACCCGAGGCGATCGAGGCGCCGATGTCACGGTGGCTGTAGACCTGATCCGCGAGTCCCTTGATGTCATCGAGACTCCGGTCCGTCTCGGCCAGGGAGGTCCGGGCCGCGGCGGGAGAAATCACGACATGGGTCTCGATCGACTCGACCTGGCGCAGCAGTTCGAGCGCCCGAATGCCGTAGATTGTCCCGGATGCTCCGGTGAGGGCGATGATGAGCCGGCGTTTTCCTGCCACGCAGTTTGTCCTTTTTTATCCAAGCTTTCGCCGCGTCGCCGTCCGGGCGATCCAGTCCCGTCCGCAGGGGTGTACCCGGGCCAGGTGACTGTCTCAATCCGGGGTGGTGAGCGTGGCGAGAAGCGCGCGTATGGCCGGTACCGAAGGGTCCGCGCCGAGGTGCCCGAGAAGGGCGGCAAGATTGGCCGCCGCCAAGGCGCCGTCCCCGCCGGCGCCCCCGGTCCATCCTCGCTGCTCGGCGAGATCGGCCAATGCCGCCAGTTCCATTCGCTCCGCATCGAGTTCGGCGGATTTGATCTGCTGCCGCAGTTTTTCGGACGCGCCGGACGGCGCCCTCAAAGGGTCGGACTTCAATCGTCTGCGCGCCGCGCGCAGGGGCTGGACGATTCCCGCGTGCCAGGTACCGATCTCGGCCTGGATCAGCGAAAGCTCGGCTTCGCCGACCCCGCAACCGTGTTCGACCCCTATCCAAACGACGAAAAGAGCGACCGGTACGTCCACGCCGTGTCGATCCTGGAGGGTGAGGCAAGCCTCCGAGACACCGCCGCGACCGTACAGCGTGACCGCGAAACGCCAGAGCGAATCGACACTGTCCTGGATGTCGGGGGATGGTTCAGCCAAAGCCACGGCCAACTCCTGGTTCGGTTCCTACGCCAGCCGCCCCTCGGGCATCGGCGCGCGGCAGCTTTAGCAAACGCCATTTCGCCTGTCCTGCGTAAACGCCCGCTATCCCATCCTCGGACGTCGCGATCCACGCATGGGCTGCGGGCAGGTTGCCATCCGGCCCTGTTATTCAGCCGCCTGGAGGGACTGCGGTAGCACGATGCTGGGCGCAAGGCGGACGACTTGCCGCGCCATGCATCGGAGCTGCTCGGCGATCGTCGGATCCTGCGGCCCGTCGGATGTGAACGTGCACAGGCTGCTGTTGATCGCGACCCCCAAGGGCGTCGGCCAACCGCGAAGCGCGTGCGCGATGGAGCGCAGTGCCATCAGTGTCGTCCCCGCCGCTTGAGCGCCATAGGAGCAGGTGACGCACCCAACGGTCCGCCCGTCGAGATAGATACGGTCGTCGTCCCGCATGTCTTCGATATAGTCGAGCGCGTTCTTGATCAGGCCGGAAAGGCTGCCGTGATAGGCAGGCGAGCCGACGATGATGCCATCCGCATTGCGGAGCGCCTCGATCAGGGCGATCGCCGCATTCGAGCGCTCCGGACGCTCGGGCGAATACATCGGCAGGAGAAGCTCCCGTCCGCTGAACATCCGCGTGCGCGCGCCAAGTTCCTCAGCGTGGAGGAGCGCATAGCGCACCGCCTGTTCGCTCGATGAACCTTCCCGCGTCGTACCGCCCAGTCCAACAATGAACGGCGCCCCGGTCGATGCCATGTCCTTCCCTCCCATTCGTCGCTTTGTTGCGGCAACATATGGCCCTTGGCCGAGTCTGAGCAGACTGTAACGGACCGGTAGCTATAGCGGCAGGTTATCTCCCGTCCGACGTTTGGCGTTGCGGTAGATGCCTCACGCCGCTGGATGAGGGCGCTCACACTGGTCCGAAAGTTTGTATTACAGTATGACGATTCTGCGCATGGGCTACGCGTGGCAAGAAGATCTCGGGCCTTTGGAATAGGATCACGGAATGTCATACCGTACCGGACGCTCGCAGTTTCGTCTTGAGGACGGACCGCTCATCCGCGGTCAGGGTCGATACGTCGGCGACCGCCGTGCCTCCGGCGAGGCCTACCTGCTGGTGGTTCGATCCCCTGTCGCCGCCGGCCGGATCACCGAACTTGACGTGGCCGACGCGCGCCAGTCGCCGGGCGTTCTGGCGGTCCTGAGGGCGGCCGACCTTCCGCCTGAACTTGTTCCGTTCGAGCCGCGGCTGCGACATCCGGGTCCGGACGGGGCGCCGATGTTCGTCCCCCCTTATCTTCCTCTGACGGGGGGCGCTGTCCGTTATGTTGGCGATCCCGTCGTTGCGATCGTTGCCGACACGCCAGCGGCCGCAGAAGCTGCCGGCGAACTGGTGCGGCTGGAGATCGCGGAGACGGAATCCGTCGTCGACCCGGACGCGGCCTTGGCAAAGCAAGCGCCGCTCGTCTGGTCGGAAAGTGCCGGCAACCTCGCCTTCCGCTTTGAGCGGGGCGACCGTCCCGCTGTCGAGGCCAGCATTGCCAAGGCGGCGCACCGTATCAGTCAGCGTCTGGAGATCAGCCGCGTCATCGCCGCTCCGATCGAAACCCGTAGCGCGCTCGCCGAGTACGATCCGGCGAGCGGGCGCTACAGCTTGGCGGTCGGCACGCAGTCGCCGCACCGGATGGCCGAGGCGCTGTCTATTGCCATGGGCGTGTCGCTAGACCGGCTCCGCGTTGCCAGCGAGGACACCGGCGGCGCCTTCGGCATGAAGAACTCGCCCTATCCCGAATATGTGCTTGCCCTTCTCGCGGCTCGTCTCGTTGGTCGGCCCGTGCGCTGGGATTCGACACGGGTTGAGTCCTTCATGGCGGACAGCCATTCGCGCGAGCAGGTGGTCGATGTGACCCTAGGGGTTGACCAAGATGGCCGCTTCCTGGCGCTTGACGTTCGATCCCGTGCCAGTCTGGGCGCTTATCTCGGGCCCATGTCGACGCATCCGATGACCGCGAATATCGGGGGCCTCGCCGGCGTCTACAGGACACCCGCCATCGCCGTCACGGTCGAGGGTGTCTTCACCAACACGCAGAACATGGCCCCTTACCGCGGTGCTGGTCGCCCGGAGGCGACCTATTTGATCGAGCGGATGGTCGACCTGGCGGCACACCATCTCGGCCTCGATGCAGCGGAGATCCGCCGCCGCAACATGGTGA
The DNA here is from genome assembly GCA_011050685.1 of Aurantimonas coralicida. Lineage (GTDB taxonomy): Bacteria > Pseudomonadota > Alphaproteobacteria > Rhizobiales > Rhizobiaceae > Aurantimonas > Aurantimonas coralicida_A. The sequence goes on from DRFF01000072.1 coordinate 12,463, forward strand.
CGCCGCAGCAGATGCCGTACCGGACGCCACTGGGCTTGACCTATGACTGCGGTGACTTTCCCGCAGTCCTCCAGCGCGCGCTCGACCAAGCAGACTGGGAGGGCTTTCCGACACGCCGCGCGGACTCCGCGGCCCGCGGACAATTGCGAGGTATCGGACTATCGAATCCGATCGAAATCGCTGGCGGCCCGCCTGGCAATCCGATGCCGGAATTCGCGCGGATCGAGGTGGATGAGGCCGGCGACCTCGTCGTGCGGCTCGGCTCCGGCGATACCGGGCAGGGACACCGGACGACATTCGCCCACATGCTCGCGGATCGACTTGGAGTCGCGCCCGACTCCATCCGGTTCCTGAGCGGCGATACGGATCTCGTGCCTCGGGGTACGGGCACCTTCGGATCGCGCACCAGTTCGGCCGCCGGCACGGCGTTATACCGCGCTACGGACGAGATACTGGAAAAGGCGTTGCTGCGCGCGGCCTCCCGGCTTGAGGTGGCCGCCGACGACATCGAGTTTGTCGACGGCAGCTTCCGCGTCGTCGGAACCGACCGAAGCATAAGCTTCCCGGATGTGGCGAAAGGACCGGGAGAACCGCTTTCTGCGGAGAACTTCACGTCCACCGAGGGCGCCACCTACCCCAATGGATGCCATGTTTGCGAGGTGGAGATCGATACGGAAACAGGCGTGACGAGGATTGTCTCCTACCTCGTTGTCGACGATGTCGGCACAGTGCTCAATCACGCGTTGGTCAAGGGGCAAATCCACGGAGGGGTCGCGCAGGGCGTCGGCCAGGCGCTGATGGAGCGGATGGTCTATTCGCCGGAGTCCGGGCAGCTCCTGACGGCGTCCTTCATGGACTATGCGATGCCGCGCGCCGACGATTTCCCGGCGCTGGATGTCACCTCCCATCCGGTGCCGACGGCGACAAATCCGCTTGGCGCGAAGGGCGTCGGCGAGGCGGGCGTCGTCGGCGCGCTACCGGCGGTCATCAATGCGGTCTGCAACGCTCTGGCCCCGCTCGGCATCGCCCATATCGACATGCCGGCGACGCCGGATCGGGTATGGCACGCCATTCAGGCGGCCAAGCGCACCGCCTCCTAACGCGGGATCAAAGATGGTCGAATTGCTTGGCGACCTGGCGGAAGTCGCGGGCGAGACGCGCGGCTAGCGGCGTCAGCGGCACTCCGGCGCGCGAGACCAGCGATACGACGGTCCGTGGTGCCGGCTCGGCCAATGTCAGGCCGATCATCCGGCCTTGGATCAGCGGGTGCTGCAGGATGCTTATCGGCAAGGCGGCGACGAGATCGGAATGCGGCACCACATCGAGAATCGTCGGAAATGATTCGCATGTGAGGGCGACGGTCGGTGACGGCAGCGAATGGCGTGCGAACTGATCCTCTATCAGCGTCATGAAGGCCGGTTGCTCGTTTGTGAACAACCATTTTGCGTCGGCGAGCTCGGTGAGAGAGCGTGCCCCCGCCAAGGGATGGCCTCGGCGCACGATAGGGACGATGCGGTTCTCGAACAGTGGCTCGACGGTCAGTTCGTGCGAGACCGAGTGCGGTGAAATCCCGCCGACGGCAAAGTCGAATTCACCCTGCCGCACGCCGCTGATGAGGCGGTCGAGAAGGCCGTCCATGACCCGAACGTGGACGCCGGGATTGCCTTTCCAGAATCGCTCGAGCGAGCGTGAGGCCATCAGCATGGCCGCGATCGCCGAGAGGCCAACAGAGACGCGCCCACCTTTGACGCCGAGCATCTGCTCGATCTCTTCATGGGCACGTTCGAACTCGCTGCTGATGGCGCGGGCCCGGCAAAGGAAGGCGCGACCATATTCGGTCACAACGCTGCCTTGTGACGAGCGAGTGAGAAGCGGCGCGCTCAACAGCGCCTCCAACTCCTGAATGGTCTTGGAGAGCGCCGGCTGTGAAACCCCCAGTCGCAGCGCGGCGGTGCGAATGCTGCCGGTCTCGGCAACCGCAAGAAAAGCACGTACATGGCGCAGCTGCATCGCCGTCATCGATCGGTCCCGTGGTTACAGTCGTGCTGCAAGGAAGCGCTCCAGTCGGCGTGCGAAAAAGCCCGAGAAACTGCCGGGTTCATCCAGTGGCTCCGACAGCCAGTAATGACCGGCGCCCGCAACCGGGACCGCGCGCACGAACTGGCCGGCCTGCTTAAGGGCGAGGAGGAATGCCTCGCTCTGGGTCGCTGGCTCGACGACATCGTCATGCGTGCCCCAGGACAGGAGGAAGGCGGTCTCCTTGCGGCGCGACGTGACATACGACAGCGGCGAGGCATCGAAATAGAGCTGCCGGTCTGCTGTAAGCCGCTCCCCGAGAAATCGTTCGACGATGTGATCGTCGAACCGGACCCGCTGGTCGTGCTGCCATTGCGCGGCCAGGTCGAAGATCCCGTAGACGGCGATCGCGGCCTTGACCGTGCTCGGCCATTCTTCCAGCGCGCTGTTCGGGCGGGTGTCCGTGAACGACGGTCGGTCTCCGGCCAGCGCCGCCAGACAAGCCAGGTGGCCGCCCGAAGATTCCCCCAGCAGGGCTAGCCGCTCGGGGACGACGGCATACTCCTCCGCCCGCGCACGCAGAAATTGGAGCGCTGCGCGAATGTCGTGAACGGCAGCTGGATAGGAGGCCGCTTGCGCGTCGGCCAGCCGATATGATGGCGCGAAAACCACATAGCCGCGCGCCGCCAACCAAGGACCGAGATAGGCGAAGGCATCCTTGGGTGCCAAGCGCCAACCGCCGCCGTGGACAGCGACGATCGCTGGAAACGGGCCTGGTCCCGATGGCCTGTACAGGGTGCCGGACAGCTGCCGATCACCCCGGTCGACGAAAACGATCTGATCGGCTGTTGAGGCGAGGACGCGTGAACCCTTGCTCGATATATCCACGCTACAGCCCCCATTTCTGTGTGTTTATCCTAATGTATGACGGTATAATGGGATCAATTGTGACCTTGTAAGCGATTTCTGTATGGGGCGGTACTCTGTGGAACGAAGGGGATCGCAGGGCAAAAAGGTCGGAATCTGAAGCGATCAACGACCACGAGCTATAATGGGTAGCTATCACGATAGGGAATTTTATGTCTGCCGCCCCCTCATCATCTTTGTCAGGGTGGCGGTATTGCAGAAACGTTGAGCGTGGGAGGGCGTTGAAGCGTGATGAAACAAATAATCCGGTTGGGGGAACTGGATCTCGAATGTCACGAGTTCGGTGACGGCGAGCCACTGCTGCTTCTTCATGGAGGCCGTGGATTTTTCCCTGACGAGGAGGCGGTGGCGCTTCTTTCCGCAGGGCGGCGGCTGATCGTTCCCTCTCATCCCGGTTTCGGCAATTCCTCGCTCCCCGACTGGCTCGACAGCGTCACGGACATTGCTCATGTCCATCTCGGTCTGCTCGACAGTCTCGGCATTCACCGGATCGATGTGGTCGGATGCTCGATCGGCGGCTGGATCGCAGCCGAGATCGGGACAATGGCCCCGGAGCGTATCAAGCGCCTGGTCATGGCCGCGCCGGTAGGCGTCAAGGTCGGCAGCGTCGACCGCCTCGACGTCCCCGATATCTTCGCGATGTCGCAGGACGATCTGGCGGACCTCTTCTATCACGACTCCGGAGCCGCGCATCGAGACCCGGCCGATCTCTCCGACGAACAGCTCAGGATCATGCTGGGCAATCGTGAGACGCTGACGTTGATCAGCTGGGAGCCCTACATGCACAATCCCAAGCTGAAGCATCTTCTCCACCGTCTCCATGCTCCCACGCTGTTCCTGCGCGGTTCCAGCGACGGCTTCGTCTCGGCCGACTATCTCGAAGCCTACGCGCGTCTGCTCCCCAATGCGTCGACCGAGACGCTTCCCGATGTCGGCCATGATCTTCTGGGCGAGCGACCCGCGGCGTTCGTTGCACGCGTAAAGGCCTTTCTGTCCGAGGCCACGCAGCCGCAAGCGAAGCTGGAGAACGCCTGATGAGAGCCTGGTTTTTCAGCGAGAATGCCTATCCCGACCTGCCGCCGGAGAGCGAATACAGTTCGATACGCGTCACATTGCCCAGCCGGCACTACGATCCCAAACGCGGTGCCGAACTTTACGATCGCTATATCGCGGAATGGCTGACCGCGGAGGAAGAAGGTCTGGATATCATGCTCAACGAGCATCACCAGACCCCGACCTGCGTCGATCCGGCCGCGCCCCTTGTGTTGGCGGCGTTGGCGCGGCTGACGTCGAAGGCGCGGCTCTTATTGCTGGGTAATCCGATCGCCAATCGCCGCGACCCGATCCGGGTGGCCGAGGAAATGGCGCTCGCCGACATCCTCTCGCATGGTCGGCTGGAGGTCGGTTTCGTGCGCGGCGTGCCTTACGAACTCGCTGCCGCCAATAGCAACCCGGTGCGCACCAACGAGCGCCATGCCGAGGCGCTGGATCTGATCATCAAGGCATGGACCAGCCATGATGGCCCGTTCAGCCACGAAGGCCGGTTCTTTCATCACCGCAACGTCAACATCTGGCCGCGGCCGTATCAGGACCCGCATCCGCCGGTCTGGGTCAGCGCCACGAGCCCGGGTGGGGCAGAGCGGGTCGGCGGCCAAGGCTTCGTTCAGGCAACCTTCCTGACCGGCTTCGGCGGAACCCCGCGGGTTTTCGAATCCTATCGCAAAGGCTGGCGCCAGGCCGACCGCGGCGACAACGTGCCGATCAACCGGTTGGCCTACGCGCCGCTGATCTACACAGCCGACAGTGAGGCACGGGCTTTGGCGGGGGCCGAGCAGTTGCTGTGGTATCTGAAGGCAAACAAGGTTCCGCTGCACTACAAGAATCCGCCCGGCTACGTACCGGTCGACGTCAATGTGAAGTTCTTGCGCGGCGCCATGCCCCAACTCGCCGCCTCGATCAAAGACCTGACGGTCGAGAAAGCGATCGCTGCGGGCATCATGTTCGCTGGCACCCCGGATCAGGTCTTCGAGCAGGTGAAACGTTTCTACGAGCAGGTTGGCGGCTTCGGACAAATGCTGCTGATGGGGCAAGCCGGTTTCCTGAACCATGAGGACACGGTGCACGGAATCCAGATGTTCGGGCGGGAGGTCTATCCCCGGCTCAAGGAAGAGTATCCCGACGACGCCCTGTCGGGGATGGAACACATGCAACAGGCCGCAGCCGCCGAGTGAGGTGGCAGGCGGAACAGTGCAAGAATCAACGGGAGGAAAAAAACATGAAGATCAGGAATGCTATCCCCGCCGCCCTCGGCGTGGCGATCATCGGGCTGACCGCCTTTACGGCCCAGGCGGCGGAAAAATGGCGGCACGGCGTCGTCGATGCGAAGGGCGATGCCGGCATTTCGTTTATGCCGACCAAATACGATGAGGAGTTCGGCATCGATATCGAGATGATGCAATTCTCCAGCAGCACGGTTCCCGTGAAGGCGCTCCTCGCCGGCGAGATCGACAGCTACGCCACGACGCCGCTGACAGGCATCGCCGCCATGGCTCAGGGCGCCGGCCTGAAATTCGTCGGCTGCGACTGGCCGGGCATGACCTACGACGTCTATGGGGCCGGCACCCTCAATTCGCTCGCCGACCTGAGGGGCAAGACCGTTGGCATTTCCGGCCCGGGCGGGGCGCCCGATCTGTTCGCGCGGGAGGCTCTGCGTTCGGCGGGTGTCGACCCGTCCGAGGTCACCTTCGCCAATGCTGGCGGTGGCGGGGATCGTTTCAAGGCGCTGGTCGCCGGTGTTGTGGACGCCACCGCCACGTCGAGCGAGTACGAGCCCGAAGCCGAGAAACGTGGCCTCAAGATACTGGCTCGCGCACCTGAAGCGACGCCCAACCTGCTGCGGATCTGCATCGTGACGACCGACAAGGTCATCGCGGAGAAGCACGACCAGCTGGTCGGCTTCCTCGCGGCGCAGATGAAGGGCTACCAGTATGCGATGGACCATCCAGAGGAGACCTACACACTGGCCCAGGAAATTGCGGGCCTGTCGCCCGATGATGGTGGCCCGAAGTTCATTTTCGAAGAGGCGGTCAAATACAACGCGGTGACGCCGGACCTCGCGATCCAGACCGAGAAGTTGCAGTGGAACGCCGACATGCTGCAGCGAAACGGCCGGATCGATAGCAAGGTCGACATCGCCAAATTCGTGGACGACGGGCCGCGCCAGGAAGCGCTGAAGATGGTCGAAGCGAAGAAGTAGCAGGGCCGGGCCTGAGGCGCACCGCGCTCTCAGGCCCGCAATCTTGCGAAAACGAAACCATCGATTGGCAGCGGGTCGACGTCTCGATCACGCTGTCTAGCCGTCAAAGCGATCACGATGTCACATGTCGAACTAAGTAACGTCTCCAAAGTTTTCGGCCTGAAGGTAAAGGGCGCCCAGCGTTTCACCAAAGCGCTGGACAGCCTTTCCTTCTCGGTCGACCAGGGCGAGGTGGTGGCGCTTGCGGGTCCGAGCGGCTGCGGCAAGACGACGGCGCTTCGCATCATTATGGGGCTGGAATCGGCGAGTTCCGGGACGGTGAGCGTCGCCGGAAACATCGTCTCAGGCTGCGGCCTCGACCGTGGTATGGTGTTCCAGCATGCGGAGTTGCTGCCGTGGCGAAGTGCGGCCGACAACATCCGTTTTGGGCTGGAAATCAAGAACCTGTCGGACAGCGAGGTCAATGAGCGCGTGGAACGCTATCTCGATCTCGTCGGATTGGTGCATGCCCGGGACCACCGCCCGCATCAACTCTCAGGCGGCATGAAACAGCGGGTCGGCATCGCCCGTGCGCTGGCCATCGATCCGGAGGTTCTGTTGATGGACGAACCGTTCGGTGCCCTCGATTCGCAAACACGCGAAACGTTGCAGATGGAGCTTCTCGATATCCACCGCCGCACCGGCAAGACCATCGTCTTCGTTACCCACGATCTCGACGAAGCGGTGCTGCTGGCCGACCGTGTGGTCGTGCTCGTCGGTGGCCAGTTGCGCGAGATCATTCCGATCGAGCTCGATCGGCCGCGGACTGACATGCGTGTAATCCGGACAGCCCATGAATTCGTGACCAAACGCGCGATGATCTGGGAAGCCCTTCATGACACCGCCGTACCGCGGCAGCCGCTGCGGGCGTAGGAGAGGACGATGACGATTACAGCTGAAGATACGCAACCGAAGCCGGTCGAGGCCGAGATGGTCGCGATGACGGAATCGTCATGGCAGATGCCCAACTGGTCGATCACTCTCCTGTCGCTGATCCTGGTGATCGGCTTGTGGCAATTGATGGCGCCGTTCATCGATCCGCTGTTCGGCTCCTACCCCTCGCAGATCTTGTCGTCCTTCGTCGTGATGATGAAGAGCGGCGTCCTGCCGAAAGCTTTCCTGACCAGCATCCAGCCATTCTTCGCCGGATACTTTCTGGCCGCCGTGATCGGTATTCCCATGGGTCTGTTGCTGGGCCGCTCCCGCATTCTGGAAGCGGCATTCGGCATCTACATCATGGCTGGCTACGCGACGCCGTTGATCGCCCTGGTGCCGCTGTTGATGGTCTGGTTCGGTCTCGGTTTCATGGTCAAGATGGTGATCGTCTTCCTGCTCGCCTTCTTTCCGATCTGCATCAACACCTGGGTCGGGGTGAAGGCGGTGCCGAAGAGCCTCATCGAGGTCGGCACGGCCTTCTGCGCCTCGCAGGGGCGGATCATGCGCCAGATCGTGCTGCCGGCCGTGCTGCCCTACATCATGGCGGGCCTGCGGCTGGCGATCGGCAAGGCTGTCATCGCCATGATCATCGCCGAGTTCCTGACCGCCATCTCCGGTCTTGGTGGCATCATCATCAGTGCCGCGAACAGCTTTCGGACGGCCGAGATGTTCGTGCCGATCATCGTCGTCATGATCTTTGCCGTGTTGATGGACCGGTTGGTCGCCTGGCTCGAGCGCAAAGTGGCGCCGTGGCAGAGCGAAATCGCCGGGGAACACGGCAATGGCTGACCAAGCCACGGGCGATCGGCCTCGCGTCTGGGATCGCTATCTGACGGATCGTGACAAGGAGATCGTCTCCCTGGCCGGCTACGGTGCTCGGCAGGGTTTCGGCAAGCGGCCCGCTCTCCTCGTCGTCGACGTAAACTATGCCTTTTGCGGCGACCGGCGCGAGCCCGTCGCCCAGTCGATCCTCCGATGGCGCCAGTCGGGCGGCGAGGAAGCCTGGGATGCGCTGCCGGTCCTGGCCACGACCCTCGAAGCGGCGCGCGAGCGCGGCGTCCCGGTGATCTACACCACGGGCATTCAGCGCGACGACAAATGGGACCGCGGTGGCTGGGCCTGGAAGAACCGGCGCAGCAACGAGCGACCCGCTCAAACCAATCTCGACGGCAACGAGATCATGCCGCAGATCGCGCCCGGCCCGCGGGACATCGTCATCCGCAAGCAGAAGCCGAGCGCCTTCCACGGCACCCATCTTCTCGACTATCTGCTGCTGCTGCGTTGCGACAGCCTGATCGTGATGGGCACCGCGACGAGCGGCTGCGTTCGGGCGAGCGTCGTCGACGCATTCAGTTACAACCTGCGGGTCGCGGTGGTGGAGGATGGCTGCTTCGAGCGCTGCCAGGCCAGCCATGCGATCAACCTGTTCGATCTCCATGCCAAATACGCCGACGTGCTGCCGAGCTCCGACGTGCTGGCCTTCCTGGGGGGGCTCCCTGACGGCCTGTTCGAACTGCCGGCCGGTACCGCGCATGGCAAGGCCTGAGCTGCCGCCGCGCGCCGATCCGTCGGCACCCGGCTTCTGACGGTGGAAAGTCATCGCTTCGATTACGTCATCGTCGGCGCGGGCACGGCCGGCTGCGTCCTGGCCAACCGGCTGAGCGCCGACCCGGATGTGACCGTCGTTCTGATCGAGAGCGGCGGCCGCGACTGGAATCCGCTTTTGAGTATCCCGCTGGGGGTCGGCATGCTCTGGTCGCGGCGGTTGTACGACTGGGGATACGACAGCGAGCCGCAACCAGAACTTGGTGGGCGTCGTCTCGAAATGATGCGCGGCAAGGTTCTCGGCGGCTCCTCCTCGATCAATGCCATGTCCCATGTTCGCGGGCGTCCCGGCGACTTCGACCGCTGGGCCGCGCGCGGCTGTCCGGGCTGGTCGTTCGAAGAGGTTGCGGGCTATTTCGCCAGGAGCGAGCGCTGGGAAGGCGGGCGGACGAGCGCCTCCGCCGGCGCGCGTCGCGGGCACGACGGGCCGCTCGGAGTGATGGCGTCCACATCCGACGATCCGCTATTTGATGCTTGGCTGTCAGCTGCCGCGGCGCTCGGCTACCCAGTCCTCGACGACTACAATCTTGGGGCGGTCGAAGGCTTCGGACGAAGCCAGTTCTCGATCGACAGAGGGCGACGGGCCAGTGCGTCTCGGGCTTTTCTGGAACCTGCCAGGCACCGGCCGAATTTGACGATTTGGACGCAAGCGACGGTCGACAGCCTGATCCTCAAAGGGGATCGGGCGCTGGGCGTCGTTTGCAACCGCAAGGGCCGCGCGCGCAACGTCATCGCCGAGCGGGCCGTCGTTCTCTGCGCGGGAGCCTTTGGCACGCCGGCATTGCTCATGCGCTCCGGCATCGGCGACCCGGCCGAAATGCGACCCTACGACATTCCCGTCGTCGCGGACCGGCCTGCGGTCGGCAAGAATTTGCAGGACCATCCGGGCGTGGTCGTCGGCTATGGACGGCGCGAACCGGGCGCGTTCCGCCGCTCGATGCGCGCGGACCGCGTCGCGCTGAACATGCTGCGCGCTTTGGTGCTGGGGACCGGACCGGCGACGATCCTGCCGTCCGGGCTGCACGGTTTTGCCAGGCTCAGGCCGGAATCGGCCGTCCCCGACATACAGTTCATGTTCCGCGGCGCGCCGCGCGACGCGAGCCCATGGTTTCCTGCCGTCAGGCCCGCTTATCGCGACTCCTACGCGATCCGCCCGGTGCTGCTGAATCCGCGCTCGCGTGGCCATGTGCGCTTGGGCGGATCGGAGCCGGATGTCGCTCCCCGCATTGACCCGCGGCTGCTGAGCGATCCAGCCGATCTGGCCGATCTTCGCGAGGGCGTGCGATTGGCGCGCGATCTCGGCCGCCACGCGTCGCTCAGCGCCTTCCGGTCGGACGAGATAACTCCGGGCCGGTCGGTTCGCTCCGACGCCCAGATCGATGCGTTCATCCGCCGCAAGGCCGCCACTGCCCATCATCCTGCAGGAACCTGCCGGATGGGGGCCGATGACTCGGCCGTGGTGGATACGCGGCTGCGGGTGAACGGAATCGCGGGACTGCGGATAGCCGACGCCTCGGTGATGCCGGATCTCGTCTCCGGCAACATCAATGCGACGGTGATGATGATTGCCGAGCGCTGTGCGGATTTTCTGTTGAAGCCCGAGTTGGATCGGATGCCAAATTTGCAGCGATGAGAGCGGGTGCCGGCAGGGCGTGTCGTCCGCTCCTTCGTCAGTGCGGGCGGCGAAACCGGTCGACTACACGGAAGACGAGCCCGGCTGACGTCATGACCAGAAACACCCGCATGATATGATGGGTGGCGACGAAGGCCACCTCGACGTGGAGGGCGAGCGCGATGAGACTGGTTTCGGTCAGGCCGCCGGGCGAATAGGCCAGCAGCAGGTCCAGCAGCGGCAGCCCACTAAGTCGACTCAGTCCCAGCGAGAAGGCTAGGCTGATCACGATCAGGATCAGCGTCGACCCCACCGAGAAGCCGAGGATCCGCAGGATTTCCTGCAGCCGCGCGCCTGCGAAGCGGCAACCGAGCATCGTGCCGAGCACGAGCTGAGCCATTGCTACCAGCTCGTAGGGCGGGCGAAATTCCGTCACTCCGGACAGATGTACGATCGCGCTCGCCAGCATCGGTCCCATCAGGTCCGGTGCCGGCAGTCGCATCCAGCGTCCCAGAGCAATGCCGACCAGTCCTGTCAGGACGAGCCACAGCTCCACCGTCCAGCCGGCATCGACGATCGACAGTCCTGAGTTTGGCCGGGTCACGACCGATTGTCCGGTCACCAAGTGCAGCACAAAGGGCAGGGCGAAGACGATCAGCATGATCCGGCTGGAATGGACGAGCGCGATGATGCGGGGATCACCGCCCTTGGCTTGGCCGAGCGTGACCATTTCGATCAGGCCGCCTGGCATGCCCGCGAAATAGGCGGTCGGCAGATCGAATCCGGCAACCCAGTGGAAATAGGTGACACAGGCGGCCGCAGCCACGAACAGGAAAAGCACCAGCCCGAGCAGGCTCGGCAGCCAATCCGCCATCCCGGCGACCATTCCCGGCGTAAAGCCGGCACCCAGCAACACGCCCACGAGCATGGTCATGGGCGGCCGAACGATTGATGGAGCCCTGACCGGCAGGCGCAGAAGCGAGGCCGCGAGACAGGCTGCCATCGGACCCAGCATCCACGGCAGGGGAAGCGAGAATTCCAGGAAGATGATCGCGCCGACGAGGGCGACGACGAGGGCCAGAGCAAAACGCCCATACGGGAATTGGGAAGGCGACAGCGGCTCCAGGACCGACGAGAATCGTTTCAGAACAGGCAGCATTCGCGACCCTTCCCGAGCTCGCGTCGCCGAGTGAGTCGCGACGCGCGACGCTCGTTCAGGCCGGCTGTGGATGGCACTTGATTATGTCATACGTTAATACGATCATATGGAAGACCGGCGCAAGAGCGCGCGCAAGCCTGTTCAGACATCGACGATTCCGAAGGAAAAATATATGGCGGACGATCACGCGCAGCCGATCAGAGCGACTTCACGCGACGGGACCCACTTGGCCTATCGGCTGGTCGCCGGTGGCGGCGCCGGCCGCTGCGTCTTGATTCACTCCCTCGCCATGGACGGTTCCTTTTGGGACGGGGTGACGCCGCTGCTTGCCGATCATGGCGACGTTCTCGTCTATGACTGCCGTGGGCACGGCGCCTCCGACAAACCCGAGGGTCCCTATTCCGTCAGCCTGTTTGCCGACGATCTCGCCGATCTGTTCGACCACGTCGGATGGGAGAAGGTCGTCGTGTGCGGTGCGTCGATGGGCGGCTGTGTCGCGTTGGCTTTCGCCGAACGCTATCCCCGGCGCGTCGATGGCCTCGGCCTCTTCGATACCACCGCCTGGTACGGTGAGGACGCGCCGTCCGCCTGGGAGACGCGCGCGCAAAAAGCGCTCGAAGGCGGCATGGGCGCGCTTGTCGACTTCCAGAAGACTCGCTGGTTCAGCGATGCGTTCAGACAGGCCCATCCGAAGAGCGTCGACGGCGCCATCGCCGTCTTCCTGCGCAACGACCCGAAGGCCTATGCCGCGACCTGCCGGATGCTCGGTGCGGCCGACGCGCGCGCCGCACTGTCAGGCTTTGACTTTCCCTGCCGGATCCTTGTTGGCGAGGAGGACTATGCAACCCCCGTGGCGATGGCCGAGGCAATGCATGCCGCAATTCCACGCTCCGAGCTGCGCGTGATCGAGAAGGCTCGGCACTTCACCCCCATCGAGCGACCCCTGGAGATTGCCGAGGCTATCGGCGCGCTTCTGTCGGCGACGCGATAGCTTGCGCCTCAGCTAAGGCCTCTTTTCAGCGCCGCTTCCGAAACGGCAGTCGTTCCGCTCGGCGTTCAACCCAATTCAACCATCGCCTGATCGATGTACTCTGGTCGGACATGCACATCGAGGACATAGGCGGCACCGGCCTCTAGCCTGTCGAACGCCTTTTCCAAGGCGGCCGGGAGATCGCGCAGATCGGTGACCGGTTCGCCGGCCTCCAGGCCTTGCGCCCGGGCCAGGGCAGGCAGATCGGGCGCCGGCTGCTCCATGCGCTGTCCGATAGGCGCGTTCTCGACAGGCCTGCCGCGATCGCGCGCGATGTGTATCTGGTGGTTCTCGTCGTTATAGTAGGAGTGATTGTTCGCGACGAGAAACAGCAGCGGTAGGCGGAGCGTCGCTGCATTCCAGAGCGCGGTCGCCCCCATCGTGTAGTCACCGTCGCCGAGGATTGCGACGGCGCGACGCTCCGAGCCGATTTCGCGCAGGCCGAGCGCCGCTCCCACGGCGATGGAGGGGCCGGCGCCCAGGCCGCCGCCTCCGGTGTGGCCGAGGAAATCGTGGGGATGCTCGATGCGATTGCCATTGGTCGGCCATCCCAGCGGTCGTCCGGTGATCGACAATTTGCGGTTCTCGCTCACGGTGGCAAAGGCGCGGGCAAGATCCATCAGGCCGATTTCCCCCGTTCCGGAAACCGGCGGAAGTGCAGGGAAGGAGAGTGTCGCCGGGACGGGGGCAGGGCGCTCTTCCGTGAGCCGCTCGATCAGCCGCCGCACAGTCGGCTCCGGCGTCGTTGGGATGTTTACATCGACATGTGGCAGGCCGCCATAGTCCATGTTCCAGCCGCGGTGGATATGGAAGTCGTTGGAGACGTTGATGACCGGCGGGCGTTCCACGCCGGCCGGGAAGGCAAGCTTCAACGTGTTGCCGGCATCGAGCCAGTCGAGCATGAGGATGGCGTCGGCCGCGCGGATTTCCTCCAGAACGCGGCCCTTCAACCGCCAGCCTGTCTCGGCGACGAACGCCGGATGGGTGGTCGGGAAACCGGCGGCGAGCTTCATGTGCGCGGTGGTGCGCGCGTTGAGCATCTCTGCGAGCGTGATGCGGTCCTGCCAGGCGCCGATGTCGCGCGTACCGCGGCCGCAGAAGATGAAGGGCCGGTCCGCCCGGGCGAGGATGCCTGCGGCTTGCTCGAGTGCCTCAGCCGGGGGCTCGGCATCGCCTGCGGCGGCCGTCAGAGAGACCGGGTCGAAATGGGGTCGCTCGGCGATCTCGGCTTCTTGGACGCTGACGTCGAGATTGACATAGACGGGGGCGCAAGGCCGCGTGTTGGCGAGAAAGACGCCGCGCCGGATCGACTCGACCGCGGCCTCGGCCGAACCGGGCTGGTCGTCCCACTTCGTGTAGCCTCGCACCAGTCCGCCCTGGTCATTGGTGGTGTGGATCCATTCGATCCAGGGTCGTCGTTTGGCCGCGTCCACCGGACCGGTGGCGCCGATCACCAGCATCGGGGCGCGATCGCACCAGGCATTGAAAATTCCCATCGAGGCATGCATCAGCCCAACATTGGAATGCACCGCGACGGGCAGCGCCCTGTCGGTGATCTTGGCATAGCCCTGGGCTATGCCGACGGCATGCTCCTCATGCATGCAGACGATCATCTCTGGTCGTTGATTGCCGAGATGATTGACGATCGAATCGTGCAGGCCGCGGAAGCTCGCCCCGGGATTGAGGCAGATGTAGGGGAAATTCTGCTCCCGGAGCGCCTCGGCAATGAGGTCGCTTCCATAGAGCGTTTCCGCATCCTGGTGTTGCGCGGTCCTGGCCGCGCCATTTCCGTTCGGCATGGTTTTCTCCCGTCGAGATCGCGTGCTGTCCGGTGTCAGATCAGCCGAGTCGTCAAAACGCGCAGTTGCGGAATAGCCTCCCCGAGCCACGAAGCGGGCCAGGGAATGTGCAAGGTGAGGTGGAACAACAGAAAGAGCGCGGTGCCGAACAGGGCGGCGATGATCAGTGCGCGAGCCGGAGCGGTGTTGCCGGCAAACACCATGTAGGAGAACGTATATACAACGATAGCTGGAATCATGCCGACCATGGCCACCCCAAGAACGAGGCCGGCTACCCACAGGCCCTCCTTTATCAGGACGGCGGCGGGCGCGACCGCTTCGTTCGTGATGGACGGAATTCGATTGAGAAACCGGACAATGGCGAAGAGGGCCGCGGCGACAAGACAGGCGAGTGCGACGGCCTGCGGCATCAGGCGCGCGGCGAAATCCCAGTCGCTCGATGAGACGAGAACGTAGATGGCGACAGCGACAACGCCAGCCCACATAACCACGTCGGCAATCAGAAGGCCTCTAGTGGCAGGCGTGTGCAGTACCGGCGCCGCCTTACCCGCGGACGCTGCCACGCGATTGCGTCCGACTAAGTGCAGAAGCAGAGGCTTTCCCAGCATCACGGCGATCAGACTGAGCAGAACGAAGGGGATCGGCTGCAACATCC
Source organism: Aurantimonas coralicida (assembly GCA_011050685.1). GTDB lineage: Bacteria > Pseudomonadota > Alphaproteobacteria > Rhizobiales > Rhizobiaceae > Aurantimonas > Aurantimonas coralicida_A. Next base: position 27,497 of record DRFF01000072.1, read on the forward strand.
ACGCCGCGCCGTAGCGCAGTTGCGAGATGAACAGGTAGTTCTCGATCAATCCGCCCAAGACGAAGGCGAGGATGACGGGTGGCCGCGGCCAATTCAGCCGCTTCATCACCCAGCCGAGCAGACCGAAGCCGGCCAGGACAAGGAGATCGGCATAGGCTTGAGCCCCCTGATAGGCGCCGATCAGCATCAGGCCGAAGATCAGCGGTACCAGAAGCCCCGCCCGGACCGAGGCGACCTTGGCAAACTGTCCAGCGAAGGCGAAGCAGATTCCCGCGCCCAGGATGTTGGCCAGCGCCACCGTCCAGATCAGCGTGAAGGTGATATCAAGATCCTTGCCGAGCATATTCGGACCAGGGGCGACGCCGTGGATGAGGAACGCGCCGAGCAACAGCGCCATCGAGGCGGAGCCGGGCACGCCGAAGGCCAACGTTGGCACGAGCGCGCCGCCTTCCTTGGCATTGTTGGCACTTTCAGAAGCGATGACTCCCCTGACGTCTCCCTTGCCGAAAGTTTCCGAGGCGCCCTTCACCGAGCGCGCCGCATAGCCATAGGCAATCCAATCGATAACAGAGGCCCCCAGGCCGGGAATCGCGCCGAGAATGCTGCCGATCGCCGAGCAGCGCAGAACGAGCCAATAGTTCGTCAGAACGTCCCGGGCGCCACGTAGCTGCTGCCATCGGTCCGCGCGTGTGTCGACTTGGGAAATCGAGCGTTTGGAGGCAGCCAGATCGATGATCTCGGGGACGGCGAAGAGGCCGAGCGCTAGCGGGACGAGGGAAATGCCATCCCATAAGTAGAAACTATCGAAGGTCCAGCGCTGAATTCCCGTCTGCGGCTCGTCTCCGATCGTCGAAAGGAGCAGCCCGATCCCGGCCGCAGCGATACCTTTGAAAAGCGCGCCTTGGCTGAGCGACACGATCAGCGTCAGACCGAGAAGGCAGACGGCGAGCAACTCGGGCGTCCCGATCGACAGGATGAAGGGACGCAGCAGTGGTACTGAAAGAGCCAGCAGGAGCGCGCCGAAAAGGCCGCCACAAACGGAGGCGGTAAAGGCGGCGCCGTAAGCTCGGCCCGCCTCGCCCTTTTTCGCCATTGGATGACCGTCGAGCACGGTGGCGGCGGAGCCGACGGTTCCCGGCACCCCGAACAGCACGGCTGGAATGGTATCGGATGTGGTGGTGACGGATTGCACGCCGACCAGGAAGGCGAGCGCGGTATAGGGGTCGAGCGAAAAAGTGAATGGCAGCAGCAGCGCAAGGCCGACCAGGCCGCCGATGCCGGGGATCACACCGATCATCAGACCCAGCAATGTGCCGAGAGCGACGAAGAGAAGTCGAGACGGCTCGAAAATGATGCCGAGAGCATCGATCGCCGCTTCCGCCACCATGAGCGTACCTCTCCTCTCCGCGTTGTTTTATGTAGTAATGTATGACAGTATGTTTGGCAACGCGGGCTGGGAGGAACAGTCGACGCGTCCGCAGACACAGGGCCGGCGATCGACCGGTCGCCGCAATGTCGCATGGGACAGGGAGAGAGCTATGACGATGTGGAGATCAATAGTGGCGGGGGTCGCCGTGGCCTCGGCTGCCATCCTGGCCGGGGTGACGTCCAGCGCTGCCCAGACCGGTGATGTCAAAGACCTATACACCGGCAACACGCTGACCATTCTGATCGGCCATCCACCGGGTGGTTCCTATGATCTTTACGCGCAGCTTGCGGCCGCGCATATGGCCCAGTTTATCCCGGGGGAGCCAAACATCATCGTCCAGCACATGCCGGGTGGCGGTGGGCGCCGAGCAGCGGCCAATTTCGTCAACAATGTCGAGCCGGATGGGCTGACGGTGGCTATCCTGCCGGACACGCTCGCCCATATTCAGTTCCTGTCGCCCGACCAGGCAGACTGGGACGCGGCGAAGTTCCGCTACATCGGCCGCTTCGCCCCGGCCAACTCTGCTTTCGCGATCGGTCCCAAGGCGCCAATCTCCTCGGCTAAGGAAATGGCCGACACCGAGGTCGTGGTCGGCTGCACCGGCAAGGCAGCCCGCAGCGCGCAGATGCCAGCCCTCCTCAAGAACCTTCTCGGTTACAAGCTGAAACTCATTTGCGGCTATAAGGGATCCTCGGCGGCCAAGCTGGCCACGATTCGCGGCGAAGTCGACATGTTCTCGCAGAACTGGGCGTCATTCGCCGCCAATGACCGGTCGGACATGGATTCCGGCGATCTCAGGATCATTATGCAGGCGGGGCTTGAAGCCGATCCCGATCTCCCCGATACGCCGCTGCTGCAGGAACTGACGGACGATCCTCAAGCGCAGAAGATCTTGCGTTTCGCCTCGGCGGGCGCGCCGGTGGGTCGGTCGATGATGGCCGTTCCCGGCACCTCAGAGGACGTCATTGCTGGCCTGCGCGAGGCCTTCCAGAAGATGGTAAAGGACGAGGATTTTCTCGCTGACGCCAAAAAGCGCGGTGCGATCATCATTCCCGCGACCGGAGAGGAGGTTGAGGCGGTCAACCAGGATATCGTCTCGGCGCCCAAGGAACTCATCGAGGCGACGGTCGCGGCAATGGACGCCTCGAGCGCCGAAGAAACTTCTGGCGAGGCAAAATGAACGTTTGAGGCACAATCACAGAACCGCGTATCCGGCGGCCATGCTGCCGGATACGCGGTGCGCTTAAGAAGAGCGCCGAGGCCCGTCCTCGAATTCCTGCCAATGCCGTGCGAGTGTTTGCGATCACATCCAACTGTCACAGCAGAGAGAAATTCCAGAACTTCGCGCAACGAATTCAGTGACTTGAGGAAAGATCGGGGTAGAATCCCCCCCTCTCCGCCATACCTAAGCCATTGATTCATCGTCTCTGAAGTGTCCGGATTTTTCGCCTTTCTGTCACAGCGCCCTGTCACATTTTTGTGGGCGTTTGTTACTTGCAAGATTCCCTCGCACCCTTCGTCACGAGGCGCGGATCAGTCTTCTGGTTTCGCAAACCGGTCCCGGTCGATCTGGTCCCGCGTCTTGGTAGGTCGGATATCCGGCGATCGCTACGAACCTGCGATCGCCGGACCGCCGCAAGACGAGGCTGGATACTGGTGCGGGCAGTCGAGGAGGCATTCGAGACGCTGAGGAGCGCGGGGCTTGGCCCCGACGCTCGCTCGGCGTTCGGTGCCGTTCTCAATTGCGTCATGAACGAGTTCGACGCTGGCCCATGCGCTGGGCGGAGCGCGCGAAGTATCGCTACCTCGTCGAACGGCTGGCTGGAGACCAGCCGCTCATTCCGCGGTCGCAGCCGTCCGCAGAGAGCTTTGATCTGGAAGATCCGGAGGGTGCCTCCTGTTACCTGAAGCGCGAGGCGGAGACGGCGCAAGCCTTGCAAGCGGCGGGAATCGCCGTCGGCAGCGGCGTCGACCTAGGGGAACTCGATTCGGAGGCGGATGCCACGCTGATCGCTCCGGCCGCTCTGATCTCCGCCGCTGATGTCGCGGCACTCATCGAAAAAGGGGTCGGGACTGCGATCAAGCGAGCCATGGCGCGTCCGGGCTCCGAAGACCTGCTCTCCTCAAGGGTTCCCGCCTTTATCGAAAAGAAGCGCGAAGAGCTGGGGCCGCAGGCAAAGCACCTCGCCGACTACCCGGGACGGATCGCGGTCTTTCGCGCCATCGTCGGTGACAAGCCGATTGGCATGTCAACGACGGAGCAAATCCAGGCCAGTGGGGCGGAGTAAAACCAGGCCACGGCGATGGCAGTCACGACGCACGAAGGGGCCCGATCGGGCCCCTTCGTGCGTGGGCGATCGGTTTTTGATGGTCAGCTCTTGGAGATTTCGCTGATTTCAGTATCGACGGCGTCGTCGGTAACCTGGTTTTGCTCCGCCCTTTTGTCGGGCGCAGGGGAACGACGTCGGCCCGACGACTGCTTGAGCCGATAGCTGTCGCTGTTCATCGTCAAGATGTGGACGTGGTGCGTCAGGCGATCGAGCAGCGCTCCGGTCAGCCGCTCCGATCCAAGGACGCTGGTCCAGTCCTCGAATGGCAGGTTCGAGGTGACAATCGTCGATCCGCGCTCGTATCGCTGGGAGAACACCTCGAACAGAAGCTCGGCGCCCGTTGGCGACAGCGGCACGTAACCAAGCTCGTCGACGATCAGCAGTTTGACCACTTGCAGATCGCGCTGCAGCTTTAGGAGACGGCGTTCGTCGCGGGCTTCCATGAGTTGATGGACGAGCGCGGCGGCGGTCGTGAAGGCGACGGTGAAGCCCTTCTGGCAGGCGGCCAGTCCGAGAGCCAGAGCGACATGCGTCTTTCCCGTGCCGGAATTACCCAGCGCGATCACATTCTCCCGGCGAAGGATGAACTCGCACCGCGCCAGCTCGAGCACCAGCATCTTGTTGAGTGTCGGAATGGCGGTGAAGTCGAAGGTGTCGAAGCTTTTGACGGCCGGGAACCGTGCCGCCTTGATCCGACGCTCGACCATGCGCCGTTCCCGGTCGATCAGCTCCAGCTCGATCAGGCGCAGCAGATAACGGGGATGGTCGACACCGTCGCGGGCGCACTCGCGGGCGACCTTGTCGTATTCCCGGAGCACCGTCGGCAGCTTCAACTGCTTGAGGTGATGGGCAAGAAGCACCTGCGGCGTGCCTCTCGTCGTCCCCCTTGGCATAGGGTCTGGCGTCGCTTTGCCGGTCATGCCGCTCGCCCGGGAATGAGGACGGCGTAGTCGGCGGCGGCCGTCGTCCTGACGTGCGTCTTCGGCAGATGCGGATAGGCCGACAGGTCTAGGCGTGCCGGGCGACGCTCGATCCGGGCAAGCGCGATCAGCTTGACAGCGTCGAACCCGATGGCCCCGAGCCGGATCGCTTCCGTCACCGCCTCGGTGACGATCGGCATGGGGAGCGTTTCCATCAGCCGCAGCACCTGGATGAACTCGCGCCGGCCCCGGTTGCCCATGCGCGCCTCCAGGAGATGTCGAAGATGCTGGAAGGCTTCCGGCAGGTCCCAGCCCTGGAGCGCCGCCGCCTGGTCGAGCGCGTTCGGCTTGGTCTCGATCAGTGCCAGGTAGTGCAGCGGATCAAGGCTCTGGAACGCGAGAACCGTGAACTGCGGCAGGCCAACGAGATCCTGCGCAAGGCATCGGCGTATTTTGCGGTGGCGGAGCTCGACCGCCCGTTCAGACGATGACGGCGTTCATCGACGATCATCGTGATGTCTATGGGGTCGAGCCGATCTGCCGGGTTCTGCCGATCGCTCCGTCGACATACCACGAGCACGCGGCCCGCAAGCGCGACCCGGATCGCCGACCGGCTCGGGAACGCCGCGACGCCGAGCTATGCGACGACATCCGCCGCGTCTTCGAGGCGAACTTCGGCGTCTACGGGTTTCGCAAGGTCTGGCGTCAGTTGAAGCGCGAGGGAATCGACGTTGCCCGCTGCACGGTCGCTCGGCTGATGCGCCAGATAGGTCTGAAGGGCGTGATTCGCGGCAAGCCGGTGAAGACGACGATCAGCTACAAGGCCACGCCCTGTCCGCTCGACCGGGTGAACCGTCAGTTCAAAGCGCCCGCGGTATTACGGCCGAAGCAGGCGATCCAATCGGTCAGGAAAAGGCGACTTGGCTCATCTCTGTCGCACCAGTCGAGTGGTGACGGTCGCCGCATGTGCAACTGTTGAAACCATGTGCGCAACAGCTGCCGCAGCATTCGTGCATTGCTTCGCGCAAAGCTTGGCGTGCTCGATGCAGCCGGACTCTGGCGTTTCCAGGTGAAATGCCGAGATTCGCCACGGCCTTTCCGCGGGGCTCGCTCGACAAATCGACCCGTCGCAGAATCTCCGCATAGTCCGGCCGCAATGCGGGAAGGAGTTCGCGGAAACATTCGCAAGGGCTATCTTCGAGATCGA
>DRFF01000073.1 GCA_011050685.1 Aurantimonas coralicida
ATGTTCGGACCGCCGGCATCGCCGGCGGTCCGTCCGGTCGCGACACGGACGACAGCGGGGGATCATGGCGTCTATCGTCGATGCAGGGACGACGACCGGTTCGCGAACGGCGCCCGCCGCGGGACAGCCGCGCAGACGACCGCCGCGCTCGCTGGCCTGGCTCGGCATCGTTCCGTTCTTTGCCTTCGCGCTGTTGTTCCTGATCGGGCCGACGGTCTATCTGATCTTCGGCGCTTTCCAGACCCCAAGCGGCGCGCTGACCTTCGACAACATCATCGGCCTGTTCACCCCGCAGATCATGGCGGCCTATGCGATCTCGATCCAGGTCAGTCTGGCCTCGGCGGCGTTCGGCGCGCTGGTCGGATTCTTCATCGCCTACGCGATCGTCCATGGCGGCCTTCCGGGCGGAATCCGGCCGACTGTCGTCACCTTCGCGGGTGTGGCCTCGAATTTCGCCGGCATCCCGCTGGCCTTCGCCTTCCTGGCGACGCTCGGCCGTCTCGGCCTGGTGACGCTGTTCCTGAAGGATACGTTCGGCATCAACATCTACACGCTGGGCTTCAACCTGTTGTCGTTCTGGGGCCTGACCATCACCTATCTGTACTTCCAGATTCCGCTGATGGTGCTGATCATCACCCCGGCGCTCGACGGGTTGAAGAAGGAGTGGAGCGAGGCCTCTGAAATCCTCGGGGCATCACGCTGGCAATATTGGCGGATGGTCGGGCTGCCCGTGCTGGCGCCCTCGATCCTCGGCTGCTTCCTGTTGCTCTTTGCCAATTCCTTCGGCGCGATCGCGACCGCCTATGCACTCACCGGCTCCTCGCTCAACATCGTGCCGATCCTGCTCTACGCGCAGATCCGCGGCGACGTGCTCTACAACCCCAATCTCGGCTACGCGCTCGCCTTCGGCATGATCGTCATCACCGGCTGCTCCAATGTCCTCTATCTGTGGCTGCGCGCCCGTGCCGAGCGGTGGCGGCAATGACAAATTCGCGGCTCGTCCCCTTCGCCATCGTCGCCGTCGGCGCGCTGTATTTTTTCCTGCCGCTGGTCGCCACGTTCGAATTCTCGCTGTCGATGCTGCGTGGAATCTGGAGTTTCGAGGCTTACCGGGTCGTTTTCGACGATCCGCGCTTTCGCGAGACCTTCGTCTTTTCCGTCATCGCCGCGCTGGCGACGATTGTCCTGGGCGCGCTTCTCGTCGTGCCGACGGCCTACTGGGTGCGGCTGAAGTTTCCCAAGCTGCGGCCGCTCGTCGAATTCATCACGCTGCTGCCGCTGGTGATCCCGCCGATCGTTCTCGTCTTCGGCTATCTGCGGCTTTATAACTCCTCCTCGCTGCTGCCCTTCACTGGCAGCGCCCTCGGCACCAATATCCTGCTCGTCTTCGGCTATGTCATCCTGTCGCTGCCCTACATGTTCCGCGCGGTCGATACCGGCATGGCGGCGATCGACATCCGGACCCTGACCGAGGCCGCCGAAAGCCTCGGCGCCAAGCGCCCGACGATCCTGTTCAAGGTGATCCTGCCGAATGTCCGCGCGGCGGTCCTGTCCGGCGCGTTCCTGACCTTCGCCATCGTCATCGGCGAGTTCGTGCTGGCAAGCCTGCTCAACCGGCCGGCCTTTGGCCCCTATCTCGCGCTGATGGGCGCCAACCGCGCCTATGAGCCGGCGGCGCTGGCGGTGATCGCCTTCGCGGTCACCTGGGCGTGCATGGCCTTGTTGCAGGTTGTCGGCAGCCAGGCCCCCGGCCGCTCCCGCTCGGGCCGATCGCTGTTCAAATGGGGAAGGCGCGCCGCCCGATGAGTTTTCTTCAGATATCGAACGTCTCGAAGCGCTTCGGAGTGAATACCGTGGTCCGCGACTTCGACCTTGCCGTCGAGCGCGGCGAGTTCGTCTCGTTTCTCGGGCCGTCGGGTTGCGGCAAGACGACGATGCTGCGGATGATCGCCGGCTTCGAGACGCCGTCGGCCGGCAACATCGTGATCGACGGCGAGGACGTGACCGACACCCGGCCCAACCGCCGGCGGATCGGCATGGTGTTCCAGGCCTATGCGCTGTTTCCGAACCTCTCGGTCGCCGACAATGTCGCCTTCGGCCTCAAGGTCGCCGGCCGCCCGAAATCCGAGATCGGCCCCCGCGTCGAGGAAATGCTGGCGCTGATCAAGCTGCCACATCTGGCCGAGCGCTATCCCTACCAGCTCTCCGGTGGACAGCAGCAGCGCGTCGCGCTCGCACGAGCCCTGGCACCGAGCCCGCGCGTCTTGCTGCTCGACGAGCCGCTCTCGGCGCTCGACGCGCAAATCCGCCTATCGCTGCGCGAGGAAATCCGGGCGCTGCAGCGCGAACTCGGCATCACCACGATCTTCGTCACGCACGATCAGGAAGAGGCCCTGTCGATCTCCGACCGGATCGTCGTGATGAGCGATGGCCGCATCGAACAGTGCGGCGCGCCCTTCGAGATCTATAATCGGCCGACCAGCCGTTTCGTGGCGAGTTTCGTCGGCACGCTCAGCCTTCTCGACGGCGTCAGGGAGAGCGGTTCGACGGTTGCAGTCAACGGCACGTCGGTGACGCTGGCCGAACCGCCGCAAGGCGCGGCGGGAGCCCCGGTGACGCTGGCGCTACGGCCCGAGGCGGTGAAGCTCGAACCCTCGCCCGAGCGGATCAACCGGCTGAGCGCACGGGTGGACGACACGCAATTTCTCGGCTCGGTGGTGCGCCTGAAACTGTCGGTCGCCGGCGGCATCATCCTCGCTGACACCTTCAACCGGCCGACCGCGCCGCCGCCGCTGCGCGGCGCGCTCGTCGACCTCTACTTCTCGCCGTCCGACGTCTTCGCGCTGAAGCCGGGCGCGACGCCAGGACCCGCGACGGCGGCCTGACCGCCGTCGCCGAGCCGGTTTGCCGTCGACCGGGACCCCTCGGTCACTCGCCGAGGGTACGCTTGCGTTCCTCGAAATCGTCCTTGTCGATCTCGCCGCGCGCAAAGCGCTCCTTGAGGATATCGTGCGGCGAGCGTCCGCCCTGTTGATTGGTTGCCTGCATCGCCGGCCACGCCCCGCCGCCGAGCCAGCGCACCAGGAGGACAATGAGGCCGATCACGATGGCCAGGAACAAGATCATGAAAAAAGGACCGAAGATCATGCCGGACCAGCCTCCATCCCAGCCCATATGCGGGCCATAGGCGTATCGATAGGGTTCCGTCTGCTGCGCCAGGGCGATGCCCGGCATCAGGGCGACGGCTGCGACCGCCGCCGGAATGATTGTGTGCCTGCTCATTGTGCTGCTCCATGTTTCCGGCTCGGGCGGCTCGCACATGCGCGCTCCGCCGTACCATCCGCAAACCATGAACCTTCCAGCAACCGTCGCCTTGATGCGGATCAAACCGGGCGCGGGCGAGCGCCTTACCCGCCCTTTTCCTGTTTGTAATCCCCAACCAACCCCGCCAGGCCCTCGCGATAGGTCGGATAGCGGAAAGCGTAGCCCGCCGCCTTGATCTTGGCGTTGGAAACCCGCTTGTTCTCGCCGTAGAAACTGCGCGCCATCGGCGACAACTCGGCCTCGTCGAACCCGGTTTCCGGCGGCGGCGCGACGCCTGCGAGTTCGGCGGCGTGCGCGACGACGTCCTGTGGTGGCGCCGGCTCGTCGTCGCTGACGTTGAACACACCGCCGAGGCGCTGGCCGGCAAGCAGCGCCAACGCCCCGGCGATATCGTCGACATGGATGCGGTTGAACACCTGGCCGGGCTTCACCAGCCGCTTGGCCGTCCCCCTGGCCAGATTGACGAAACCGTTGCGGCCCGGCCCGTAAATGCCGGAAAGCCTGAGGATCGCCAGCGGCACGCCACGCGTATCCGCGACCTTCCGCCAGGTATCCTCCGCCGCGACCCGTGCCCTGGAGCGCTCGGAGACCGGCCGCGTCTCGCTGTCCTCATTGACCCAGTCGCCGTCATGGTCGCCATAGACGCCGACCGTCGACAGATAGCCGATCCATTGCAAATTCGGGCTGCCATGCGCGATCTCGTCGGCATACCAGCGCAGTACAGGATCGCCGGCCCGGGCGTTGGCGCCGCCGACGGAAGCGCCGGCTGGGGCGGCATGGCCGGGCGGGATCGAGACCAAGAGGTGGGTGGCGCGATAGAGCGTCGAGGCGATGCCGTCCGCCGGATGCTCGCCGTCGAAGACGAAGGGCTTCAGGCCATGCGCGGCCAAGCTTGCCGCCTTGTCCCTGGAGCGGACGGTAACGCCGGTGACCGTCTTCCTGTCGAAGGTCGCCGGCTCGAAGCTCTCGACGAAGCGCGAAGCCGAATAGCCGTGGCCGAAGACGAAGAGTCGCATCCGAGATGGTTCGGATATGTCCGTCATGCCGCTCGACCTTTGACACGCGAATGACGCCGGCCGGCCGGAACGATCTCGTCGACCTCGAGCCGACCGATCCTGAGACGGCCGATATCGGCGGACCCGACCTTTGCCCGACCGATCGACAGCCGGCCGATCGCGAAGGCGCCGACCGCGATCGCTCCGACGGCGAGCGCGCCGATCGCCAGCGCCCCGACCGCCCCAGCGCCAATCGCCTGGCGGCGGCGCAGCGCGTCGGGCAGGCCGTCGCCGGCCCATTGCAGCGAGTGCCGGGCCTGCTCGACGCTCATTCTGCCGGCCTTGACCGCGGTTTCGCCGGCCGTAACGGCGGCATCACGCACCGTCTCGGCCGACTGCCTCGTCTTCCTGCCCCAGCGCATGCCATTCGCTCCTGACGTTCGGATTGTCTTCGCTATCGAGCGCCCCGACGCGTTCACGCAAGGCGCCGGCACGATCGAGATGGTCCAGCGCCCAGATCGCCATCGCCCGAACCAGCGGCGCTGAGTCCCGTAGCAGTCCCCAGACCATAGGAGCCAAATCCGGATTCCCGGAATTTCCGGCCGCGATCAGGCAGTTTGAGACGAACTTGTCGCGACCGATCCGCTTCACCGGCGAACCGGAAAACAGCGCCCGGAAGCCAGGATCGTCGAGGGCGAGCAGTTCCGCAAGGCGCGGCGCCCGCAATTCGTCGCGCGCGATCAGCTTGGCCTCGCGGGCGTTCGCCGCGAACTTGTTCCAGGGACAGACGGCGAGGCAGTCGTCGCAACCATAGATGCGGTTGCCCATCGCGGCACGGAACTCGCGCGGGATCACCGCCTTGGTTTCGATGGTGAGGTAGGAGATGCAGCGCCGGGCGTCGAGCTGATAGGGCACGGGGAAGGCGTCGGTCGGACAGACGTCCTGGCAGGCGCGGCAAGAACCGCAAAGGTCCCGGCCCGGCGCGTCGGCGGGAAGCGCGAGCGTGGTGAAGATCGAGCCGAGGAACAGCCAGGAGCCATGTTCCCGGCTGACCAGATTGGTGTGCTTGCCCTGCCAGCCGAGTCCGGCGATCTCGCCGAGCGGCTTTTCCATCACCGGCGCGGTGTCGACGAAGACCTTGGCGTCGTGGCCGCTGGCGGCGCCCCCGGCCTTGGCGATCAGCCGTGACGCCAGCTCCTTCAGCCGGCCCTTGATCAGCTCGTGATAGTCGCGGTGGCGGGCATAGACGGAGATCGCGCCGCGATCGGGACGCGACAGGATCGCCAGCGGGTCCTCGTCCGGCGCATAGCTCAGGCCCAGAACGATAATCGAGCGCACCTGTGGCCACAGCGCCCTCGCCGAGCGGCGCCGTTCCGCCGTCTCCGGCATCCAGTCCATGGTGCCGTGGCGGCCCTGGGCAAGGAAGTCGTCGAGACGCGGCCCGGCCGCAACGTCGCCCGTGCCCGGCGCGATCCCGACGGCATCGAAACCGAGACGGCGCGCGTCCTCGCGGATGAAGGCTTTCAGGCGGTCGGGCAGGGAGGCGGCCGGCCTGGCATCAGATGACGTTAGGTTCATCGATCGCATTCTTGGTTGCCGACACACCGATCCGGACGGCCGCTTCGCTTTCATTCCCATGCAAGACCAATTGAAATTCGATCTTGTTTTGGCGATACTCGGTCTGGATGATGGAGGATCCCATGAATCCCGCGATCGTCAACTGGATAACGTTGGCCCTTCTTTTCCTGCTGCCGATGGTTCCCGCCTTCTTCCTTTATCGTTTCCTTCCCGCGGCCAGCGAAGTGGGCGGTACCCTCTACGGCGTTCCAATCAAACTGACCGGATCAATCGCCGGCTATGTCGTCGTGCTCCTGATTGGCGTCAACTATGTGAGCATCGACGACGTGGCGGGAACCAGCCGCTACCAGCTGTATACGATCGCGGGGTCCGTGAAACTGGAAGGGATGGCGGAAGAGCCGGACTACCGCCAGTTGACGATTACCTACGCCCCCCGTTCCTACGAGATCGGACGGCCCTATGGAGAGGGCTTCCTGGATTGGAAGGTGGTGACCCTTCGACCCGCCGATCGAAGGGTCGAGGGCTATCAGCCCCTGGCCGACATCCTGATCGGCTATCCGGATTTCGTGACGCAAAAACTTCAATTGTCTTCCGCGCAGGCGGACGGGACGGCGGCATCGCTGATGTTCGAGCCCGTGACGTTGCGCAGGAAACGCGATCTCACGCCGATAGGAGAAAACGATGCCCAAGTCGTTTTATTCGAGTAGCGTTTGCCGGAGCGACCCGATCACGATTGTCATCGCACTTGTTTCATCGCTACACGCGAGCCCCGCGCCGGCCGGTGAGCTGTTCGGCGATATCATGGCGTTGCCGAATGCCGAGCCGGCCACGGTGAGTGCCCCCGTTTCAGCAGGAGACAGCGTAACGGCGAACGGCGCGACCTCGGCGCCGATCGGAAAGGTTGACATTCCAAAGGGCGTCGAACTGAAGCCCCTTTCCAACCAGCTGATCGAACTCTGCAGCGTGACGGGCAACACCTGCGAGAGCCAGGTCACGGACTCGACGGGCTACTATCAGTTCGATGATGTCAAAGGCGGCACCTACAGGCTCCAGACTCTGGGAAGTGACGGCGCCCTGCTCAAGAACGAGATCACAGTTCCCTCCGACACCTTCAAGGAGTTGCGCATCCTCGCGCGATAGGGGCCGGTCGGTCGCCTTTCAGCCCGCGCACATGTCGCGCGGGGTCGGAGATTGGCGTTCCGAAAGGGCCCCCTTGCGCGTGCAGTCCGGGCCTTGTCAGAAATCCAGTTCGCCATAGTGATGCACCGGCGGCAGGCCGCGCACCCGCTCGCTGAGCAGCGGGCGGAAGGACGGCCGGGATTTCACCCGCATGTACCAGTCCTTGGCAGCCGGCTCCTGATCCCAAGGGACTTCGCCGAGATAGTCGAGGATCGACAGGGCGGCCGCCGCCGCCAGATCGGCGTAGGACAGCTTCGGCCCGGCCAGCCAGTCGCGGCTTTCGGCCAGCCAGCCGAGATAGCGCAGATGGTGCTTGAGATTGGCCCGCGCGGCGCGGATCGCCGCCGCGTCGGGCGCGCCGCCGCCCTCTTGCGGCGTCATTTCCAGCTTGAGCACCCGCTCGCGCACCAGATAGCGCGTGACCTCGCCGTCGAGCTTGGACAGGAACCATTCGGTCAGCCGGCGCGCCTCGGCCCGCTCGATCGGCTTTTCCGGCAACAGCCGGCGGTCGCGCTGGAAGACGCCGCGCGTCTCGTCAAGATATTCGCCCACTACCGTCGCGCCGACGATCGGCGGGCCGTTGTCTTCTATCATCACCGGAAGCGTCGCCGCCGGATTGAGGGCGAGGAACTCCGGCCGCTTTTCCCAGGTCCGCTCCGGCAGGAGTTCGGCCCGCTCGCCGTATTCGCCGAGCACCAGCCGCACGAAGCGCGAGGCGGCGGACATCGGATGATGGTGAAGCTTCAGCATGAAAACGGGTCGGGAGCTCTTGCGTGTGGTCGCCGGGCACGGCTGGCGACGCCGGACCGTGATGATGTCGAAGCACGCGCCGGGCCAATCGGGCAGTCGCGTGGACCAAGATTGTGGCAGGTCCGCGTCAACGAACCCTGAACAACCTTGCCTCGGTGTTTCCGGGCCACATAGCAGTATCCGTGTGGCTTGCAAGATGTTGCAATCCTCGACCGAACGGAGTCAAAGCGCTGCGGGCCATGTTCCGCGTCGCGTTTCGATGCCCAGGCGCGTCTCCTCTCACCGGGACCGGCATCGAACGCTTCGCATCGGCCTTCCCGCGTAGATCAGAGATTCATCAAGGACGACGCTTTTATGGAAATCGGGACCATCGTCGACGCGGTCATCCTCGGCATTACCGAGGGTCTCACCGAGTTCATTCCGGTCTCCTCGACCGGGCATATCCTTTTGCTCGGCCATTTCCTCGGCTTCCAGTCGACCGCCCGGAGCTTCGAGGTGCTGATCCAGCTCGGCGCGATCCTGGCAATCCTGGCGGTCTATTTCGCCCGGCTGTGGCAGCTGTTCATCACGCTGCCGTCGAGCCCGAGAAGCCGCCGCTTCGTCGCCGGTATCGTGCTGGCCTTCCTGCCGGCGGCCTTCGCCGGCGTTCTGGCGCATGATTTCATCAAGACGGTGCTGTTCGAGACGCCAATCGTCATTTGCGTGGCGCTCGTCGTCGGCGGCATCCTGCTGCTCGTCGTCGACCGGATGCCGCTCACCGTGCGCTATCACGACGTCATGGATTATCCGCTCTCGCTCTGCCTGAAGATCGGCCTGTTCCAGACTTTAGCGCTGATCCCCGGCACCTCGCGCTCGGGCGCCACCATCGCCGGCGCGCTTTTGATGGGCACCGACAAGCGCTCGGCGGCCGAGTTCTCGTTCTTCCTGGCCATGCCGACCATGCTCGGCGCCTTCACCTACGATTTGATCAAGAACTGGGACACCTTGTCGCTCGACGATTTCGGCCTGATCGCCATCGGCTTCGTCATGGCGTTCCTGGCGGCGTTGGTCGTCGTGCGGGGCCTGCTCGACTTCGTGTCGCGGCACGGCTTCGCCCCGTTCGCCTGGTGGCGCATCGCGGTGGGCCTGGCCGGTATCGTGGCGATCGTGGCGATCGGCTAGCGCGCAACAAGGGCTCCGACGCCGGCTGGCGTCCAAGCCTTGCGCGATCCGCTCAGACGAATTCTTTTTCGTCCGGTGTCAGGCCGCCGGCCTGCGGTTGCGGCGTGGTGAACTGGCCCTCCGGGCGAAACCGGACGAGATAGGTCGGCAGGATTGCATCGATCGTGTGCCCCTTCAGCCCGAAGGCCGCCAGGTCGCGGCCTTCGGCGATGGCTTGCTCGGAGACCACATTGTCGTGCCGCAACTGGCGAACCTGGTCCTTGGTCAGCGGCGCGCCGGGAAGATACCCCATGACCCGCGCCATCGAAGCGGCTGCGCCGAACGGGATCGTGACGAAACGGCGCTTGCGGGCGATCACTGCGAGCATCTCTTCCATCAGCTCGCGGAAGGTGAGGATCTCCGGCCCGCCGAGTTCATAGACGCGACCACCCGCCACCTTGCCGTCCACCGTCGCGGCGATCGCCTCGGCGACGTCGCCGACATAGACCGGCTGGAAGCGGGTGCGGCCACCGCCGATCAGCGGCAGGACTGGCGAAAACCGCGCCATCTGGGCGAAGCGGTTGAAGAACTGGTCTTCCGCCCCGAACACGATCGAGGGCCGGATGATGGTAGCATCGGAAATCGTTTCGCGCACCGCCTGCTCGCCGGCCGCCTTGGTGCGGGCATAGGCGGAGTCGGAGGACGCGTCCGCCCCGATCGCCGAGATCTGGGTCATTCGCGCCCCGACGCCGCGCGCCGCCTCGGCCACCGCCTGCGCCCCGAAGGACTGCACCGCATCGAAATTCTGCCGGCCGCTTTCGGCGAGGATGCCGACGAGATTGATCACATGATCGGCGCCCACGACCGCCCGATCCACCGTCCAGCGATAGCGCAGATTCGCCTGGACCGGCATGATCTGGCCCATATTGCCGTTGGTCTGCAAGTGATAGGCCAGATCCGGCCGCCGGCAGGCGACGCGGATGCGGTAGCCGCGGCGAGCGAGCGCCAGCGTCACATAGCGGCCGAGGAAACCCGAACCGCCGAAGACCACTACTGTCTTGCCCGTGTCGACCGCCATCGTTCCTGCGCTCCTTGCTTGCCTCGCCATGTCGTCGCCCGGTAGCCCGCGCGCAATCGGCTTCGCCTTGCCTCATAACCGGTTCGCCCGCCAAGGTGAAGGCGCGAATGCACCACCGCCTTCCCGTGGTTGTCCGCGCCCGGGCATCGCCGATCGCGGCGCGAAAAAACCGCGTTGACAGCGGCGGGTCCAGCTTCTAATTGTCCGCGCCGTGCCCAGGTGGCGGAATTGGTAGACGCGCACCGTTCAGGTCGGTGTGTCGCAAGGCGTGAAGGTTCGAGTCCTTTCCTGGGCACCATTTCCCAAAATTGAGAAGCGGCCCTGTGCCTAAGCGATGCCGTGGAGATTCGGCATGCGGCCCGGCAGCGCATTCGTCTGCGCATATCTGAGCGCTTGGAGGCGTGCGTAAGGGTCCCAGCTCGCGAGCGCTATGCTCGCCGCGTCGGAGACTTCGAACTCGCCGCATCGCGGGCAGCGGATCATGGCGACATGCGCCGCTTCGGCCTCGCCCCGCTTCGCCGCTCCTTCGCAGATGATGCACCGCATTGGTCGCTTTCCTCCCGGCTTCGATGAGGCGCCATCCTGCGCCTTCGGTCTTGGAAATGGAATAGCGGCGCCCGTTCACACCGCCGCGTGATCGCGGACGCCGCAGAGAGTCTCTCACCGGCTGGTTCGGACGAAAAAAGGGCGGCCCGGTTTGACCGGACCGCCCTGATTGGCATGGGAATGTTGGTTTGTGTCAGCCGCGTTCGCGGCTTGATCAGAACTCTTCCCAGGTATCGGTCTCGTTGGCGGCGACCGGCTGCGGCTTGCGGGCGGTG
>DRFF01000074.1 GCA_011050685.1 Aurantimonas coralicida
CACCGTGCGTCGCCAGTTGTGGGTCTCAGAGACTTTTGAAACGTCCTGGGATCACCGGGACCCCCTCGAAATTCCTCGCAGCTTCTTTGAACGCATCACTGCCGCCGCGGGCTACCCGGCGTGAATGGCCAAAGTCGAGCTGAGATCACTGCGATCTTTTGTCGCCGCGACCGAATCAGCGCCGTGTCGCCTCGCCGGGCGCCGAGGCCTCGATCGCCAGTGCATGCACGCCGGAGGCCAATTGCTCCTTCAAAATCGCATTGACCGCCCGGTGGCGTTCGACGCGGCTCTTGCCGGCGAAGGCCTCGCTCACCAGTCTGACGCGGAAATGCGTGCCCCCGGAGCCGTCGAAGGTGGCGTCGTGTCCACTTTCAGCATGATGATGGCCGGCGTGGAGATGGCTTTCGTCGATGACGGCCAGCGTCTCGGGCGCGAATGCCTCGGCCAGTTTCGTCTCGATTGTGGTCTTGATATTCATGGACGTCGTCGTCTCCTGAGACCGTTTCTGAGGCCGATTTCGGCCGCTCGAAGCTTGCGCGAAACCGCCGGACTCCTTGAGTTTCCGGCTTTTTCCGTTCTGTCAATTCTTGTTCGTTCAGGTGTAGGGCACCATAATCCACCGCAATGAAGCTCGATTCAAAATATTTCGACGCGATCCGCGTCAAAGGCAAACGTGCCGCCGACAAGCCGCGCGCGCCCGAATGCGCGTGGGAAGGCTGCGACGAGGCCGGCATCTACAAGGCACCGATGGGTCGCGACCACGAGGGTCAGTATCTGCATTTCTGCGTCGACCACGTCCGGCAGTACAACAAGTCCTACAACTATTTTTCCGGTCTCGATGACAAGGACATCCAGCGCCACCTCAAGGATTCGCTGACCGGCGACCGCCCGACCTGGAAAATGGGCCACAGCGGCGCGGCCCCCGGCGACGCGGCAAAGGCGGCAACGGCCGCCCGCACCAAGCGCAGGAACGGGCGGACGCGGGACCCCTTCAACATCTTCACCGGCGAGGACGCCCCACCCCGGCCGCAAGCCCGGCGGACGAAGGTCCGCTCCCTGGAGGCCAAGGCGCTGAAGACGCTGGATCTGAGCCAGCAGGCGTCTGCGGAAGCCATTCGTGCGCGCTACAAGAACCTGGTCAAGCAGCTGCATCCCGATGCCAATGGCGGCGACCGCGGCACCGAAGATCGGTTGCGTGAAGTGATTCAAGCCTACAAGCTTTTGAAACAATCCGGATTTTGCTAGGCCATTCACGGCGGAGCCCGCAGCTTCGGCCTTGACGCCGGTCAACCTAGACCGGCGTCGTATTCAATTGTCACCGGGAAGGCCGTTGGGCGCCCGGCGGCATGGTATGGCAGATTTGACAGGGTCCGCGGCGAATCGCCCGAACGAGTGCCGGACCGTTGGAGGTATGATGAGTGCAGCGGAACAGGAAGTGGCCGGCCTGCCGGACACCACGATCTCCGTCCGCGAAACCTTCGGTTTCGAAAGCGACCTGACCGTCCCGGCCTATTCGAAGAGCGACCTCCACGTTCCCGAACTGGACCCCGATTACATCTTTGACAAGCCGACGACGCTGGCGATCCTGGCGGGCTTCGCCAAGAACCGCCGCGTCATGGTGTCGGGCTATCACGGCACCGGCAAGTCGACGCATATCGAGCAAGTGGCCGCGCGGCTGAACTGGCCCTGCGTGCGCGTCAATCTCGACAGCCATGTCAGCCGCATCGACCTGGTCGGCAAGGATGCGATCGTCGTGCGCGACGGCATGCAGGTCACCGAGTTTCGCGAAGGCATCCTGCCCTGGGCCTATCAGCACAATGTCGCACTGGTCTTCGACGAATACGACGCCGGCCGCCCGGACGTGATGTTCGTCATCCAGCGGGTGCTGGAATCCTCCGGCCGCCTGACGCTGCTCGACCAGAGCCGCGTGGTGCGCCCGCATCCCGCCTTCCGGCTGTTCGCGACCGCCAACACCGTCGGCCTCGGCGATACGACCGGGCTCTATCACGGCACTCAGCAGATCAACCAAGCGCAGATGGACCGCTGGTCGATCGTCACGACGCTGAACTATCTGCCGCATGACAACGAGGTCGGCATCGTCGTCTCCAAGGCGAAAAGCTATAATTCGAAGGAGGGCCGCGAGACCGTCTCCAAGATGGTGCGCGTCGCCGACCTCACTCGCTCGGCCTTCGTCAATGGCGATCTGTCGACGGTAATGAGCCCGCGCACGGTGATCACTTGGGCCGAGAACGCCGAGATTTTCGGCGACCTCGGCTTCGCCTTTCGGCTGACCTTCCTCAACAAATGCGACGATCTGGAACGCGCGCTCGTCGCGGAGTTCTACCAGCGCGCCTTCGGCGAGGAACTGCCGGAAAGCGCGGCGAATATCGTGTTGGACTGACGGATGGACAGCCATGGCCCGCATCGGCGACAACCAGCGCCCCGCATCGCACAGGCCCGTCGACCGGGAGCCATTCCGGTGCGCCAACACACCGAATAGTGTGGGCTGATGGGAAAAACCATCGAGAAGATGCGTGCCAACCCCAAGGCCGATTGGCGAATTCGTGATGTTGAAAAAGCATGTCGCGAGGCCGGCGCGAAGTTTGCGGCTCCGCCGGGCGGTGGGTCGCATTTTTACGTCAAGATGGACGGGAAGCGGGATCGGCTGACAGTGCCCGCGCACAAACCGATCAAGCCACACTATATTCGCCAATTGATACGTTACCTTCAGAACCCAGATACCGAGTTGTGATGATGGCAAATTTCAAACATGCCGACGGCACGGCGTTCCGGCCGGAAGCCTATACGGTGACGGTAACACCGCTTTCCGAGGATGATGGCGGTGGATTCCTCGCAACGATCCCTGATTTGCCGGGGTGCATGGGCGATGGCGAGACTGAAATGGAAGCGATCTTGGACGTGAGGTCCGCCGCCTTGTGCTGGATCGAAGGCGCTCTCGCCGACGGAGAGGATATCCCCACTCCATCCCGGCGGGCGCTCCAAGCCGCCGAGTAGACCATGGCCCGCATCGGCGACAACCAGCGCCCCGCATCGCACAAGCCCGTCGACCGGGAGCCGTTCCGGCGCGCCGTCTCGGGATGCCTGCGCGCCATCGCCGGCGATCCCGAGCTCGAAGTCACCTATGCCTCGGAGCGGCCGGGCCTGTCCGGCACGCGCGCGCGGCTGCCCGAATTGCCGAAGCGCGCCACCCGGAACGACCTTGCCGTCACCAGGGGCCTTGCCGACGCCATGGCGCTGCGCAAGGCGCGCCATGATGCCAGGCTGCATGCGAGCCTGTCCCCCGAGGACAAGGCCGCGCGGGCCGTCTACGATGCCGTCGAGCAGGCCCGCTGCGAGGCGATCGGCGCCAAGGCCATGCAGGGCGTCGGCGACAACCTCGCCGCGATGCTCGAGGACAAATATGTCCGCTCCAACCTCACCGACGTGACCGACCGCGCCGAGGTGCCGATCGAGGACGCGGTCGCGCTGATGGTACGCGAGAAGCTGACCGGCCGGCCGGTGCCCAAGAGCGCGCGGGCGCTGGTCGACGTCTGGCGCGACTTCGTCGACGGCAAGGCCGGTGAAAAATTCGACCGACTGACGGAAACCGTCGGCGATCAGGAAGATTTCGCTCGCGCCATGCGCGACATGCTCGTCTCGCTGGAGATGGCCGAAAAGCTCGGCGACGAGAACGAGAGCGAGGAAAGCGACGAGGACGAAGAGCAGGGCGACAGCCAGACCCGTGATTCGGAAGACGGCGGCTCGGAGAAGGAAAGCGGCACCGACGAGGCCAAGGCGCAGGAGAGCGAGACCGAGGGCGAGAATCAGGACGCGGCGGAAGCCGACTCATCGGAAACCAGCGCCGAGGATCCGACCGACGACGACAGCCAGGACGCCGAAACCCCCGGCGATTCGCGGCGGCCGAACCAGCCGCTGAACAACCTCAGCCTCGCCGCCGACTACAAGGTGTTCTCCCAGGCCTTCGACGAAATGATCGGCGCCGAGGAGCTGTGCGACGAGGCCGAGCTCGACCGGTTGCGCTCGTTTCTCGACAAGCAGCTCGCGGCGCTCCAGGGCGTTGTCGGGCGGCTCGCCAACCGCCTGCAGCGCCGACTGATGGCGCAGCAAAACCGGTCGTGGGATTTCGATCTCGAGGAAGGCTACCTCGACAGCGCCAGGCTGCACCGCCTAGTCATCGATCCGATGCAGCCACTCTCCTACAAGATGGAGCGCGACACCGACTTCCGCGACACGATCGTCACGCTGCTGATCGACAACTCCGGTTCGATGCGCGGCCGGCCGATCACCGTCGCGGCGACCTGCGCCGACATTCTCGCCCGCACGCTGGAGCGATGCGGGGTCAAAGTCGAGGTGCTCGGCTTCACCACCCGTGCCTGGAAGGGCGGCCAATCGCGCGAGGCGTGGCTAAAGGCGGGCAAGCCGGCCAAGCCGGGCCGCCTCAACGATCTCAGGCACATCATCTACAAATCCGCCGATTCGCCCTGGCGCCGGGCGCGGCGCAATCTCGGCCTGATGATGCGCGAGGGGCTGCTCAAGGAGAACATCGACGGCGAGGCGCTGATCTGGGCGCACAACCGCCTGTTGGCGCGGCCCGAACAGCGGCGCATCCTGATGATGATTTCCGACGGCGCGCCGGTCGACGATTCGACGCTGTCGGTCAATCCGGGCAATTATCTGGAACGGCATCTGCGCGCGGTAATCGAAGAGATCGAGACGCGCTCGTCGGTCGAGCTGCTCGCCATCGGCATCGGCCACGACGTCACCCGCTACTATCGCCGGGCGGTGACCATCGTCGACGCCGAGGAGCTGGCCGGTGCGATGACCGAGCAGCTCGCCGATCTCTTCGAGGACGAAAGTCGCGGCCGCAAGCCGCAGCGCCGCCGATCGGCCGGACGACATTGATCGATCAGTCGCCAACGATCACGCGGCTCATGGCATCGCTCGCCGGGCTCGCGATGTTGTTCGCCTCCGGTGGCGTGACGGCAGCGGAACCGATCGACGTCTCGGCCAAGACGATCCCGCGTTTCAGTCGTGATTCAGCGTCAGATCGTTTCGGCGACCTCGATTTTGTCGGCGGCTTCGAATTCTGGTCGCGCGACGGCCGGCTCAAGGGTGTCTCGGCGATCCGCCTGCATGACGGCGGCGAGCGGTTTCTGTCCGTCACCGACACCGGCAACTGGTTCGCCGGCCGCATCGAGCGGGATGCCTCCGGCCGGCCGACAGGCTTTGGCGATGCAGTGATCGCGCCGCTTCTCGGTCCCGACGGCCAGCCGATGCGCGGCAAAATCGCCGCCGACGCCGAATCGCTGTCGATCGACGGCGACCGCGTGTTCGTCGGTTTCGAGCGCGATCACCGGATCTATGCCTATGAGAATCCCCGCGCACCGTTCGGCGAAACGGCCCGCGAAATCCCCTTGCCCCTCCCCCGGCACGAGTTGCGGACCAATCGCGGCATCGAGACGATCGCCACCGCCCCCGCCAAAAGCCCGCTTGCCGGTGCGCGGATCGCCATCGCGGAGCGGTCCATCGATCCCGACGGCAATCTCTTCGCGGCGATCTTCGACGGCGCCGCGAACGGTGTCTTCAAGGTCCGCAAGGACGCCGACTGGGATGCCTCCGACGGCGCTTTCCTCCCGGGCGGCGACCTCCTGCTGCTCGAACGCCGCTACCAGGGCTTCATGGGTGGCCTCGGCATCCGGATCCGCCGGATCGCCGGAGCGAGCATCCAGCCCGGTGCGCTCGTCGACGGTCCGGTACTCATGGAAGCCGATCTGTCGGACGAGATCGACAATATGGAGGGGCTGGACGTCTGGATAGATGCCGAGGGCGGCACAAGGCTCACCCTCGTTTCCGACGACAATGGCTCGATCTTCCAACGCAATCTGCTCTTGGAGTTTCGTCTGGCCGATCGGCCCGCGCCGATCAACTGATCCAGCCGCGGGCGTCCGGCGTCCCTCAGGCCTGCGCGGTCCGATACGGCATGAACTGCTGCATGATGACCCGGTAGGGCACCAGCGCGAAGACGGCGATGAGGAGTTTCACTCCCAGATCGCCGAGCCCCCAAGACACCCAGCGCGGAGCTTCGGTGGCAAAAACGCCGAGAAGCGGAGCATTTTCCAACGCGAAGGGCTCGTTCGGCCCCAGGAACAGGAACACCGGCGCGAAGGCCACGGTGAAAAACACGAACGTATCGAGCACCGACCCCGAGATCGACGAGGCCGCCGGCGCCCGCCACCAGCTCGCCCCCCGCAGCCGGTTGAAGACGGCGATGTCGAGCAACTGGGCGGCCAGGAAAGCCGTGCCCGAGGCGATGGCGATGCGGAACAGGCGCTCGGCCGCCGTGGCGTAGCCGAGCAGGCCGAGATCGAACAGCAGCGGCGGCACCACGATCGAGCACAGCACCGCCATGGCGAAGCCTGCATAGACGGCGCGCCGCGCCACCTGCGGGCCGTAGCGCCGGTTGGTGAGATCGGTGACCAGGAAGGCGAAGGGATAGACGAAGGCGCCCCAGGTCAGAATGTCCGCGAGTTGAAGCGAACCGAGCTGAGCAAAGAGCGGAAACTGCACGGCGACGTTCGCGGCGAGGACGATCGTCGTCATCGCCGCGACGGGCAGAAGATAAATTCGCAAGGGCTTCATTTTTTTAACCTGGGTAATGGAACCAGTGTGCCGGACGCGGGGCTCGCGACCGGCAAGGATCATCGCATGGCCCGGCCGCCTCGCGCGGCCGGCAACAGCCTTAGCTGGCCGCGGCTTCGGTCGCCTTCTTGGCGATCTGACGCTTGA
Organism: Aurantimonas coralicida; assembly: GCA_011050685.1. Classification (GTDB taxonomy): domain Bacteria; phylum Pseudomonadota; class Alphaproteobacteria; order Rhizobiales; family Rhizobiaceae; genus Aurantimonas; species Aurantimonas coralicida_A. Next base: position 6,808 of record DRFF01000074.1, read on the forward strand.
GCAGGCGGGCACGCTGCGACAACTCGCCGGCGTCCGCCTTGAGCAGAAAGGCGTCGAGGCCGCCACGATGCTCGACCGAGCGCAGCGCATACGCCGAAACGCGCAGGCGATAGCGCTGTCCGAGCGAATCGGAGATCAGCGTGACGTTGCACAGATTCGGCAAGAACTTGCGACGCGTCCTGTTGTTCGCGTGGCTGACATTGTTGCCTGACTGGACAGCTTTGCCAGTGAGTTCGCAGGTGCGTGACATCGGATCACCTTTCAGATTAACGTAACACCCGATCCGGGCGCGCCGCCGCTAGAGCGCCGTGTGTCCATCCGGACGCACAAAGGACGCTCTACCACTTTGATTGAGCATCGGAATGACCCAAAAACCGGATTCCACTTTTTGGTCCGATGCTCTAAACGGCGCGATCATCGCTGTCGGGCAAGACCGGAAATTCGACCGGCTCTATAGGCCGCGCGAAGGAATGCGTCAAGCCGTTACAACTTTGCGGGATCGCACTCCCGCGCCACAAAAGCGCACTGATCGCACTGTCACGGCTGCGTCGACGATTTTTCTCAGCCTTGAAGGCAAACCGATGACACTGAAACAGCTTCTTCTCGGCGTCGCGATACTGGCCGGGGTCCATGCGATCGGCCCGGCCGATGCCACGACCGATCGCCAGACGGTGACGACACAATACGGCATGGCGGTCATCGGCCTCAAGATCGGCAAGGCATCCTTCGACACGGTGATCGACGGTGGCCGTTTTTCGGTCAAGGGCACCCTCTCCTCCGCCGGCCTCGGCAGTTTGGTCTCCGACACCGCCGGCACCAGCCGGGTCTCCGGCCGGGTAACCGGCAAGAGCTTTGCCCCCGACAGCTACGGGCTCGATTATTCGAGCGACGACAAGCGCTGGAAAAGCGAGGTCGCCTTCAGTGGTGGACGCGTCACCGCGGCGAGCGTGAGCCCGAAGCGCGAAAAGCCGAAGCCGAGCTACGTGCCGGTCAAGCGATCCCAACTCGCCGCCGTCGTCGACCCCTTGAGCGGCCTGATGATCAAGACGAGCGACGCCGCCTCCGTGTGCAAGCGAACCCTGCCCTTCTACGACGGCTGGTCGCGACTCGACCTGCGGCTTACGCCGGCCGGAACGAAGACCTATTCGATGCCCGGCTATTCCGGTCCGGCCACGATCTGCAACGTCAGGATCCGGCCGGTCGGCGGCTATGACGCATCGTCGAAGGGCCTGACCTATCTGGCGAAGCAGACGATCCAGATCTGGTTCGCGCCGATCGCGCGCCCCGATCTTTTCGTGCCGGTCTATGCCCGCATCCCGACCAAGGTCGGATCCCTGACGCTGCAAGCGACCTCCGTGTCGGTGAAGTGACCGTCGCGGCCCCGTTCCTGAGCACCGCATTGACCGGATAACGGCCTGCCGCCCATAAGCACGCGTCGATACGGATGGTGGGACGCGGGTTTGGGAACGGCTCTGGGCTTTTCGGCGGTACTGATGTGGTCGCTGCTGGCGCTTATGACGGCCCGCAGCGGCTCGGTGCCGCCGTTTCAGCTCGCCGCCATGACATTCGTGATCGCCACTCTCGTCGGCCTTGCCGCGATGAAAGCTCGCGGAACCGCAATGGCGGTGTTCCGGCAACGACCCGCCGTCTGGATTCTCGGCGTCGGCGGGCTGTTCGGCTATCACGCGCTCTATTTCGCCGCCCTGCGCAATGCCCCGGCGGCCGAGGCGAGCCTGATCGCCTATCTCTGGCCGCTGTTCATCGTACTCGGCTCGGCTATGCTTCCCGGCGAGCGGCTGCGCTGGTTTCACGCGGCGGGCGCCTTCCTTGGCCTTGCCGGCGCGGCGTTGATCGTCACCGGCGGCGGCGCCATCGCCTTTTCGCCCGACTACGTCTTCGGTTATGCGCTGGCCGGGCTCTGTGCCCTCACCTGGTCGAGCTATTCGCTGCTGTCGCGCCGCTTCGGCAGCGTTCCGAGCGACGTCGTCACCGGCTTCTGCGCGGCGACGGCGATGCTCTCGCTGATCGCTCACCTCATCTTCGAGGCAACCATCTGGCCGCAGACCTCCGGCGAATGGCTGGCCGTCCTCCTGCTGGGGCTGCTGCCGGTCGGCGGCGCCTTCTATGTTTGGGACCACGGCGTCAAGCACGGCAACATCCAGATCATCGGCGCGTCGAGCTATGCCGCGCCGCTCCTGTCGACGCTGGTCCTGGTCGCGGCGGGGGAAGCGGCCCTGACTGGCGCGATCGTCGCGGCGGCCGTGCTGATCACCCTCGGCGCCTGCCTCGCGGCATTGCCGCTGTTTCGGCGGCTGCTGCGACATTGAGCCACCTGTATTCCTGAACGGCGCACAACGGCGCATTCACGACCCGATCACCCGCGACTCCCTACACATCATCCATCGTCATCGGACGCCACTTCTGGACGTCGCAACGAAGGAAGACTGCAATGAAGCGCCTGATCATCACTGCCGCCGCCCTCGCCAGCCTGTTCTCCGCCGCCACCTTGGATATCGCCTCGGCCGGCAGCCGCACCGTCGTCAACCAGTCCGGTTGGGGCAATGGCGCCGCGATCAGCCAGGACGGCTCGTCCAGCGTGATCTTCCAGACCCAGCGTGGTCGGCGCAACGACGTGAGAACCATACAGAGGGGATACCGCAACTACTCCGACACCTTCCAGCGCGGCCGCTCCAACCGGGCATTCACCGACCAGCTGGGCGCGCGCAACGAGGCCGTGATCGGCCAGGAGGGCAGCCGCAACTACGGCGAGATCATCCAGACCGAGCGCGGCAACATCGCCGGGGCCGCGCAAATGGGCAGCGACAACGAGGCCATGATCGAGCAGAGCGGCAGCAATAACGCCGCCGCGACCATCCAGGTCGGCAGCGGCCAGAGCACCAGCATCGTGCAGAATGGCGGAAACAATATCTCCGTCGTGATCCAGGGACGCCGCTGATCCTGCCGTCCCACGGGTGGAGGCGGCCCGCTTCCACCCGGCCCGGCGAACGGACAACCTAGGGAGACCAAAATGTCCCTGCCATTGAAGACCGCAATCCTGACCGCCGCCCTCGCTCTCGTCGCCGGCTTCACCGCCTCGGCGCAGACCGAGAGAAGCGCCGGTGCCGCCATCTCATGCAGGATCGAAAAGATCGAGGCCAGCGGCGGCGTTACCCTCAATGCCATCGCCGAAAGCCACAAGGCGATCGCGGGAACCTATCTGTTCGAGGTGCAAAAACGCGGTGGAGGCGGCATTTCGAGCTCCGCGCAAAGCGGCGATTTCCAGCTGAAAGCAGATGAAACCACGGTCTTGGGCGTGGTCGGCCTCGGCGGCTCGGACCGGTTGACCTATGATGCCGATCTCACGCTGACATCCTTCGACGGCAAGCTGCTTTGCCGTCACGACTGATACCAACCTGCGGTGATAGGTCGGCTCCGAGCGGTTCGGCCCGGAGCCGTTAATCAGTCCTTGGCGGTTTCCCGCGGCGTCGGCCGCCAGCCCTCCGGCGCCATCTCGAAGGATTTGAACGCGAAACCCGGCGCGACCGTGCAGCCAACCAGCGTGTATTCGCCAAGGCTCGTCGCGGTCTGCCACCAGCCGGCCGGCACGACGAATTGCGGCGCTTCATGCTCGCCGACATCCGGGCCGAGGCGATGGGACGACGCCTCGTGGCCGTCTTCGGACACCGTAATCACCAGCGGCGCGCCGCCATACCAGTGCCAGACCTCGACGGCGTCCTTGACCCGATGCCATTGCGACGTCTCGCCTTCCTCCAGCAGATAGTAGATCGCCGTCGAGCGGGCCCGACCCTTGCCCTTCGCCGGTTCGTCGCGAAAGGTTTCGCGATACCAGCCGCCTTCGGGATGCGGTTTCAGGTCGAGCGTCTTGACGATCTTCAGGGCAGCCGAACTCATCAGTATTGATCCCTCTTCTTGCGAATGGCGGCGAACACCGCGGCGGGCTCGGCGTCCGTCATGCCCATCGCTCCCATCAGCGCCGGATCGTCGGCGCGCAGGAACGGATTGGTCTGCTTCTCGCGCCCGAGCGAAACCGGCAGCGTCGGCTTGCCGTCGGCCCGCAGCGCCGCGACCTCCCGCGCCCGCTCCTGCAAGGCGGAATTGTCCGGATCGACGTCGGTGGCGCATTGGGCGTTGGTGGCGGTGTATTCGTGGCCGCAATACAGCATCGTCTCGTCGGGCAGCGCCCTGAGGCGCTTGAGCGACTCCCACATCATCGCCGCATCGCCCTCGAACAGCCGGCCGCAGCCGAGCGAGAACAGCGCATCGGCGGCGAAGACGGCCTTGGCGTCTGGCAGATAATAGGAGATTTCGCCGAGCGTGTGCCCCGGCGTATCGATCGCCTCGACGCGAATCCCACCCAGCGAGAAATTATCGCCGCCGGAGACCGACCGGTCGATGCCGGGAATCTTCGCCCGCTCCTTTTCCGGTCCGATGATTTCGACCCCGAACCGCGCCTTCAACGCCTCGTTCGCCGCGACATGGTCGCCGTGGTGATGCGTCGTCAGGATATGGGTGAGATTCCAGCCGGCCTTTGTGAGTTCGGCGAGGATCGGCGCCTCCTCCGGCGCGTCGATGGCGATCGTCGTGCCGCTGTCCTTATCGTGGACGAGCACGCAGAAATTGTCGCCGCGGCAAACGAATTGGCGGATTTCGATCTCGGCCATGGAGGTCTTCCCTTCATTGAATGCAGTGCATTGTCGAGTTAGGGCGCTCCGACGCCATGTCAGCCGCCGGGCACACTGCGGCCGCCTCGCAACTGGATCGAGGCCATTCCACCGAAAGAGAGTTTCGACCCAGCTTGCGAGCGTCCTATAGTGGCTGTTCGATCCGTCGCATCTGGAGCATCGGACCAAAAAGTGGAATCCGGTTTTTGGATCATTCCGATGCGCAATCTAGATGTTAGAGCGTCCTTTGTGCGTCCGAACGGGCGCACGGCGCTCTAAGCGGCGAACAGGGAGCCGTCCACACTGACCACCAATGCCGACATCGTCGACCTTCGCGACTTCTACGCCTCGCCTTTGGGTCTAGCGGCCGCGCGCGCCGTATCGCTGGCTTTGACGCCGCTGTGGCGGCCGATCTCGGACGAGCGGCTGGTCGGGCTCGGCTATGCCGTGCCCTATATCGACCGCTTCGCCGCCGATGCCGAGCGCGCCTTCGCCTTCATGCCGGCCGCGCAAGGGGCGCAGAACTGGCCGATGGGCGCCGCGTCGCTGTCGGCTCTGGTTGGCGTCGAGGATCTGCCGCTCGGCGACGCCTCGGTCGATCGCGTCCTCATCATCCATGCGCTGGAATTCGCCGAAAGCCCGGAAGCCATGCTGAGCGAGGTCTGGCGGGTGCTGGCGCCGGGCGGGCGCATCGTCATCGTCGCGCCGCACCGGCGCGGCGTCTGGGCGCGCTTCGAGCATACGCCGTTCGGCTCGGGCCGGCCGTGGTCGCGGGGCCAGCTCACGCGGCTCCTGCGCGGCGCGATGTTCACGCCGTCCGCCTTCGCCGAGGCGCTCTTGTTTCCGCCGTTCCGGCGTCGCTCGCTGCTCGGCTTCGCCGCGCCGCTCGAACGCTTCGGCCGCGACCTTTGGCCACTCTTCGCCGGCGTCGTCGTCATCGAGGCGACCAAGCAGCTTTACCGGGGCGTTCCGGTCACCTCGACGGCCCGCGAGCGCCGCCGCGTGGTCAAGCCCGTGCTGGTCCCGGCCGGCGCCGGCGCAGGGGCGCGGAGGGTTCGGCGGTAAGGCGTGAAACAGAATACTATGAATCTGTTTCAAATTTCACCCTTCAAACCGATATTTCGAATGGCTTATAAGCCGATGGAAGCCCGACATTTCCTCATCCCTGAATGTGAAGCTTGAGTCCGTCCGCATCGAGTATGACAGTCCTGCCTATTGGTACGCTACGAGCATCCATATCGTGGCCGATCGGCAATCCTCCGAGGATCGGTACTTCAAGCGGCCCGAGGTGTTGCCGTATCAGATCGATGGCGCTCCATGGCGGATTGGACGGCGTTCCGTTGATGTGGCCGACCGCAATACCAGCAATGCTTTCAAGATGTTTTCCACGCACGAGCATCGTCAGTGCTCGGTCAAGCTGGCCGATCCCTAGCCCCGCTGATTCGACGAGAAGGACTGCCCCCCGGAAAGGTGGCAGCGCCCAACCTGCCGCGGTGCAGAGCATATCGAGGTTCCCTCCAAGCAATGGACCCCGCGCTGTGCCGAATGTCGTCAGTTCATAGCTGGCAGTCGCTGTCTGTGCAGCGATCTCAGCGGACCCATCCTTCATGAGAACGGCATGTAGCGACGCAGCCGCCGTCTCGCTTAAGCGATCTTCTGCGTCGCTTGTCAGAGCACCGTGAACGCCTTCGAGGGCGCACTTTTTCCAGAGCATCATGTGTAGGATCGTGATGTCGCTGAACCCGACCACCGGCTTAGGATTGGCAGCGATGGTTTCGAACGGCAAGCGATGAGCGATGCGGTACGATCCTTTGCCACCTCGCGTCGCGAGCACCGCGCGCACGTGTGGAGCTACGAAAGCGTCGATCAGGTCTTGGAGCCTATCGTCATCCGATCCGGCTAGAGCATCAGGCGATTAATCTGCAACATAGCCGGCGGCCTTGAAGTAGTTCCAGCATTCGTCGGGCTCGAACAGGTCGCAGATGTTGCCGACTGCACGCCAGAGATCGTCGAGGGTTCGCGCGGCGGCTTTCCTCAAGAGTGCTTTGAGCTTTGCGAACGCCATCTCGATGGGGTTCAGGTCCGGCGAGTATTTCGGCAGGAACAGGAACCAGGCGCCCCGCTCTGCGACGGCCTGCGCGGCTCGCGGGCTCTTGTGGACGTTGAGGTTATCGAGGACCACGACGTCGCCGGGTTCGAGAGACGGGGCCAGTTGCGATCGCA
>DRFF01000075.1 GCA_011050685.1 Aurantimonas coralicida
AACGGCGAGCGTTGGGGCGCGTCCGGACCATTCGGCATCGCCACGATGCCGCTCGACAAGGCTCTCGACTATATCGCCGCCGAGCCGGATTTCTGGATCCACGCTTGAGCGAAAACCCGCTCAAAATGGCCAAAGTCGAGCTGAGGATCAGTCACGTCGATCGTCTGAATCTTCGCTGTCCGATGCCGGTAGATCAGCGCTGTCCTCCAGCCCTTCCGGGCCCGGTGAGCCATCGGCCTCGTCGGCCGATATGACGGCTTCGTTCTCGAACATATCGTAGTCCTCGTCGAAGTCGCCATCGGTCTCCGGCAGCGGCGCCGAGGCGCCGGCCGCGGCTGCGTGACCGCCGAGCTTTTTCGGTGGCACCAGCACGGTCGCCGGGCGGATGCGCAGCTTGGCGATGCGGTTCTTCTCACGCTTGAGAACGGTGAAGCGCTTGTGGAAGAAGGTGAAGGCCTGCCGCTCTTCCGGGATCGTCTGGGTTTCATGGATCACCAGCCCGGCGATCGTCACCGCCTCCTCGTCCGGCAGGTTCCAGTCCAGCGCCCGATTGAGGTCGCGGATGGGCACCTGGCCATCGACGATGACCGAGCCATCGGCCTCGATCTTGACGCCCTGCATGTCGACGTCGTGCTCGTCGGCGATGTTGCCGACGATCTCTTCCAGAATGTCTTCGAGCGTGATCAGCCCTTCGACCTCGCCATATTCGTCGACGACGATGGCGAAATGCGACTTGCGGCGCAAAAAGGCGTTGAGCTGGTCCTGCAGCGTCGTCGTCTCGGGCACGAACCAGGGCGGGGTGCAGATTTTCAGGATGTCCACCTTGGCGGGGTCGTTGTCGACGTCATGCAGGGCACGCAGCAGATCCTTGGCGTGGATTACCCCGACGATGTTGTCGTAGTGGCCACGCCAAACCGGCAAGCGGGTGTGAGGGCTTTCGAGGATCTGACGGACGATCTCCGCCGGCCCGTCGTCGGCGTTCACCTGCCGCATCCCGGTGCGGTGGATCATCACGTCGGAGACTTCGAGTTCGTGTAGGTCGAGGAGCCCGCCCAGCCGGTTGCGGTCGGCGTTGACAAGCGCGCCCTCGCGGTGGAGCACCTCGACGGCGCCGCGCAATTCCTCGTGGGCGGTGAGCAGAGAGGCGTCGGATTCCAGGCTGACGCCGACCATGGCGAGGACGCGCCGGACGATCCAGTTGACGATGCGGGTCAGCGGCCCGAACAGCGCGACCATCACCGACACCGGCCGGGCGACCGCGAGCGAAAACCCATCAGGCCGGGCGATCGCGGCGGATTTCGGCAGGACCTCGCCGAAAATGACGACGATAATGGTCATGGCGATGGTTGCATAGATGACGCCGGCCTCCCCGAAGAGCCGGAGAAAAGTGGTCGTCGCCAGCGACGAGGCGAGAATGTTGACGAGATTGTTGCCGATCAGCAGCGCGCCGATCAGCCGATCCTTCTGCTCGATCAGCCGCTGCACGATCCCGGCGCGCTGGTCGCCGTTCTTCTCGAAGCTCATCAGCCGCGCCCGCGATACGGCGGTCAGCGCGGTCTCGGAGCCCGAAAAGAATGCCGAGATCGAAACCAGGACCAGAACAATGGCGAGCATGATCCACAAGCTGGTGGTCATCGGGCGATCTCCCGGTCGAGGAAGGCCTCGACGGCGGTCGGCGCGACAGCGCACTCAACGAACGCCTGGCCGATGCCCCGCGTCAGGATGAAGGTCAGGCGGCCGCGCTTGACCTTCTTGTCCTGGGCAATGCCGGCCATCAGCTGCGCGGTGGTGAGCGGCGCGCCGGGGATCGCGCCGATCCGGGTCGGCAGGCCGGCGGCCTGAAGATGCGCTTCGCAACGCTCGGCGGCCTCGGCCGGACAGAGGCCGAGTTCGACGGAAAAGCGGTAGGCGAGCGTCATGCCGATCGCGACCCCCTCGCCATGCACGAGCCGGCTCGAATCATAACCGACCGCGGCTTCCAGCGCGTGGCCGAAGGTGTGGCCGAGATTCAGCAGCGCGCGGCTGCCGTCCTCGCGTTCGTCCGCCGCCACAACGGCGGCCTTGGCCTCGCAGCTTTGCCGAATCGCGTCCGCCCGCTCGGGGCCGCCGGCGAAGACCGCTTCGCGGTGGCGATCGAGCCAGTCGAAGAATTCCGGTCGGTCAATCAGCCCGTATTTGATGAGCTCGGCGTATCCGGCCGCGAATTCGCGCGGCGACAGCGTGTCGAGCAAAGCCGTGTCGGCGAGGACGAGGGACGGCTGATGGAACGCCCCGACGAGGTTCTTGCCGTGCGGCGAGTTGATGCCGGTCTTGCCGCCGACGGACGAATCGACCTGGGCGAGGAGCGTGGTCGGCACCTGGACGAAGCGCATGCCGCGCCGCACGATCGCGCTGGCGAAGCCGGCGAGGTCGCCGATCACGCCGCCACCGAGGGCGATGACCGCGTCGTCGCGCTCCAGGCGCTGCGCCAGCACCTCGTCGACGACCTGGGTCAGGTGCGCGAAGGATTTCGTCGTTTCGCCGGCCGGCAGGACGATCGTCGAGTGGTCGATGCCGGCGGCGCGCAGCGCGATCGACAGACGCTCCAGATGCAGGCCGGCGACGGTCTCGTCGGTGACCACCGCGGCGCGAATGCCCGGCAGCCGGCGCGCGATCTCCTCGCCGGCCGCGTCGATGAGGCCGGGGCCGATCAGGATGTCGTAGGAGCGCGTTCCCAGATCGACGACGACGCGCCGGCGTGCCGTGGCGTCGTTGTCCGCCTGATAGGCCGCTTCACGTTTCATCGGGTGCTCTCCGTCTCGAGGTGTCGGTCCAAGGCTTCGAGAATCTCGGCCGCGATGATGTCGCGCTTCACGTCGCGCGTGCCGATAGTGATGTCGGCTTCGGCGTAGACCGGATAACGAATGTCGATGAGGCGGCGCATGACCTCGCGCGGGTCGTCGGTCTGCAGCAGCGGCCGATTGGACCGGCGCGACACCCGCTCCATCAGCGTTTCCAGATCGGCCTTCAGCCAGACCGTGATCGCCGTCCGCTTCAGCATGGCGCGCGTCTCGCCATGCAGATAGGCGCCGCCGCCGGTCGCGATCACCCGCGGGCCCTCGGCGGCGAGGCGGGCAACAACGCGCGCCTCCAGGGCCCGGAACTCGGGCTCGCCATAGGCCTCGAACAGCTCAGGTATGGTCATGCGCGACGCCGCCTCGATCTCGACGTCGGTGTCGCAAAACGGCAAGGCGAGCAATGCGGCGAGCCGACGGCCGACCGTCGTCTTGCCAGCGCCCATCAGGCCGATGAGCGCGATCGAACGGTTGCCGAGTCGGTCCTGGATCGCCGCTGTTCCGTCCGGGGACAATTCGCTTCTCATGGCGCCTTTCGTTACCGTCCCGTGCTTCGGCGTGTGCCGAAGGACAGGAAATCTTAAAAACCGTCGGTTATGCCGGAACAGAACCGGACGCGTCGCTTGCGTCCCGCGCCATTCTCACTAGAAGCAAATGGCCGCAACGGGATCCGACCCAGCAGTGAGTGCGCCAGACCACGATGCCGACCCTCGTTCGCCTCCTGACGACGCTTCTCATCCTCGCCGGCATCATCTACGGCATCATGGCCGCGCTCGTCTACTTCGTCCAACCGACCCGTCGCGAGATGACGGTCGAGGTGCCGTTGCCGCAGCTCGATCCGGGGACGCCGACGGAGAGCCTGCGCCGATGAGCGCGGCCCCCACTCCGCCCGTTGCCACCGGCTCGGTCGGCCGGCGCGACGACGCCGACATCGAAAGCTTCCTCGAGATGATGGCGGTGGAGCGGGGCGCTTCCGACAACACCATCGCCGCCTATCGGCGCGACCTCGAGGACGCGGCGGGCTTCGTCACCGGGCAAGGCGGTTCGCTGACGGGCGCGCAGACGGACGATCTTCGCGCTTATGTCGCGCGGCTCGGGGCTCGCGGCTTTGCCGAGAGCAGCCGCTCGCGGCGGTTGTCGGCGCTGCGCCAGTTCTACCGCTTTCTCTATGCCGAAGGCCGCCGTGGCGACGATCCCACTGGGCCGATCGAGGGCGCGCGGAAAAAACGGCCGCTGCCGAAGATCATGAGCGAGGACGAGGTCGACCGGCTGATCGGCCGGGCCGACGAGGAGGCGCGAGACCCGGAGGCTTCACCGCGCCGCCGCGCACGGGCGGCACGGATGTGCGCGCTGGTCGAGCTTCTCTATGCGACCGGGCTACGGGTCTCCGAACTCGTCAGCCTGCCGCGGTCGGTGCTTCGCGCGAAGAATCGGATGATTGTCGTGCGCGGCAAGGGCGACAAGGAGCGGATGGTGCCGATCGGCGAGGCCGCTCGGGAAGCCTTGGCGCGATTTGCCGAGGCGATGCCGGCGGCGGGCATCGCCGACGACGGACAATGGCTCTTTCCGGCGCTCTCGGAAAGCGGACATTTGACCCGGCAAGCCTTCGCGCGCGACCTCAAAGCGCTCGCGGTCCGTGCCGGCATTGCCGCCGCGCGGATGTCGCCGCACGTCTTGCGCCATGCCTTCGCCAGCCACCTTCTGCAGAACGGCGCCGATCTGCGGGCGGTACAGGAACTTCTCGGTCATGCCGATATTTCAACGACGCAGATCTACACTCATGTTCTGGAAGAACGCTTGATCCGCCTCGTAACCGATCATCATCCGCTGTCGGCGCTGAGCGGCGATTGATGCGGCGCGCGGGATTCCTTGACAAGGTGGCGGCGCGTAGCCAGTTTCCGCCGCGCATGAAGACCTTCAGCCGATGGCGTCGGAGGGTGGCCAAACGGACCGCCGCCGATTTTGCCTCGCGGCTCACCGGCCGCCCTGCCGGTCGCCACATCCAAAGGACGGCCGACGCCGCGTAACCGATGCACAATTATCTCGATTTCGAAAAACCGGTCGCGGATCTGGAAGGCCAGATCATCGAATTGAAGAAGATCGAGGGGGGCAAGGACGCCGTCGACGTCACCGACGAGATCCAGCGGCTCGAAAAGCGTTCGCGCGATGCCTTGGCCGACCTCTACCGCAAGCTGACTCCGTGGCAGAAGACCCAGGTGGCGCGGCATCCCGACCGGCCGCATTGCTTGGACTATATCAACCGACTGATCACCGATTTCGTGCCGCTGGCCGGCGACCGCTTCTACGCCGAGGATTACGCGATCATCAGCGGGTTCGGCCGCCTCGACGGCCAGCCGATCGCGGTCATCGGCCAGGAAAAGGGCTCGGACACGCAAGCCCGCCTCAAGCACAATTTCGGCATGGCCCGGCCCGAGGGCTACCGCAAGGCCGTCCGCATCATGGAACTCGCCGAACGCTTCGCCATCCCCGTACTCACCCTCGTCGACACGGCGGGCGCCTATCCCGGTATCGGCGCCGAGGAGCGCGGCCAAGCCGAGGCCATCGCCCGGTCGACGGAGGCCTGCCTCAATCTCAAGGTCCCGATGGTCTCGCTGGTGATCGGTGAGGGCGGCTCCGGCGGGGCCATCGCCATCGCCACGGCCAATCGCGTGCTTATGCTCGAGCACGCGATCTATTCCGTGATTTCGCCCGAGGCCGGCGCCTCGATCCTCTGGCGCGACGCGACGCGGGCGCGCGACGTCGCCCAGGCGATGAAGATCACCGCGCAGGATCTGATGGGCTTCGGCGTCATCGACGCCATCGTCGAGGAACCCGTCGGGGGCATTCATCGCTCGCCGGAGGAAGGGATCCACAATGCAGCGGATAACGTGCGGGCCGCCTTTGCGGACCTCGCGAGCCTGGATGGCGAGGCGTTGCGGCGCCAACGCCGGGAGAAATTTCTGGCGATCGGGCGGAATCTCTGAGGCCTGTTGCGGTTTTGCCGCGATCGCCGGTATCCTTCCCCTTCGGCATTTGCCAAATTGCGGCCATGGTCGTGGCCTAAAGCTTTTGGTCTTGAGCGATCCATCAAGACGCGCGGTTCAGGAGTTCTTTACCCTGATCGCGGTACAATGGATCAAGCCTGCGATGGGCTCGGCCAGTCTGGCCGGGGTTCGCCATCGCAAGGGATCGAGCGGCACCTTAATGGCCGCGATCCGAGTGGGGACGAGGATTGTTGGGTGATCCTCGTATGCGATGGGGAATTGAGGGGATGTTTGTCCGCCGCCTCGTGACGGCCGCCGCGCTCGCGCTGGGGCTCTTCACGCTTTCCGCCTGCCAATACAGCGATCTCATGCCCGCGAACGCGCCGTTGCCGGCCGCGCTCGTTCAGGCGATCAAGGCCAATGGCATGGGCGTCAATTCGCCGATCCTGGTCCGGCTGTTCAAGGAAGAATCGAACCTTGAGGTCTGGAAGCAGAAAACCGACGGCAGCTACGCGCTGCTGAAAACCTATGATATCTGCGCCTGGTCGGGAAAGCTCGGGCCGAAGTTCCAGGAGGGCGACCGGCAGGCGCCGGAAGGCTTCTACACGGTGACGCCGGCGCAACTGAACCCGAACTCGAAGTTCCATCTGGCGGTGAATATGGGCTTTCCCAACGCCTATGACCGGGCGAACGGACGCACCGGCACCTTCCTGATGATTCATGGCTCCTGCAATTCATCCGGCTGCTACGCCATGGACAACGATCAGATCACCGAGATCTTTGCGCTTGCCCGCCACTCCTTCGAAGGGGGGCAGCGTGCGTTCCAGATCCAGGCTTACCCATTCCGCATGACGCCGAAGAACATGGCGCGGCATCGCAATTCCCAGCACTACGAATTCTGGAAGATGCTGAAGAAGGGCTCGGATCATTTCGAGATCACCCGCCGCCAGCCGAATGTCGGCGTCTGCGATCGGCGTTATGTCTTCGACCAAAGCGCCGAGACCGTTGCGGGTCTTTCTCCGACCGGGGCATGTCCGGACTTCGACCTGGCGCCGGAAGTGGCAGCCAAAGTGACGGCCGACGAGACCAAGGAGCAGACGATCGCGGCTTCGATGGCGCCGAGCGAGTTCGCGGAAACCGCCAATTTTAGCTATCGTACGGGCCAGCCGATCACGGCCGAGGCCTATGCCGCGGAACAGCATCGCCGCGAGGGCTACGACCGGGAGGGCAACCGCATCGGCCGGTCATCCTCGGGCGGCTCGATCTTCTCTGGCTTCTTGAAGTGAGCGGTTCAAGCTGATTCCAGCATGCTATCGTTGTCTGCCCATTTTGAACATAGACACCTTTATCGCTGTGTGAAGAATGGGAAGCCTGTTGACAGGAGGCGACCATGATAAGCGATAAAGCCGGCTACAAGAACGAGCGCGGTTACGTTCTGGAAAAATTCGGCAAGCGTGTTGAGACTTGCCATGTTGCGCATGTGAAGCGCCTCCTAGGCCTCACAAGAGGTCCAGCTCCTAACCGAATTAACGCCGAAGGCGGCGTGAAGGACTGCCCCCCGGAACTAAGGCCATTAATCGAGGAAGCCGTGCGCTTCTTTCATTCCGCTCGGCTAGCCTCAAAGCAGTAAATTCTGCTGCAGGCGTCCTCAGACCAGGGCGCCGTGGCAGTGCTTGAACTTCTTGCCCGACCCGCAGGGGCACGGCTCGTTGCGGCCGACCGGACCCCAGCTGTCCTTGTTGTTCGGATCGCGGCGAAGGCCGTCGGCCTCGGCCGGCGTGAAGTTCGCGGTCAGCCGCTTGGCTCCGTCTCCGACCTCGTCGACGCCGGTCGATGCGTCGAAGTGATGAGCCTCCATCCGCGGTAGCGGCGGCGCTTCCTGCTCTTCCGGGCGGACGATCTCGACACTCGCCAACTGCTTCGTCGTCCGCTCGCGCAGATTGCCGAGCATCGCCTCGAACAATTCGAAGGATTCCGACTTGTACTCGTTCAGCGGGTCGCGCTGGGCGTAGCCGCGGAAGCCGACGACCGAACGCAGATGATCGAGATTGACCAGATGCTCACGCCAGAGCGCATCCAGCGTCTGCAGCACGACATTGCGCTGGACGTAGATCATCACCTCGGGGCCAAAACGCTTCGCCTTGTCGAGGGCAGCGGCATCGGCGGCCTCGCGGATGCGCTCGCGGATGTCATCCTCGGCGATCCCTTCCTCGGCCGCCCATTCCGCGATCGGCAGGTCGAGGTTGAGGAGTTCCAGGACGTCCGCCTTCAATTCCGCGATCGACCACTGCTCGGGATAAGCCCGTTCGGGAATATGACGCGCGACGATCGCCTCGATGGTTTCGTGGCGCATGTCGGAGATGGTTTCGTCGAGCTCCTCGGCGTCCATCAATTCGATGCGCTGTTCGAAGATGACGCGGCGCTGGTCGTTCATCACGTCATCGTATTTCAACAAGTTCTTGCGAATGTCGAAATTGCGCGCCTCGACCTTCTTCTGCGCCTTCTCCAGCGCCTTGTTGATCCAGGGATGGACGATCGCCTCGTCTTCCTTCAGGCCGAGCTTGGTCAGCATCGAGTCCATTCGCTCGGATCCGAAGATGCGCATCAGATCGTCCTGCAGCGACAAATAGAACTTCGAGCGGCCGGGATCGCCCTGGCGTCCCGAGCGGCCGCGCAGCTGATTGTCGATCCGCCGGCTTTCGTGGCGCTCGGTCGCCAACACGTAAAGGCCACCAGCCGCGATCGCCTCGTCCTTCAGGCGCTTGATGTCCGCCCGGATCGCATCTTCCTTGGTCTTGCGCTCCGGCCCGTCCGGCATGTCGGCGAGTTCCCGCTCGATCCGCATGTCGGCGTTGCCGCCGAGCTGGATGTCGGTGCCGCGGCCGGCCATGTTGGTGGCAATAGTCACTGCGCCGGGCACGCCTGCCTGGGCAACGATGTAAGCTTCCTGCTCGTGATAGCGGGCGTTGAGGACCTGGAAATCCTTCAGGCCGTCCTTGCGCAGCCGTTCGGCGAGCAACTCGGATTTTTCGATCGAGGTCGTGCCGACCAGAGTCGGCTGGCCGCGCGACGCGGCATCCTGGATTTCCCGGCTGATCGCCCGGAACTTCTCCTCGAAGGTCCGGTACACCTCGTCGTCCTCGTCGAGGCGCAGGATCGGCAGGTTGGTGGGGATCTCGATTACGTCGAGGCCGTAGATATCGCCGAACTCGGAGGCTTCCGTCTGGGCCGTGCCGGTCATGCCGGCCAGCTTCTTGTACATTCGGAAATAGTTCTGGAAGGTGATCGAGGCGAGCGTCTGGTTCTCCGGCTGGACGGTGACGCCTTCCTTGGCCTCGAGCGCCTGATGCAGGCCTTCCGAATAGCGCCGGCCCGGCATCATGCGGCCGGTGAACTCGTCGATGATGACGATCTCGTCGTTGCGGACGATGTAATCCTTGTCGCGCTGGAAGAGCGCGTGGGCTTTCAGCGCGTTGTTGACGTGATGGACGATCGCGACGTTCTCGATATCGTAGAGCGAGTCGCCGACAAGGTGGCCGGCGGCTTCCAGAAGCCGTTCCAGCTTCTCGTTGCCCTCCTCGGTGAAGGTCGCCGTGCGCTGCTTCTCGTCGAGTTCGTAATCGCTCTTGTCGAGCTGCGGGATGAAGGCGTCGATGGTCTTGTAAAGCTCGGAGCGGTCGTCGAGCGGTCCGGAGATGATCAGCGGCGTGCGCGCCTCGTCGATCAGGATCGAGTCGACCTCGTCGACGATCGCGAAGTGGTGGCCGCGCTGGACCATCTGGTCGCGCTCAAACTTCATGTTGTCGCGCAGATAGTCGAAGCCAAGCTCGTTGTTGGTGGCGTAGGTGACGTCGCAGGCATAGGCCGCCCGGCGCTGTTCGTCCGAAAGGCCGTGCACGATGGTGCCCACGGTGAGTCCGAGGAAGCGGTAGAGCCGGCCCATCCATTCGGCATCGCGGGAAGCCAGGTAGTCGTTGACGGTGACGACGTGGACGCCCTTGCCTTCGAGGGCGTTCAGATAGACCGCGAGGGTCGCGACGAGGGTCTTGCCCTCGCCGGTCTTCATCTCGGCGATCGCGCCTGAGTTCAGCACCATGCCGCCGATCATCTGGACGTCGAAATGGCGCATGCCGAGCGCCCGTTTGGCGCCTTCGCGCACGATCGCGAAGGCCGGCGCCAGAAGGTCGTCGATCGTCTTTCCCTCGGCGATCTCAGCGCGAAACGCCTCGGTCTTGGCTCGGAGCTCGTCGTCGGTGAGGCGGGAAAACTCATCTTCGAAGGCCGCGATGGGCTGGATCTTCGGCTGGAAGCGTCTGACGACCCTCTCATTCGCCGAACCCAGCAACTTACGGGCGAGCCCGCCAAAATTGACCATGAACCGGTCCTTCCAAGTATGTGAGTCGCCGCTGCCCCGACCGGCCTGCCGGCCGGCTGCCGCTGATTCCGGACAGTCGCCGGAATGTCGGAAGCCCTCAAACTTCGCGGAAGGCGGCTGGACTTTCAGAACGCGCGAGAGATAAGAGGGGGCCAAACCGATGTCAACGGCGCGCCGCCAAAGGCCGCCACGCCGCGCCGAGAGCTCGCACGAGGCCGCTCTGCAACCCATCTCGCGGCTTGGTATCCGGGCCCATTTCCCACCGAACCGCAAAGGACGGTCTTTGCCATGACTTTCGATCTCAGACTGACGCTCGCAGCAAGTGCTGTTGCTCTCATGACCTTCGCCACGCCGGCTTTCGCCGCCGAATCCGACGTCGTCGCCAAGGTGGGCGACAAGGAGATCACCGAGCGCGACCTCATGGCCGCCGCCGGTGCGATTGGCCAGCAGTTCGCCCAGATGCCGCCGGAGCAGCGCAAGCTGGCGTTGCTGTCCGCCCTGATCGACATCAAGGCCCTCGCCCAGGAGGCGGAGAAGGCCAAGCTCCAGGACGAGCCGGATGTCGCCACCGAGATCGCCTTCCAGCGCGAACGCGCGCTTCACAACGCCTATTTCGCCAAGAACGGCGTGGCGGCAGTGACCGACGAGGAGCTCAAGGCGCGCTACGACAAGGAAATCGCCTCGGTCGAAGCCAAGCAAGAGGTCCACGCCCGTCATATTCTGGTGAAGACCAAGGAAGGGGCCGAGGCGGTGATCAAGCAGCTCGACGAGGGCGGGGATTTCGAGGCGGTGGCCAAGGAGAAATCCACCGGCCCGTCCGGCCCCGAAGGCGGCGACCTCGGGTTCTTCGGCGCCGGTCAGATGGTGCCGGCATTCGAGAAAGCGGCGTTCGCATTGGAGCCGGGTACCTACACCAAGGAACCGGTGGAGACCCAGTTTGGCTGGCATGTGATCAAGGTCGAGGAAAAGCGCGAAGCGCAAAAGCCGAGCTTCGAGCAGATCAAGGATCAGGTGCGGCAGGTGGTCCTGCGCGAGAAATATATGGAACTGGTGCGCGATGCCCGTGCGGCGCATTCGGTCGAATATGTCGACCCTGAGATGAAAAAGCAGGTCGAGGCGATCGAGAAGAGCATGGAGCCCGGCGCCGCGCCTGCCACCGAACCGGCCGCGAAATAGCGGTCCTTGGCCGAGAGCCGTCCGCCCGGTTCGCCGGTTTCGATCGCGCTCGCGCGCCGCGAATGCCTTTCGTTCCCTTTTGCAACCGATCTGTTCCGGTGACGATATGACGACGACCGTCTCGCCGCTTGCCCCGACCTCCTTCGCGATCCTGCCTCCGATCGAGGGGCTGCGGATCGCGACGGCCGCCGCCGGCATCAAATATGCCGGACGCACCGACGTCCTCCTGATGACGTTCGATGGACCGGCCGCGGTCGCCGGTGTCTTCACCACATCGAAATGCCCGTCTGCGCCGGTGGATTTTAGCCGTGAGAGCCTTCGCCGCGGCGTTGCCCGGGCGCTGGTCGTTAACTCCGGCAATGCCAACGCCTTCACCGGCAAGAGGGGGCGCGAGGCGACGGAAATGACCGCTGCGGCTGCCGCGGCGGCGGTCGATGCATCGCCGCAGGACATCTTTCTCGCCTCGACCGGGGTCATCGGCGAGCCGCTCGATGCCGGCAAGTTCACCGGCCTCCTCGCCGGACTGGCGGAACAGGCCGTCGGCGACGGCTGGCGCGAGGCCGCCGACGCGATCATGACCACCGACACCTATCCCAAGTTGGCCACGCGGCAGGTGACGATCGATGGGACCGTCGTGACGATCAACGGCATTGCCAAGGGTGCCGGCATGATCGCGCCGGACATGGCGACGATGCTGTCCTTCGTCGCAACCGACGCGGCGATCGCGTCGTCGGCGTTGCAGGCGATGCTGACGGAGGCCGTGGCTCCGAGCTTCAATTCGGTGACGGTCGATAGCGATACCTCGACCTCCGACACGCTACTTCTTTTCGCGACGGGCGCCGCCGCGCGGCGCGGCTGCCCGGAAATCTCCGATGCCGACGACGACCGCGTCGCCGGCTTCCGCCAAGCGCTCGGCGATCTCATGCTCGATCTCGCGCGCCAGGTCGCGCGCGACGGGGAGGGCGCACGCAAGGAGATTCAGGTCACCGTCGAGGGCGCGATCAGCGACGCGGCCGCAAAGCGCATCGCGCTGTCGATCGCCAATTCACCTCTGGTCAAGACGGCCGTAGCCGGCGAGGACGCCAATTGGGGCCGCGTCGTCATGGCCGTCGGCAAGGCCGGCGAAGAGGCCGACCGGGACCGGCTGACCATCCATTTCGGCGGCGTTCGTGTCGCCGAGGCCGGCGCGCGCGATCCCGACTATTCCGAAGCCGAAGCCTCGGCCGTGATGCGCGGGGCCGAAATCCCGATCCGGGTCGAACTCGGCCTCGGAACCGGACGTTGGACGGTCTATAGCTGCGATCTGACCAAGGACTATGTCGCGATCAATGGCGATTACCGAAGCTGAGACGATGCGCCAGCTCGCCGTCGTTCGGCGGCTCGAGGCGGCCGGTTTCCGGGCGTGGCCGGCGTCTTCGACCGCGTTCGACGGCACGTGGGCGGTGCGCCTGACCGCCTCGTTTCCCGCCAAACGCCTGAATTCCGTCAATCCGCTCGATCCATCCGACAATTCCGACATCGCGCAGCGCATCGCGCGTGCCGGCGAGACCTTCACGCAATTCGGCCGCGCGATCATCGTGCGGCAGTCGCCGTTGGCGCCCCCCGAACTCGTCAATTATCTCGACGCAGAGGGATGGGAGCGCTTCGACGAGTCGATCGTCATGACGGCGGACCTGACGCAACTCGATCTCAGCGCCTCGATCGAGCGAATTCCGATTCGCGACACGGCGCGCTATGTCGAGGCCAGTCTTCGGGTCCACGAACGTCCATCGGCCCTGCGTACGGGGCTGGCGGACATATTGGAGGCGATCCGACCGCCGACGGGATTGTTCGTTCGCGAGAGCGAAAACGGATCTCCGATCGCGGTGGCACTCGCGATTCACGACAACGATCTCGCCGGCCTTCTCGACGTGGCTGTCCATCGCCGCGAACGCCAGAAGGGAATCGGTCGCGACCTGGTCGCCACGGCGCTGCGCTACACGGTCCACAAGGGCTCCAGGACCGGCTGGGTGCAGGTCGAGGCCGCCAACGCGGCGGGTCTGTCACTGTATCGTTCGCTCGGCTTTTCGGAAGCCTATCGCTACGTCTATCGCGCGCCGCCGGGCGGAACGCGATGATGTCGGCAGAACGTCGCCTGCTCCTCGTCGTCGCCTGCGCGCTGATCGATGCCGACGGGCGCCTGCTCATCGCCGAGCGCCCAGTCGGCAAGCCGCTCGCCGGCTTGTGGGAATTTCCCGGCGGCAAGGTCGAGCCCGGCGAAACGCCGGAGGCGACGCTGATCCGCGAATTGCACGAGGAGCTGGGCATCGTGACGAAGGCGGCCTGTCTGGCGCCACTGACCTTCGCCAGTCATTCCTACGAGGACTTCCATCTCCTCATGCCGCTTTACATCTGCCGCCGTTACGAGGGCATCCCGGTCCCGCGTGAGGGGCAGCGGCTGAAATGGGTCCGCGCGACGCAGCTTCGCGACTACCCGATGCCGCCCGCCGACGAGCCGTTGATCCCCCATCTGATCGATCTGCTCTGAGGGCGGGCGGGAAAAATCGTTACACAGCCGTGAAAACGCACTGAGTTGCTTAAGAGCTTTTTCATTGTAAGCACGCATATTGATCCACGAAGCTTACCAGCTTTGTGAGGAAACGATGCGCGATTTCGAGGCTGATGACGAACTGGGCGGCGGACGCCGCGCGCCCGACTCCATCACGGAACTTCGAACCGGACTGTTCCGGGCGACGCTGCTGTTCGGATCGATCGCGCTGGCATTGGCCCTGATTGTCGCGCCGGCCGCCAAACGGGGGGCCGACTACGTCGCGTCAACCGCCCAGATCGACACGATGGCAACGGGTTCCATCGGGTCGTCGAACCGGTACACCGTGCGGCGGAGCGTGCTGCAACGGTCAGGCGCGCGGCCCTGCGTGATCTTCTCGGATGGCGGGAGTACCGGCGCGTGCTGAACTGGCCACGGTCGCCTCGTCAGCCAGGACGCGCGCGCAAAGCGGCGAAGAAGCTTCTCCATGACGTCAGTGGGGCAACCGCCATCGAATACGTGATGATCGCCGGGCTGATTTCGATTGCGATCGTCGTGGCAGCCACCGGGATCGGCACGTCGGTCGTTTCCATGTTCGGCGGTGTTTTGGCGGCGTTCTGACCGTCAGGCCGCGCGCACCCTTGGTAATCGATAGTCATACCGAATGCGGCGGGGGCCGGTCGGAAGCGATTGGTCTGGCCCTCAGGTCAGATCGTCCGACTTGTCCTTGAGCGCCGCGGCGAGGCTTGTCCGGGCACTGCCTGGCCGCAGGGGCTTTTGCTGGCTGTCGTGCGGCCGCCAGCCGGACAGGTAGACGATGTCGAATGTGGCGCGGATGCGTCCGTCGGGATCGGCGAAGCGCTCGGCGTAGATCTCCGCCGCCCGCAGGAACAATCGCCGCGAGGCCGGACGACGGGACCGCTCGACCAGCATGTTGGCCATGCCCATTGCCCGCAAATCCGCCATCAGATCGAACAGCGTGTCGTAACGCACCGTCAGCCGATCCTGATCGGCGACCGGCAGCGCGAAACCGGCCCGTTGAAGCAGGCCGCCGGCATCGCGCACATCGGTAAACGGCGCGACCCTCGGCGAGACGCCGCCGGTGATCTCGGCTTCGGCCGCGAGAAGGGCGGTCCGAAGCTCGGACAAGGTCTCGCCGCCGAGAAAGCCGCAAAGGAAGAGACCATCCGGCCGGAGCGCCCGCCGGATCTGGACGAGCGTGCCAGGCGTGTCGTTGGTCAGATGCAGCGACAGCGTGGAAACGACGAGATCGACGCTGTCGTCGGCCAGCGGCAGGGCCTCCTCGTCGCCGACGCAGGCGAATTCTTCCCCCTCCAGCAAAGCCGCCAGCCGTTCGATCCGCACGACGCAGTCGGCCTGGCCGCCGGCGCGAAGCCGCGCCGCCATTTCGCCGGTGTGGCCGCCCAGGTCGACGGCAACCGCAAAACGGCGTTCGACCAGCGACAGCCGGTCGCCAAGTTCGTCGGCGATCGCCCGCAGCAAAAAGCCGGCGCCCGCCCGCGGCTCCGCGTCAAGCCAGCGCTGCCTTCGACGGTCGAGCAAAGCCCGATCGAAAACCTGGTGATCCGAAATGTCCGGCATGATCCCTCAGCGCTCTGTCGAAGGTGACCGCGACAGCGCTTGTAGCTGACGGCGGGTGGCGTATCGTCAAGGGGACGGGGTCCCTCCCTGTCGTCGAGGTGACCCGACCGGTCGACGTAGTCAACCGGGGGCACCGGGCTGGAGGGCAGGACGAGGCAATGAGCCCATTCAAGCGCGGCACCGGAGCTGTCGGCCATGCGATCGGCCGATTGCTGTTTCCACCGGTCTGTCCGGGATGTCAGGCGGCAGTCACGGGAGTGGACACCGTTTGTCCGGGCTGCTGGGCGAAGCTGCGATTCATCGAGCGGCCCTATTGCGAGGTTCTTGGGCTGCCCTTCGCCTACGATCTCGGCGAGGGGTTCCTGTCGGCGGAGGCCATCGCCGATCCGCCGCCCTTCGCCCGGCTGCGGGCCGCGGTGATCTATCAGGACCTGGCCGCCCGCCTCGTCACGGCGCTGAAATACGGCGATCGCACCGATCTGGTGCCGCTGATGGCCGGATGGATGGCACGTTCGGGCGCGGAGCTTCTCGGCGACGCCGATGTCGTGGTGCCGGTTCCGCTGCATGCCGGCCGGCTGTGGCGGCGCCGGTTCAACCAATCTGCCGAAATTGCCCGGCTGCTCGCCCGCAACGCCGACATTGCCTTCGCGCCACTGGCGCTGAGGCGGGTGAAGCCGACCCGCAGCCAGGTCGGGCTCGGATCCCGTCAACGGCGGGACAATGTTCGCGGTGCTTTTCGCGTCATCGACACGCGCCGCGTCGAGATCGAGGGGCGGCGCGTCCTCCTCGTCGACGACGTCTATACGACGGGCGCAACCGCAGCGAGCGCGACACGGGCGTTGAATCGGGCGGGCGCGAGGGATGTCGATGTTCTGACTTTCGCAAGGGTTGCAGCCGGCATGGAGTGAAGCCATATGCTTTCGGGCTCATAACCAGGAATGTGATCCGATGCCGGACGTCACCATCTACACCCGCCAGTTCTGCGGCTTTTGCAGCCACGCCAAGCAGCTTCTCGACCAGAAGGGCGTAGCCTACGAGGAAAAGGACGCCAGTTCCTCTCCGCAACTGCGTCAGGAAATGTACCAGCGGGCGAAGGGGGGCGCGACCTTCCCCCAGATCTTCATTGGCGAAACCCATGTCGGTGGCTGTGACGATCTCTACGCACTCGAGCGCGCCGGTAAACTCGACGCCCTGCTTACGGCGTGACACGATGTCGCTGACCGTTGGAGCCTTGTCATGACCGTTTTTCGCGCCGCCGTCCTGCAGATGCGCTCAGGGCTCGAGCCGCAGGCCAATGCCGAGGCCCTCGAAGGACTGGTCCGCGAGGCTGTGGCCGAGGGCGCGTCCTATCTGCAGTCACCGGAAATGACCGGCATGGTCCATCGCGACCGCGCCGAACTGATGAAACGACTTCGCTCCGAGGACGGCGACCTCCTGGTCGCCACGGCCGGACGACTCGCCAAGGAACATTCGGTCTATCTGCATGTCGGCTCAACAGCCATCGCGGCTGGCGATGGCAAGGTGGCCAACCGGGCTTTCCTGTTCGCGCCCGATGGCAGCCGCGTCACCACCTACGACAAGATCCATATGTTCGACGTCGATCTCGACAATGGCGAGAGTTGGCGCGAATCGAGCACCTACCGACCTGGAACGCGCGCGGCACTGGCTGATCTCAGCTTTCCCGATGGCGGTGCGCGGCTCGGCTTCGCGATCTGCTACGACATGCGGTTTGCGCATCTGTTTCGTGAAGAGGCGCTGGCGGGTGCCGAAATCCTGACGGCGCCGGCCGCCTTCACCCGGCAGACCGGCGAAGCCCATTGGCACGTCCTTTTGCGCGCCCGCGCGATCGAGAACGGCGCCTATGTGGTGGCGGCGGCGCAGGGCGGACGGCATGACGACGGACGCGAGACCTTTGGCCATTCGCTGATCGTCGATCCGTGGGGCCGGGTGGTCGCCGAGGTTGCCGGTGCCGAGCCGGGGATCGCGATCGCGATGATCGACACAGCCGAGGTCGCCGCGGCGCGGGCGAAAATTCCCAATCTGCAAAACGCGCGCGCCTTCGTCGTCGGCGATGAGACAGCCCAAATCCGCGTGACTGGTTCGCTCGAGGCGGCAGAGTGATCAGCTTCGCGCTCCGCTGCCGTCCCGCGGCCCATGCGTTCGACGGCTGGTTCCGATCCGGCGAGGATTTCGAGCGGCAGGCCTCCGCCGGCTTGCTCGAATGTCCGATCTGTGGGGCGTCCGACGTCTCGAAGGCGTTGATGAAGCCCGCGGTTGCCGCCAGCGCAAAGACGAAGGCTCCGGGCGCCGTCGCCGGGGAGCCGTCCCAGCCGGTCGGGGAATTCGCCAACGCCGAGGCGGCGAAAGCGATCGCCAAGCTTCAGGCGATGGCGCGCGAATTACGGGCGAAGTCGGATTACGTCGGGCCGAAATTCGCCGAGGAAGCGCGGCGGATCCACTACGGCGAGAGCGAGCATCGCCAGATCTATGGCGAGGCCTCGGCGCGGGAGGTCAAGGGCTTGAGCGAGGAAGGCATCGCCGCCTTTCCGCTGCCGGGGCTTCCCGAGGACAAGAATTGACGCTGTCGTGCCTGCGCCGTCAGCCGCGCGCCGTGCGGGCGAGGGTCACGCCCTTGCGACGCGACGCGGGGTCGCTGTCGTCGAACAGACCGACTTCCGTCGCCTGGCTATAGAGGAGATCGCCCTTGGTGCCCGCGATCAGTCTGAGATCGCGGAGTTCGCACAGCGCGGCGACCTGAAACGCCAGTGAGCGAAGATGGACGCGATTATAGCAGAAAAAGGCCAATCTTGCCCGCGATGAACCCGGGATTTCATGGATCAGGGCCTGTTTGGTCCGGCTGTCCGAGCGTAGCAGCAGAGCGAGAATCTCCAGATGGATCGGACAACTCGCCTCATTGGGTATGTTGTCTGTTTGTGCCGCGACCATCTCGCCCTCCAAAGTTCGCTACTCTACACGTGCCGGTTCCCGTCAGATTTCATGTCTGTGGTTGTGCACGCAAAGCGCGCCCGCAACAGAACAATGCAACCGGAAGCTTGCGCGCAGCTTGCTTGTCGCGGCGGTCGCCGATTATCCCCCGTTTTTCCTCAGAGGCTTAGGCGTCCGGGCGCCGCGCCAGCACCATGTAATTGACGTCGAGATCGCGGGAGCGGCGCCATGCGTCAGCCACCGGATGGTAGACGACGCCCGCCTCATCGATCATCGAGAGCCCGGCCCGCTCGACCGGTGCCGCGATTTCCTCCGGCCGCACCAGCTTGGCGTATTGATGGGTACCCTTCGGCAGCCAGCCGAGCACATATTCGGCGCCGACGATCGCGAAGCCGAGCGCCTTGAGCGTTCGATTGATGGTTGCGACGAACAACAGGCCGCCCGGCTTCACCATCTGCGCGCAAGACGTCAGGAACAGATCGACGTCGGCGACGTGTTCGACGACTTCGAGGGCCAGAACGACGTTGAAACGCTCGCCTCCCGCCGCGATCGCCTCGGCGGTCGTCGCGCGATAGTCGATGGCGAGGCCGCTCTCGGCGGCGTGGATCTTTGCCACCTCGATATTGGTTTCCGATGCGTCCGCGCCGACGACACTGGCGCCGAGCCTTGCCATCGGCTCGCAGATCAGGCCGCCGCCGCAGCCGATGTCGAGCACCGCGAGACCCTCGAAGGGGCGTCCGCTTCGCACGTCGCAGTCGAAATTCATCGCCAGCTGTTCGCGAATATATTCCAGCCGCACCGGGTTGAACCTGTGCAGCGGCTTGAACTTGCCGGCCGGATTCCACCATTCCTGGGCGAGGCGCGAGAAGCGCTCCACTTCGCCTGGGTCGATCGTCGTCTGCCGCGCCTCGGTCATTGCGTCTGCCCCGTCGATTGATGGCCGCGCCGATCTGTTCGTCGTCGCGTCGCCGGCTTCAGTATTTCAGGGCTCAACTTTCGGCGCCACCGCACGAAGTCAAGCCTTCTTCTCCCTCCTGCAGCCGTTGGCGTCGAGATATCCGGATAGGCGTGTGGGGGAGGAGGACGAGTGCCAATTTCGAGCAAAGCCTGGGACGGCGCCGTAGAGTCTCCCGTCGACATCTGTTTTGGCGTTGAAGTGTATATGCGGGCGATCCGAGTCGTTCTAATTAAATTTTAATAAAACTTTAGTGAAACATGATTCGCACTCGAGTCATTCATTTTGATTTGATTCTATACGTCAAAGGAGGGTGCGAGAAAGATTCATTGCCGCAGGGCGGAACGCAAAATAATTCTACCCGTTTGCAGTGATGAACTTGGAGTAATGGCGTGTTGTTGAAGCCGTGATGCAGATCACCGAATGTCAGGGAAGGGCTGTAACAGTCGTTCCGGTAGATCGTCTGGACCATGTCGTCCATGCGGGCCGGCGGCGCGGTGCGTTGTGCGGACTTTCCCCTGTTTCGCGTCTCATCCTGCGGGCATCGATTGCGACTTGCGCGGTCGTTCTGGCCCAGTCAGGAGCCGCGCAACAAGCACGTTTGTCCGCGTCCCAGGATTCGCCGAAAGCCGTTGTCGCTCTTTTGGAGGCTGCCGAGCAGCCAGGACCGCGCCCGGTCGCCGCGACGCCTGTCGATCGACGCATCGCGCAGGCATTCGCCGCCTCCGTCTCACACCCGCCTGTCGAGTGGGGAGTTGTCGCAGTCGATGTTGCGGATTCTCCGATCTTCAGTCTGCGTATAGTTCTTTCCAAGCCACAGGCGGAGAGCGAGCGCAGTCCTGCTCCTTTGCCTGCGGCACGGTACGCCGCTTCCGACCCCAGATTGCCATTCACCTACATCCTTCGCGAACCTCTGGGCGCGCTGGACGGACCGAATGCTCCGATTGCAGATTACGTTGCGGCTTTCGCACCGCCGGAGGGGCTTGCCTCTGGTGCGATTTCCCCGCTCGCCGACGCCCCGACGCTGACGCCGGGAACCGCGGTGCCTGTTCCCACAGGGCGGCCAGAGTGGAACGCCTCCAGTGCAGCCGTAACATCGCCGGATTCGGGTCGCTCCGCCGCGCCGGCGAAGGTCGCCCCACCGGCCCGGAGGGTCAAAGGCCCGGCCAGTCCAGCCG
>DRFF01000076.1 GCA_011050685.1 Aurantimonas coralicida
CACCGTGCGTCGCCAGTTGTGGGTCTCAGAGACTTTTGAAACGTCCTGGGATCACCGGGACCCCCTCGAAATTCCTCGCAGCTTCTTTGAACGCATCACTGCCGCCGCGGGCTACCCGGCGTGAATGGCCAAAGTCGAGCTGAGAGTTGGGTCGATTTCGACCTGTTCGGCCATCAGATCTCGGCGCACAGCCGTCCCGGAATGACAAAAGCCGACGGCAGCGGCCAGGTGGATGGCCACGCCGTGCCGATCCCGCACTTCGGCGTCGTGCTGACGATGACCGATTGGCAAGCGCTCGCCGATCGCCTGACCGAGCGCGACGACGTCGACTGGATCAAGCGCCCGATGATCCGGTTCAAGGACGAGCCAGGCGAACAGGCGACGCTGTTTCTCTACGATCCCTCCGGCAATGCCCTCGAATTCAAGGGTTTCTCGGACATGAACCGGGTTTTCGCCAGCTGAGGCCCAGCGCGGCGACGCTCAGTCGCGTACCGCGGTAAGCGACGCCAAATCGCGGAAGGGATGGGTCGTGCCAGGGCACGCCCTCCCAAGCGCGCCTATGCCCCTCAAGGATTCCCTGACACGGCGCCCAATCTCCGCTCCAGCAGGTCTCGCCGTCAGAATGACGGGCCTTTCGTGACGCCGAGTCTCGATTGTCTTCTTTTCAAATCTTTAACGCATTTAATCCCGTTTGTTGATTTTATTCACGATTGGTTACTCTTACCACATAAGGCAGTCGACTGAGACACATCCGCCTTCGAGACCGATAGGCAACTCTACAATCTCATTCCAGGCGTCGGAACCGGTTTCGCAAAGCTGGCGTTTCCGAGGGCCGAAGAACACGCCGGATGCATGACGTCTCCCGATGAACCGACATCTCGCCCTCCACGCCGAACGGTTTGGCCTTAGCGTCGTCGCGCCGGAGACCTTCGACGTCGAGCGGCGTTTGAACGGCAAGGGGTTCCGCATCTGTTTCCGCGATGGCGAGCCGATCACCGACAAGGACATCAAGCGAAGGGTCAAGGCGCTGGTGATCCCGCCGGCCTGGACCGACGTACGGATTTGTATCGAGGCGACCGGCCATATCCAGGCGATCGGCCGCGACGAGAAGGGCCGTCTGCAATATCGCTACCATGACGAATGGGTGAACGTGCGCAACGCGGTAAAGACCGAGCGGCTCCTGCGCTTCGGCCGCGCATTGCCGCGACTTCGGCGGATGGTGGAAAAGGACATGCGCCGCAGCAAGGTCGACCGGCGGACGACATCGGCGATCGCCACGCGACTGATCGACGTCACCGCCATGCGGCCAGGCCACGAGAAATATGCGGCCGACGGCGGCCGGGGCGTGGCCTCGCTGCGCAAGGGAAATCTGCGCATCGTCAAAAAGGTCGCGGTTCTGAAATTTGTCGGAAAATCCAACAAGGAACACCGCATCGAGATCGCCGACAAGCCGCTGGTGCGCTCGCTGAAGCGGGTTCGCAAGGGCAAGGGGCAGCGCCTGTTCCGGTTTCCCGGCCAGAAGAAGAAGCAGCGCGAGCTGACCGCGAACTTGTTGAACGACTATCTGCACGAGGCCGGCGCGGCACGAATCTCGGCCAAGGATTTCCGGACGTTCCACGGCTCGGCCGTGGCGCTGCGCTATCTGGTCGAGGACGTGGGTTCAGCAGCCGACACCGAGGCCAAACGCAAGCGCGCGGTTGCCGCAGCGATGAAATCGGTCTCTCGCGTCCTGCGCAACACGCCGACCGTAGCGCGATCTTCTTATGTCCATCCCCAGATCGTGCAGGCCTTCGAGGAGCGAAAACTGCCGCCTGACCTGCTGAAGGGTCGCAGGCGCGATGGACTGACCCGGGTCGAGACCGGGCTGATGCGGTTTCTCGAGCAGACCGCCCAATAGAAGGGCGACCGCTCAGCGCGCCGAGGCTTTTCCTGCGTGGGTGCTTTCGGCCGCCGCGGCAGTGCCTTCGTCTCCCAACAGCCGACCCAGCGCGCGTTTCGTTTCCTCCTTGAACGAGCCCGTCTCCTCAAGGATTTGCCGCGTCCGCAGGAAATCGAGCACCCGATAACCCGACACCGATGGGCGCAGCAGCAGGTCGGGTGGACACATCCGCAGTTTGGAGTCGGTGATGGACTGCATCATCAGTTGCGAGGCGCCGAACATCGCCTCCATCTGCGTCGGCATGGTGTCGCCGCTGCCCACCGGACCGCCGTTGACGTCGACCGCGACGACAAGGTCGGCCTTGCCCCGCAGCCGGTCGAAAGGCAGCGGATTGAAGATACCGCCGTCGAACAGCACCTTGCCGTCCCGGCGGATCGGGCGGAACACTGCGGGGATGGCCGCCGAGGCCGCCAATGCGCTGAGCAGGTCGCCGCTGTCGATTTCGCACTCGGTGCGGGCGTAGAAGTCTGTCGCCATCACCCCGAGCGGTATTTCGAGGCGCTCGAAGGTCGTGGGCAGATCGGCGGGCAGGAAGACCGACAGCACGCGCTCGGCATCGAAGGGGCCGAAGCGCAGGGCCCCGTCGATCATGAAGTCCTGGAAGGGCGTCGGCCGCGTTTGCCAGAGCCGGGACAGCACGAGCCGCTTGCGGGCAAAGCTGTCGAGCGCGAAGGCGCGCAGCTCGGCACCGCTCATGCCGGCGGCGTAGCCCGCGCCCATGATCGCGCCAATCGAGGAACCGACGATGCGCTTCGGCCGCACGCCGAGTTCATCGAGCGCCTCGATCACGCGGATATGGGCGATGCCACGGGCACCGCCGCCACCAAGCGCCAGCGCGAAATCGCTCACGCCGTCAGGCTCCGCCTGGGCCGACGGTGATGACGGTGGGTTCGTCCGAGAGCAGCTTGCGCGCAATCTGCTTCACCTCCTCCATCGTCACGGCATCGATAATCGCCTTGCGACGATCGATATAGTCGTTGCCGAGGTCGTCGAGCTGGATGCCCACGAGTGTCGAGGCAATCGCCAGGGAGGAGTCGAGATTGCGGATGGCGTAGGAGCCTTTGACATAGGCTTTGGCCTTGGCGAGTTCCTCCTCGCTCGGACCGTCCTTCGCCATGCGCTTCAGTTCGTCGCGGATGATCTCGATGCTTTCGGCCGCCTTGTCGGAGCGGGTCGCGGTGCTCGCGCCGAGCACGGCGGCATGATCATAGCTCGCCAGCCAAGAGCCGGCGCCATAGGCGAGACCACGCTTTTCGCGAATCTCGGTATAGAGCCGCGAGGTGAACGAGCCGCCGCCGAGGATATGATTCATCAGATAGGCGGCGAAGAATTCCTCGTCGTTCCGCATGACGCCGGGAAGCGCAAACTGGATCGCCGTTTGCGGCACGTCGAGCTCGACGGCGACGGTCTTGCCGGTCACCGGTTCGGTCTGGACAACCGGCTTCAGATCAGCCGTTTCCGGCAAGGCGCCGAAAACAGCGTCGAGCCTTTCACCCAGCTTTTCCGGGCTGATCGCGCCGACGACGCCGACATACAAATTGTCCTTGGCGAAGGTCTTGCCGCGCAAAGCCTTCAAATCCTCCGCCGTCACCGTGTCGAGACTTTCCAAGGTGCCCTCAGTCGGGCGCGAATAGGGATGGCCGGCGAAGACTGTCTCGCGGAATGCCTTGCCGACAAGTTCACCGGGGTCGTTCTGGTCAGCGAGGATGCCGGCCTTGATCTGGCCTCGGATGCGCGCAACCGGCTCCTCGTCGAAACGCGGATCGTTGACCGACAGCTTCAGGAGGTCGAAAGCATCGTCCTCGAACTCCACGATGGTGCGGAAATTACCGGTGAAATTGTCGAGGCTGGCGTCGTAGCTCAGCGAGACACCGAGATCGTCGAGACGCGCCTGAAACGCGCGGCTGTCGATCTCGCCGGCACCCTCGTCGAGCAAACCCGACATCAAATTGGCGGTGCCTTCCTTGCCGTCTGCATCCTGGGTCGAGCCGGCGCCCTTGAAAGCGAATTTCATGGCAATCAGCGGGTTCGTGTAATCCTCGACGAGGAGGGCCTTGATCCCACCTGGGCTCGTCACCTCCTGGATTTCCACCGCGCCGACCGGGCCGAGCGAAGCAAAGGAAAGACCGAGGGACAGGGTCAGGGCGGCGACTGCGCCGGCAAACGGATTGGCGAATGGCTTCAACGGTTTCTTCCTTCCGCGATGCGAAAAATCAGGAGCGGGTTTCGGCGGACGGCTCCGGCAGCAGATAGCCGGTCACGGAGCGCTTCGGCTGGAGATATTTCCGAGCCGCGGCCGCCACGTCTTCGACGGTGACCGCCTCGATCCGCTCGGGCCAACCCTCGACATCCGCGATGGTGCGGCCCGTCGAGAGCGCCGCGGCATAACGGCGCGCCATCGAGGTCTGGCTGTCGCGCAAATAGATCACATCCTTACGGACGCGGTTCTTGGCGCGCTCCAGTTCCTCCGCGGTGATGCCTTTTTCAACGATGCGGGCGATCTCGGCATCGATCGCCGCCTCGATCTCCTCCAGGCTCGCCTCGCCCCGCGGCATCCCGTAGACGACGAACTGTCCCTCCTCCAGCGCTGTTCCGGCGTAGTGGGCACCGGCGCCGGCGGCGATCGCCTTGTCGACGACAAGGCCGCGATACAGACGGCTCGTGGTGCCACCGCCAAGAACGTCGGCCAGGACGTCGAGCGCTTCGGCCTCGCCCGGATCGGCGGTCGTATCGGAAGGCACGAGATAGGCCCGTTGCATCGAGGGC
>DRFF01000077.1 GCA_011050685.1 Aurantimonas coralicida
ATATGAGGAGATTGTTGAACTGGGCGAGCAGGCGGGCGAGCGGCCCGCGTCGCGACGGTTCGGGCAGCGCATTGGGGCCGAACTGGCCCAGCCGCACCGCCGCCTCAGCCGCCGAAAGCCCCTCAGATCGTGCGGCGGCCTGCTCAAGCGCCGCCGCCGGGTCGAGCGCATGCCAGACGACGTCCTCGTCGCCCTTCAACTGGGCCGCGTGATCAAGCTGTTGTCGGTGAGGGGGCTCACGATTCTCCATTCTCGGTCGCTCCGGATGCCTGTCGGCTTGGCTGAGGCCACATTCGCTATTGAAGCGATACCACAGCGGATACGGCTGGGCAGCGTCTCATGAGACTTCCCGAGACGGGGACGGTATCATTGCGGCACGCGACCGGCGCCGCGTGCACGGCATGCCGGTCAGGATATCGACGTTTCGGCGTCAAAGTCTCGCTGATGTTGCCTGATCGGCCGATCGCTAGCGATCGAATGAGGTATCTCGGTGTCAATGTCGACACCCAGGAAATCTGCGAGGACGGGCTTTGCAGGCTACTGTGCAAGGCCGACCTCGCGCTCCGCCATCCGCGTCGCCGCGTCCGGCCGGTGCGCGCGATGGATCTTTGGCGGCGTCCGGGTCACATAGATCTGATCTGAGGCGCCAACAGCGAGCAGAGAGCAGCGTCGCGCTTTCTTCCCGACGCTAGTCGCCCTGGCCGGTCACCGTAAGGCCGAGAACTCGCCAGCTCTGCATGCCACCGCGATAGTAAAAAATGCGCTCCGCTGGATAGCCGGCGGCGATCATAGCACGAATAGCGGTTGGCGACTGGCCGCACCACAGCCCGTTGCAGAACAACGCGACGCGTTCGGCATTGGCACAGTCCCAGCCCTCGAAATCCGGCTCGCAGCCAAGTTCTGTCAGCCGGTCGCCGACTTGCGTGTAGGGCAGGCTGATCGCGCCCGGAATCGATCCACCCAGGAACCAATCGATCGTCCGGCTGTCGACGACGATCGCGTCCGGGTCCATGAGCATTTCGATCAATTCAAGCTCCCCGATTGTCGTCACCCCTTCCGCCGGTGCAATCGGCTGTATGCAAAATGGCGGACAGGCGCGCGACGTCTTCGCGAATTCGCCCGTGATTTCGTGGTCCTGATCCTGGATTCGGCGGATTTCGACCGGGCCGTCCTCGGTGTCAACGGTCACGCTTGGCATGTCGCGCGCGATCCCGACCGTCAGCTCCTCCGCGGCGCCCGTTCCGGCAAGCGCCGCCAGCGCGACTCCGGCAGCGACGAAACTCGCAGTAATATGTCTCACCATGTGTTCCTCCCTTGAACGCCAAACAGATAGCAGGGTTTGCATATGATGTGGAGGTTGGCTGAGTAGCTGGCGGATCGGAAACGGGTGAGGTGTCGATGGAGCAAATCGTCGTTGTTGGCGCGGACCCGGTACTCGATCTTGTTAGAGCCGCGCCGTTTGCATTTCAGTGGGAATTCGCACTGAACGTTTATCGAGACAATGGCGGGCCGCGACCGATAGTGATGATCACTACGTTTACGCTATAGCCCTATGACTGGGTGATTCGAAGAGCGCGACGCCTTGCGGCTGCTGTTCGACTGTTCCGGTGCCTCCCAGCCTTGCGAGACAAAAGCCGAGAAAGACGAAACCGGATCAGGGACATGGCCAGAGCGAAACAGTGGATGCAAGTGACACGCGCGGCCCGCCCCAAGCTGCCCAACGACGTGGAAAAGCAAATAATCGTCGCGGCCTGCGAGACCTTTATCGCCGATGTTTTGAAGCCGCGCTTTCTGCCGGACATCCGGCCGACCGAATGGAACTATGTGATCGACATCCACGGCGCATGGTCGGCGGGACGTTATCGCTTCATGCAGCGCTACCGCTCGGGCATGGATCACAATCGCGGCGAGGAGTTCGATGCGCCCTTCGCCCGCATCGACCGCATGGGGCCGGACGTCTTCGATATCTACTGGATGCGCCACACGGGCAAATGGTGGCGGCTCCATGTCGGCGTGACGCTTGCAGAGGTATTTCGAATCCTTGAAACGGACGGTGTCCTGCATCCCGTCTGATTCCCCGTCAAGGCGACCGTGACCATGAGCGAATACCAGTACTACGAATTCCAGGCGATCGACCGCCCGCTCAGCGGAGCGGATCAGGAAACCCTGCGAGCTTTGTCGACCCGAGCGCGAATCACCGCAACCAGCTTTACGAACTCGTATGAATGGGGCGACTTCAAGGGCGATCCGGCCTGGCTGATGGAGAACTGGTTCGACCTGCATCTTTATCTGGCCAATTGGGGCTCGCGCCGGCTGATGATCCGTTGGCCGGCGCGTCTGGTCGATCGTCATCTGCTTGGCGCCTTCCTTGGCGAGGTCGATTGCGCCGAGTTGCGGAGCGCCGGGCAGAACCTGATCCTGGACATCGCCTTTGACGAGGTGGCATTCGAGGATTGGGACGATGGCTCGGGTTGGCTGGCGGCGCTCGGCCCGCTGCGCGCCGACGTGCTCGGGGGCGACCTGCGGCTGTTCTACCTCCTCTGGCTGAGCGCGGTCGAGGCAGACGTGTTCGAGCCGGACGAACCGGAACCCATGCCGGGCATCGGACCGATGACCGGAGCGTTGGAAGCCTTCGCCGAATTCTTCGACATCAATCGCGACCTTGTCGCGGCGGCGGCCGAGCGGGCTGCTGACCCGCTCGCGGAAAAGCCCGAGTCATCGGAGGCGGTCAGACCGGTCGTCGTCGCGATGACCGACCCGGAAAAGACCGCCTTTCTCACGCGGCTGTTTGACGGCGACGCGCATGTTGGGAGCGAGTTGCGCGCGCTCGTCCGCCGTCGCCTGTTATCCGCAACGCATGCCGCACCCGTCGCCGCGCGTACCGTCGGTGACTTGCGCGCGCGCGCTGAAGCGATCTGGGAGGCACGCGAACGCGCTTTGGCTGAAAAGGCGGCCGCCGAGCGGAAACGGCGCGAAGAGGAAGCGGAGCGGTCTCGCCGCGCCCGGCTCGACGCCATTGTCCGGCGGGGCGAAAGCGTCTGGCGCGAGATCGAGACCGAGATCGAGCGCCGCAATGCGGCCGGTTATGACAAGGCCACCAGCCTGCTCCTGGACCTGAAGACGATCTCCAGGGAAAAGGGCACCCACGAGTTATTCATCCGGCGCCTGCAGGAGATACGCGACCGTCATGCGCGCAAGGAGCGGTTGATCGAACGGCTGGCGAAACTCGGATAGCGTAGCGCGCCCTGGCGTAAAATGGCGGATGGGGTGGGATTCGAACCCACGAGACGGTCTCCCGCCTGCCGGTTTTCAAGACCGGTGCCTTCAACCGCTCGGCCACCCATCCCGCTCCGACCGCATAATGGCGATGGCGACGGGAGGCAAGGCGAGTCGGCGCAGGAATGCATATCGGTCCGCCTGGCTCGCCCTGCGCCAGCCGGATCGACGTTCGTCGCCGGGGCGATCCACGGATGCGTGCGGTGATTGAAACAAATCGTGACAAAATTGACGAAGAGGCGAAAGCGTGGCGGAATTTTGGTGGATGTAAGGCGATGGCTGAGGTGAGTTACCGATTTCCTACGTCCCAGCTCGAGAAAGGCGTGGCCCTCGCACAGAATTTCCGGCTTTCCCGACAGTGCCTTACCTCCTTCATGACCGGGCCCGCGGGCGCCGACACAGGGCCCATTCGCATCCAACTTGCTGTCGTCGTAACCGTTGCTCGACGCCCTGACCCCGGCAGGTCAGGTTCGCGGCATGGCGGCGATGCCAGGATCGTTCGGCCAGAATGCGTTGATTCGCGTGTTCGGTGGTTGTTAAGTCTTTGTCTGCATGGGTGCGCTGCGCTGGGGAGCGTCTGTTCGCACCCGCGTTGACAGATGCATGGAAGAGGGGGTGCCGCATGGGCTATGCCATTGCGGATATGAAACGGAGCGCGATCCTGACGGGTATGCTCGTCTCGGTTGGACTTCTGGTATCGGGTTGCCAGGGCGCGCGATCGCCGGTCCAAGAGATGGCCGACATCAGTACGACCGTGAAGTTCGATTCCAAGACCTTTGGTGTTCCAGCCAGTCCGCGGGTGACGACCTCGAAAAACATCCGCAAGGGCGGCGGCCGCTCCCAGGTCGGCAAGCCCTACAAGGTGCGCGGCCAATGGTATTATCCCAAGGATGAGCCGGGTTATGTGAACACCGGCATCTCCTCCTGGTATGGACCGAACTTCCACGGCCGCCTGACCGCCAATGGCGAAATCTACGACATGTACGGGTTGTCGGCCGCCCATAAGACCTTTCCGCTGCCATCCTATGCGATGGTCACCAATCTGACGAACGGAAACCGGGTGATGGTGCGGGTCAACGACCGAGGGCCTTATGCCCACGGCCGCGAGATTGATGTGTCCTCGCAGGCCGCCGACCTCCTCGACTTCAAGACCGCCGGCACGGCCAATGTGAAGGTGGAATATATCGGCCGGGCGCCGCTCGAAGGCGATGACACCCAAATGCTGATGGCCAGCTTCGAGCGCGGTGGGGAATGGAATTCCTCCGGCGCCGAGGCCGTCATGGTGGCGGCGGCAGACCAGCCAATCTCGGGCAGGAACGGCCTCGCGCATGTCGCATACGACGCGGCGAAACCAGAGTTGCCTGGGGTTCGACCGCTCGACCATCTGGCGCGGGATCTCTGGACACCAGTCCCGTCTGTCGGACAGTCAGTGCCCGTCCCGACATCGCCGGCCTTCAGCTCGTCCTATGCATCTGAGTCACGAGCGTCGGGAGCACCCCGCGCTCTCAGGGCGTTTGGCGCCCGCGGCGCTTCAGCTGAGCGGATCGCAATTGGCCTGATCGACGAAGCGGTGGCCGAACGTGTTCGTTTCCTCGTCAATGGGAAGGGCGATCTGATTGAAGAAGCCGGACCGGAGGCCGGTCTGATCTCGGCGAGCCTCGCCGTCGCTCGGGGCGAGGATGTCGACGCGGTGCTTCTCGCGCTGTGGCAGGCTGGCGCCGACGAAGCCTTCGTCGTTCGGAACTGATTTCGACCGGCTTCCGCAACCATCTGACGCCAATTCTTGCGATCGAAACACCCGATAGCCTAGTTTGGGGTCAAGAACGGCATCAGCGCGCGTTCGCAACGGGCCTTCCGGGAAAGATGGTGTCCATGAGTCGAGCAGGTTTCATCAAGACGCGTGTCCTGTTCGCGGCAGGTATTCTGGCGGCGGTGGTCGCATCGAATCCGACATTTTCGCAGGAACCTGCTACGGCGCCGCGGATCGAAACGGCGGCGAAGCAAGCGCTCTTGGTCGACGGCGAAACCGGGACGGTGCTTTTCCAGAAAGATCCCGACGCGCCATTTCCCCCTGCATCTCTCGCCAAGATGATGACGATGGAGATCGTATTCGCGGCATTGCGCGCCGGCGAGTTGCGCCTCGATACGGAGTTTCCGGTCAGCGAACACGCCTGGCGGACCGGCGGCGCCCCGTCGGGCTCTTCCACCATGTTTGCCAAGCTGAATTCCCGCGTTCCGGTCGAGGCGTTGATCCGCGGCACCATCGTCCAGTCGGCGAACGACGCGGCGATCGCCATTGCTGAGGGGATGGACGGCTCGGAGGAGGCTTTTGCACAGAGGATGAACGAGCGCGCCCGCGAATTGGGAATGACCGCCTCGCGTTTCGTCAATCCGACCGGGCTCCCGGCTGACGGCCAAGAGGTCACGGTGCGCGACCTTTTGACTTTGGCGCGCCATATCCGCGCGACATATCCTGATTTGTACAAGATCTATGCCGAGCCGGCCTTCGAATGGAACGGGATTTTCCAGCGCAATCGCAATCCGCTTCTGGCGATGGAACTCGGCGCCGACGGCATGGGAACCGGCTACACGGAAGCGTCGGGTTATGCCCTGGTCGGTGTGACGCAGAAGGGCGGCCGGGTGACCTTGCTGGCGATGAGCGGCCTGGAGAAGTCCAAGGAGCGCGCCGAGGAGGCCCGCAGGCTGCTGACCTGGGCCGAGGAAGCCTTCGAGCCCCGAACCCTGTTCGAGAGCGGCGCGAGCATTGGCACCGCAAGCGTCTTTGGCGGCAGTTCGGGCAGCGTCCCGCTTGCCGTCCGCCAACCCGTCAAGCTACTGGTTCCGGTCGATGCTCAGGACCGCGTCTCGGCCCAGATCCGCTACAATGGGCCGCTGATCCCGCCAATCAATGAAGGTGACAGGGTTGCTTCGCTGGAAATCCGCGTCGATGAGGACATAGTGATGACCCAAGCTCTTTATGCTGGCGCTTCCGTCTTCGCCGGGGACTTCGCGGACCGCGCGATGGGAGCGGTCAAGGAACTGGCCGTCGGCTGGCTCCGCGCCTTTTGATCTGCGAGATTCGGACGCCCATTGACCAGTTTTTTCATCACATTCGAAGGCGGCGAGGGCAGCGGCAAGACGACGCAAATCGCCCGTCTTGCCCGCCACCTGGAAGCGCAGGGCCGTATCGTGGTGACCACACGCGAACCCGGCGGTTCGCCCGGCGCCGATGCGATCCGGCACGTCATCCTGTCGGGTGCGGCCGAGGAACTTGGGCCGGAGGTAGAGGCCATTCTGTTCGCCGCGGCGCGCGCCGATCATGTGGCGGCCGTGATACGTCCGGCGATCCAGCGCGGCGAGGTCGTTCTGTGCGATCGGTTTCACGATTCCACCCGTGTCTATCAATTCCTCGACGCCTCCCTCGACCGTGATCTGATGAAACGCCTCGAGCAGGCCGCGACCGCGGGGCTATACCCAAATCTGACGATCATCCTCGATGTCCCGGCCGGCATCGGGGCGGAGCGCGCCCGTGAACGACGAAAAGGCGGCACGGCCGACCGGTTCGAGAAGGAAGACGAGGCCCTGCATGAGAGACGGCGGCAGGCCTTCCTCGACATTGCCGCCGAAGAGCCGGATCGCTGCATCGTCGTCGATGGCACCCGGCCGGAGGGCGTGGTCGCAGCGGAAATCGCCGGCATCGTCGATGATCGGCTGGAAGCGGCGCGATTCGAGGCAATTTGCCAATCTCTCAACGCGAGGCAGGGAACGTCATGAACGACCTGTCGCTCGAGACGCCGGAAGCCCACGACGATCTCGACGGCGTGCCGTCGCCGCCGGCGACGCTCACGCTGTCGGGCCACGAGAACGAATGGCGGGAACTCGTTGCGGCCGGGGCCAGCGGACGTCTTCACCACGCATGGCTTTTCCAGGGGCCGCGCGGCATCGGCAAGGCCACGACGGCCTTCGCCTTCGCGCGGCATCTACTGGCGGGGCCGCGGCCAGACGAACCGGAGGCGGTCCCGCCGGTATTCTCGCCAGACGAGGCGACTGTCCGTCAAATCGCCTTCGGGACGCATCCGAACCTGATCCACGTCGCGCGGCCGCCAGTCGAAAAGGGTACGGGCTTCAGGACGCAGATCACCGTCGACGAGGTCCGCAAGCTCAACCGCTTCTTTCATGCGACGGCATCGGGCTCCAATTGGCGGATCGCGTTGATCGACCCGGCCGACGACATGAACCGCAGCGCGGCCAATGCGCTTTTGAAGATCCTGGAGGAGCCCCCGCCGCGGTCGCTGTTTCTGATCACCAACCACACCCCCGGCCGGTTGCTTCCGACGATACGCTCTCGTTGCCGGCTGTTGCAGTTCAAGCCGCTGGATGAGGAAAGCCTCGCGGCGACGCTCGCCCATTGTCTGCCGAGCGCCGATGCGGAAGAGATCCGTGCCGCTGCGAAGATTGCCGAGGGCAGCGTCCGTGAGGCCATCTCGCTGATCGCCCATGGCGGCATAGAGATTCGCAGCACCCTGGACCAATTGCTCCAGGCCGACAGGCCTGATTGGAACGCTATCCATTCCCTGGCCGACGCCTTGACGCTCAAGGGGCGGGAATCGGCCTATGAGCTGCTTGTCGCGGCGCTGCTCTCCGCGATCGCCGAAGCCAGCGAGACATGCCTGCGGGTTGGCGACGGGGAGGGCGCGGCGGCCTTGGCCTCGCTGTGGCAGGACGAAACCACGCGGCTTCGGGAAGCCGCAGCTTATAATCTGGACCGAAAGCAGGCTCTCCTCACACTGTTCGACGGGTTCTATCACCGGCGGGCGCGGCACCGGGCCGCTTGACACGACCCCTCGTGCCCGCCCCAATCCCGCGATGCCGCCGATTGAGCCGTTTAGCGCAATGCTCTATGTCGCGGGTACGACATTGCTTCCCGCACCGGATTTGACGAAAGCCCCGATGGCCGAACGCTTCTACCTGACCACCGCGATCTCCTATCCGAACGGTCGCCCGCATATCGGCCACGCGTACGAGCTGATCGCGACCGACGCGCTGGCGCGCTTCAAGCGGCTCGACGGCTACGAGGTGTTTTTCCTGACCGGCACGGACGAACACGGCATCAAGATGCTGCAGAGCGCGCGCGACCAGGGGCTGGCGCCGAACGAACTGGCCGAGCGCAATTCCGCCGAGTTCGAGCGCATGGCCGAAGCGCTCGGCGGCACCAACGACGACTTCATCCGCACCAGCGAAAAGCGGCACGTCGCCGCGAGCCAGGCGATCTGGACGAAGATGGCGGCCGCTGGCGACATCTACAAAGGCGCCTATTCCGGCTGGTATTCGGTCCGCGACGAGGCCTATTACGGCGCCGACGAAACCACCGTCGGCGAAGACGGTCAGCGCCGCGGCCCGCAGGGCTCGCCGGTCGAGTGGGTCGAGGAGGAAAGCTATTTCTTCCGGCTCTCGAATTTCCAGGACCGTCTGCTGGCACACTACGACGCCAATCCGGACTTCATCGGCCCGGCCGAACGGCGCAACGAGGTCGTCTCCTTCGTTCGTTCCGGCCTGAAGGATCTGTCGGTTTCCCGCACGACCTTCGATTGGGGAATTCCGGTGCCGGACGATGGAAAGCACGTCATGTATGTGTGGGTCGACGCGCTGACGAACTATCTGACGGCGACGGGATTTCCGGGCGAGGGGGAGCGGACATCCTTCTGGCCTGCCGATCTGCATGTGATCGGCAAGGACATCGTGCGGTTTCACGCAGTTTATTGGCCGGCCTTTTTGATGTCGGCGGGGATACCGCTGCCGCGTCGCGTCTTTGCCCACGGCTTTCTGTTCAACCGCGGTGAGAAGATGTCGAAATCGGTCGGCAACGTCATCGACCCGTTCGCCCTGATCGACGTCTACGGACTCGATCGGCTGCGCTATTTCCTCTTGCGCGAGGTGCCGTTCGGCCAGGACGGAAATTACTCGCATGACGCCATCGTCAACCGAACGAATTCCGAGCTCGCCAACGATCTGGGCAATCTGGCCCAGCGCTCGCTGTCGATGGTCGCCAAGCACTGCTCCGGCGCGGTGCCGACGCCAGGTCCGTTGAGCGAAGCCGACGACGCCATCCTGTCGGCCGCGAGCAACCTGTTGCCAAAGGCGCGCGAGGCGATCGACCGGCAGGAACTCCACGCGGTCCTCGGCGCGATCATTGCCGTCGTCAGCGAGGCGAACCGATATTTCGCAGGGCAGGAACCCTGGGCGCTGCGCAAGAGCGACCCGGCGCGCATGGAGACTGTCCTCTATGTCACCGCCGAGGTGATCCGGCGGGTGGCAATCCTGCTGCAGCCCTTCGTGCCGGAGAGCGCCGCCAAGCTGCTCGACACACTCGGCGTGGCCGACGACGAACGAAGCTTCACCGACCTGACGCCGGACGTCGCCTTGGTGCCCGGCCAATCACTTCCGGCGCCGCAACCGGTATTTCCGCGTTTTGTCGAGGCGGAGACGCCCGCGTGACGATGCCGTTTCTGGTCGACAGCCATTGCCACCTCGATTTCCCTGATTTCGAGGGTGAGCACGTCGAATTGCTCAGTCGTGCAAAGGCTGAAGGGGTTGGTCTGTTCGTGACGATCTCGACCCATGTGGCGCGGATCGAGCGATTGAAACAGTTGACCCGCGCGCACGCGGAAATCTTCGCCTCGGTGGGAACCCATCCACACAATGCAGCGATGGAGCCCGATACGCCCGTGGCGGACTTGGTGCGGCTGAGCCAAGACGAAAAGATCGTCGCTATCGGCGAAGCCGGCCTCGACTATTTCTACGACAAGGCCCCGCGAGACATTCAGGAGACTGTCTTTCGGCGCCATATCGAGGCAGCGCGCGAAACGGGCTTGCCGCTCGTCATTCACTCGCGCGACGCCGATGCCGACATGATCCGTATTCTGGAGGACGAAAGCGGGAAGGGGGCCTTCCCGTTCATTCTCCACTGTTTCTCCTCCGGCCGCGGCCTCGCCGAGGCCGGGATCGCGCTCGGCGGCTATGTGTCGTTTTCCGGAATTCTGGCGTTCAAGAAATCCGAGGAGATCCGCGCCATCGCCGCCGATGTGCCGATGAGCCGGTTGCTCGTCGAGACGGACGCGCCATATCTCGCACCGCCGCCGTATCGTGGCAAGCGGAACGAGCCGGCTTACATGCGTCACACAGCAGAGGTTCTAGCCGAAACCAAGGGCGTTGATCTCGGCGAAATCGCGCAACAAACGTCGGACAACTTCTTTGCCTTGTTCCAGAAGATTCCCGATCCGCGTGACGGCTGAGTATCGGAGGAATGCTCAGTGAGCTATACGCTGCGATTGACGGTCCTCGGCTGCGCATCCTCGCCGGGCGTGCCCCGGATAAATGGTGATTGGGGCGCCTGCGATCCGGCGAACCCCAGGAATCGGCGCACCCGCAGCGCCGCTCTCATCGAACGAATTGGCGCCGCCGGTCGAACCGTGGTCGCAATCGACTGCGGGCCCGATTTTCACCAGCAAATGCTCAGTGCATCCGT
The DNA here is from genome assembly GCA_011050685.1 of Aurantimonas coralicida. GTDB lineage: Bacteria > Pseudomonadota > Alphaproteobacteria > Rhizobiales > Rhizobiaceae > Aurantimonas > Aurantimonas coralicida_A. Next base: position 10,802 of record DRFF01000077.1, read on the forward strand.
GACGCGCCTCGACGCCGTCGCGCTGACGCACTCACACGCCGACCATATTCACGGCATCGACGATCTGCGCGGCTATATGCTCGCACAGCAGACACGGATACCGGTCCATGCCGACGCCGCGACCCACGATCGCGTGCTCGAGGCGTTTCGCTATTGTTTCGAGACGCCGCCGGGCAGCAACTATCCGCCGGTCGCCCGGCACGTCGCCATCATTGCCGGGCAGAGTTTCGAGATCGCCGGACCTGGCGGATTGCTCTCGGTGACGCCGTTTCGGCAGGAGCATGGCGCGATTCATTCGCTCGGCTTCCGAGTCGGACCCATCGCTTATTGCAGCGACGTCAGCGATTTCCCCAATGAAGCAATCGCCGCGATCGACGGCGCCCGGCACGTCGTCATCGATGCGCTCCAATACAAACCGCATCCGAGCCATCTGACCGTCGCCCAGGCGCTCGCATGGATCGACCGCTTCCATGTCGACGGCGCGACGCTGACACACATGAACACGCCGCTCGACTACGACACGCTCTGCGCCGAACTGCCGGCGCATGTGCGGCCGGGATATGACGGCCTGACGATCGAATTCCCGCTGGACTGACGTCTGTATCGATCGGGACCGATCCCGTCATCCGGCGGTGGAGTGTCCGCCGCCGTTACGCCAGCAGCCATCGCCGGCCTATTTAGTTCCATAATATATCTTATGCCACTTAATGACGTGAGAGTAGCTGGCGGCAAGGGCCAGGGTTGGACGTCGATGATGACACACCCCGGCCATACGCACTGCCCTACTTGTCGTCCCATTGCGTCGGTGTGCGTCGCGACTGACACATGAGCGGTCTCTCGATGGGCATGAGGGTTGGCATGGTCATCCCTGGTGCTGGAGCCAAGTGCATCACCGCGAGCAACCTTTCGCGGGCAGACGGCTTAACCCTCCACGGATGGCGCACCGGTTTGCATGCGCACGCTTTCAAGGAGACGACAATGAGCATGTTCGGCAACATCATGAACAAGATTTTCGGGCAAGGGTCCGCAGAGGCGGCGGAGGCGCCTGCTTCCTCGAAAGCACCTTCGGCGAACCCCGCGCCCCAGAAGCCAGCAAGCAACGATCAGGGTGCATCACCGACCGCGACTGCTCAGGTGACGTCGCCAAAACCAGCGCAACCGGCAACGTCCATGCCGCCGGCAACCGGCGGATCGTCAGAAGCGGCGCCGGCCAGAACTGTCGACGTCGGCGCGGTTCTCGACAAGATGGCGGCTTCGCACAAGGGCGGAGGCGGCCATTACCAGACATCGATAGTCGACCTCCTCAAGCTTCTCGACATGGATTCCAGCCTTGCTGCCCGCAAGGAGCTGGCCGATGAATTGAACGTCCATGCCGGCCCGGACGGCAGCGCGGAGGAGAACATTGCGCTTCATAAGGCGGTGATGCAGAAACTCGCGGAAAATGGCGGCGTTGTGCCCGAAAGCCTGCGCAACTGATAACCTTCGAGCGCCGTGGCAGCTTGCTGCGGCGCTCGGATCCTCGTGGTACGATACGGCAGTTACATCAAGGGTATAACGGCGTGACGTAGCTTGTTTTTCGCATGGTAAGATGACAGTTGAATTGATCGTATTGGCTCTATCGGCAGCCTTGGCGCTGCTCCATATCGTGCTTGCGTCTCATAGCGCCAGCTTTGAGCGTGGATACAAATGGACGGGAAGCGCGCGCGACGAACCGATGCCGCCACTGACAGGCATTGCGGGTCGCCTAGAACGTGCGAGCGGGAACTTCTTTGAGACGTTTCCAATCTTTGTAGCAGCAATATTCATCGTCACGGTAACCGGCGAGGAAAGCGTCGTGACGGTGTGGGCTTCGATTGCTTATCTGACAGCAAGATCCGCTTATCTGATCGCATACGTTTCGGGAGTATACCTGCTGCGTTCGTTGATATGGAATGTAGCCACGGTCGCGATAATCGTAATTCTGATCGCCAGCTTCATCTGATATCTTCGTGTTGGCGCGGGCTGCGGGTACCCGACCGCCCTCTTCCCTTGTTAACAAGCCGAGCTGGCGATGAGGGTGCAATCTGCCCGGGCGATCCGATCGGATCGGCCCGGCAGCGTCATAACCCGCGCAAGGACGACCACATGACACCCTCCAAAAACGTCGCCCGTCTCGTGGAGATCATGGCGGCTCTGCGCGATCCAGAAACCGGGTGTCCGTGGGATATCGAGCAAAATTTCGCGACGATCGCGCCCTATACGGTCGAGGAAGCCTACGAAGTGTCCGACGCAATCGAGCGCGACGACATGGTCGATTTGCGCGAGGAATTGGGCGATCTCTTGCTTCAGGTCGTCTATCACGCCCAACTCGCCGCCGAACAAGGCCTGTTTGAATTTGGCGACGTCGTCGAGACGATCACGCGAAAGATGGTCCGCCGACATCCGCATGTGTTCGGTGACGCCGTCGCGCGCTCGGCCCGCTCCGCGAAGGGCCAGTGGGAAAGAATCAAGGCGGAGGAAAAGGCCGAGAGAGCAGCATTGCGGGCAAAACTTGCCGGAGACGCAAGCCTACCAACCGATGCGAACGGCGCCGACCGGCCGCGGCATCTCGACGAGATTCCCGGCGCGTTTCCGGCGCTGACGCTGGCACTCAAGGTGCAGAAGAAGGCTGCCGACACCGGCTTCGACTGGGACCGGCCGGAGCCGATCCTCGAGAAGATCGAGGAGGAACTGGGCGAATTCGCAGAGGCGATCGCTGCCCGTGATCGAGATGCAAGCGAGGCGGAACTCGGCGACCTTTTGTTCAGCGTGGTCAATCTCGCCCGCTTCCACGAGATCGATCCGGAACTGGCGTTAAGACGCTGCGTGCGCAAATTCCGGGACCGGTTCGGCTTTATCGAGGATCAGCTCGAAACGACCAACCGATCGCTGCATTCGGCAAGTCTCGACGAGATGGAAGCCTTGTGGGTGGCGGCGAAGCGCCGATCGGCTCCCTTGCCAGACTGAGGCGCCAGGCGACGGATGTCTTCTATTTTGCCTTGGTTGCTCGTTTTGGACGTCGCGACTGCTGGGAAGCGCGACGTGAAGCCGCATCGGCGATAGCGATCCAACTTTTGGCCTCGTCCTGATCGTCAAGTGCCGACTCCGGCATGCGGTAATAGGGCATGCGCGTCGGCGCCCGGCCCTCGCGCGCATAGGTCCAGCGCGTCAGATCGGCCGTCTCGTAGATGGGCTCACTGACTGCATCGCTCTTCAGATAGAGTTCGCCCTGGACCACGACGGCGACGATCCGACCTCCGGAGTAGACCCCCTGCCCGCCGAACATCCTGCGAACGCGGACATCGGCAAGCGAGACGAAGAGGTCCCGCAGGAAATCCTCGTCCATCCGATTGCCTTTCGCCGTTAGCCAGCGTGACCGGCAAGCGCCGCCAGGTCCGCCTGCTTCAATTCAACCGACTCGCCGCAGCCGCAGGCCGAGGTCTGATTGGGATTGCGGAAGGTAAAGCCCGAGCGCAGCACGGTCTCCTCGTAATCCATCTCGGTGCCCAGCAGGAACAGCACGGCCTCCGGGGCGATGAAAACGCGTGCGCCGTCTTTTTCGATCGAGTCTTCGCCCGGCTTCGCTTCAGTCGCCAGATCGACCGTATATTCCATGCCGGCGCAGCCGCCCTTCTTGATGCCAACGCGAAGGCCAAGGGCGTCCTCGCCCTTGGTGGCCAGGACCGCCTTCACGCGGTCGGCGGCGGTGTCGGTCATGCTCATGACGGTGAAACGGCCCATGGCGGTTTCCTTTTCGGCTGTCCAAGGTCTTGCGGATTCTACATCAAACATGGGCGGTATGGCGACACTACGCAAGCTGAACACAATGTCCTCCTCTCGCCCGGCTATGATTGTCGGGCGCTCAAGAGCGCGTCCACAACTCGCGGGTGGCGAGTTCCGCGGCATGGCCGTCAGGATCACGGAAATACAGGCTGTGTCCGCGCCCCTTCGACCACTCGACCTCGCTCTCGACGCTTACGCCGCATGCCATCAGATGATCGCGCCATGTATCGAGTGAGCCATCCGGTATCGCCAACGCGAAATGAATGGGCCCGCTGCCGTCATGCGGCGGGATCGTACCGCCGGGCGTCGCCACGGCTTCGAGCGTCGAACCGCGCGCGAAAAGGATCAGAACCGTACCGTCAGGCATACGGAAGACGGTGATACGGTCTTCCGTGAACAGCGGCGACAGGCCCAGAACGCGGCGGTAGAAGTCGCGCGACCGTTCCATGTCGTCGACATAGAGGCAGGTTTCCAGAAGCCCGGCGAGTGGTGGAGCCATGGGTACGCCTGCGTCGCCGATCAGAACCAGCCGACGGCGACCTGTGCCTCTTCGCTCATGCGCTCCGGCGTCCACGGCGGATCGAAGACGAGATCGACCCGGACCTGCCCCACGCCGGCGACGGAGTTGACTGCGTTCTCGACCCAGATCGGCATTTCGCCGGCCACGGGGCAGCCTGGCGCCGTCAGCGTCATCTCGACATCGACATTGCGCTCGTCGTCGATGTCGATCTTGTAGATTAGGCCGAGCTCATAGATGTCGGCCGGAATCTCCGGGTCGTAGACGGTCTTCAGCGCGCCGACGATGTCGTCGGTGAGGCGCGACAACTCCTCCGCCGGCAGCGCCGACACGGGTGCCGCTTCGTCGGAGGCCACCGCCCCGTTTGCATCCGGCGCACCGTTTGCGTCCGGAGTGTCATCGTTCGCCGGCGTCTTGATCTCGGCTTCGTCAGTCATGAATTGATCCTCAGGCCCGGTCGTCAGGCAAAGAAGCGTCTGGCTTTTTCGAGGGCTTCCGCGAGGCGGTCGATTTCCGCCAGGGTGTTGTACATACCAAATGATGCCCGACATGTGGAGGTCGCGCCGAAACGCTTCAAGAGCGGCTGGGCGCAGTGGGTCCCGGCCCTGACCGCAACCCCCTCCCGGTCGATCACCATCGACACGTCGTGGGCGTGGATGCCTTCCAGGTCGAAGGAGACGATCGCCCCCTTGCCCGGCGCTTCGCCGTAGATCCGGAGCGAATTCACTGCTTTCAGCCGCTCATGCGCGTAGTCCCTGAGGCTTTCTTCATGGGCCGCGATCGCATCGCGGCCGATCATGTTCATGTAGTCGATCGCAGCGCCGAGCCCGATCGCCTGGACGATCGGTGGCGTGCCGGCCTCGAAGCGGTGCGGCGGCGCATTGTAGGTCACGGTTTCCTCAGTGACCTCGACGATCATCTCTCCGCCGCCGTTGAACGGCCGTGTGCGCTCGAGCATATCGCGCCGACCGTAAAGAATCCCGATTCCGGTCGGGCCATAGAGCTTGTGACCGGTGAGGACATAGAAGTCGCAGCCGATGTCCTGGACGTCGACCGGCATGTGGACGGCGGCCTGGCTGCCGTCGACAAGAACCGGAATGCCCTTGGCGTGGGCAAGCGCTGTCACCGCCTTCACATCGACGACCGTGCCCAGCACATTGGACATATGGGTCGTCGCCACCAGCTTGGTGCGCGGCGTGATCGCCTTTTCGAATGCCTCGATGTCGATCGATCCGTCGTCTTCCACCGGCACGAAGACGAGCTTTGCGCCGTTCTTCTCGCGAATGAAGTGCCAGGGAACGATATTGGAGTGGTGTTCCATGATGGTCAGGACGATCTCGTCGCCTTCGCCGATCTCGTTCATCCCGTAGCCATAGGCGACGACATTGATCGCCTCGGTCGCCGAGCGGGTGAAGACGATTTCCTCGCTGCTCGGGGCATTGAGAAAATCACGAACCTTACCGCGTGCGGCCTCGAACTCCTCGGTCGCCTTGTTCGACAGGAAATGCAGCCCCCGATGGACGTTGGAATAGTCTTCGCTATAGGCCTTCTGGATTGCGTCGAGAACGGCGCGCGGCTTCTGCGCCGAGGCGCCGTTGTCGAGATAGACCAGCGGCTTGCCGTAGACCTGTTTCGACAGGATGGGAAAATCCCGGCGCACGGCTTCGACGTCGTAAGCCCCGATGTCAGCGGCTGTCGCTTCGGCCTTCATGGAAACGGACTCCCGTGGCGAACCCGGAGGCTCGCGAAACTAGGCTGGATCTGAACACGGCCCTCTAATGGCGACCGGATCAAGAAGCAGCGACGATCAGTGGCTCCGTTCGAGCCAGGTGTCGATGCGTTGCATCAGCGCTTCCTCGGCCGCTTCGTGCTCCAGCTCCTCGACGATTTCGGCGACGAAAGCCTTCACCAGAAGAGCCCGGGCCGGTTGTTCGGGGATACCCCGCGACATCAGGTAGAACAGATGCTCGGCATTGATCTCGCCGGCTGTCGCCCCGTGGCCGCACTGCACGTCGTCGGCGAAGATTTCGAGTTCGGGCTTCGCCGAGAAATCGCCGTCGTCCGACAGGAGCAGCGTGTTGCAGGCCATCTTGGCGTCGGTCTTCTGCGCCTCCTTGGCCACCTTGATCATGCCTTGGAACACGCCGTGACCACCGGTAACGACATTGCGGAACGTCTCGGTCGCCGTGGTATGCGGAGCTGTGTGCCTCAACGTGGTCGTCACGTCGATATGCTGGCCTTTCTCGATGAGATTGACGCCGCGGATCTTGATATCGCCGCCCTCGCCCATCGTCTCGGCATGCACCTCGTAGCGCACCAGCGCGCCGCCCGTGTTGAGCACGAACATCCGGAACGAGGCATCGGTGCCGAGTTCGACATTGAGCTGGCCGAGATGCGCGGCCGACGCGCCCTTGGCCTGATCGACGATCCAGAGCACATCCGCACCGGCGCCGATCACCAGATGCGAGACCCCGGTCGAGAGCGTCGGCGACGCCGCTCCCTCGATCCGCTCGACAAACACCGCTTTCGCGCCATCACCGACGGTGCAGCGCGCCAGGCCATGCGAGCGATCCCCCGCCTGGGAACGCAGTTCCAGCGGCGCTGTCACGTTGGTGTTCGGCGCGACCTCGATAGCGACGGCCGCCGCGCCAAAGGACGCGTTCAAAAGCCGGATCGTATCGACCGGCCGGTCGAGGTGGTTCGGCGATCGGCTCCAATCCGCCGCTTCCGTGATCGCCGACACCGTGACACCTGCCGGCACCGCGCCATTGTCGGGCGCACCGATCTCGACGACATGGCTGTTCGGCAGCAGCGGCGCCAGCAGCGTGCTCCCCTCGCCTGACGGGCCTGCGGCTGCTGTGCCCTTGTCTTCCAGCCGGCTCATCAGCAAGCGCAGGTCGGTGTAGTGCCAGGCTTCGACGCGCCGGTTCGGCAGCCCATCGCGGCGCAGCGCCTCAACCGCCGAATCCTTGGCGTCGGCGACAACGCCGGTGCTTTCGGCACGCTCGATCAGCGCCGTTTCCGCCGGCGTCCGCGGGTTCATCTGATGCACATTCATCGTCACGCCGCCTCGTCGATGATCTGGCTGTAGCCCTCGTTCTCAAGCTGCAGCGCCAACTCCTTGTTGCCGGTCTTGATGATCCGTCCCTTGTAGAGGACATGCACCGTGTCCGGCACGATGTAGTCAAGCAGCCGCTGATAGTGAGTGATTACGAGGAAGGACCGCTCCGGCGAACGCAACGCGTTGACCCCGTCGGCGACGATCTTCAGCGCGTCGATGTCGAGGCCGGAATCGGTCTCGTCCATGACGCAGAGCTTGGGCTCCAGCAACGCCATCTGCAGGATTTCGGCGCGCTTCTTCTCGCCGCCGGAAAATCCGACATTGAGCGGGCGCTTCAGCATGGCCGCGTCGATCTTCAGATCGGCCGCCGCCGCCTTCACCCGGCGCATCAGGTCCGGCGTCGTCATTTCGCCCTCGCCGCGCGCCTTGCGCTGGGAGTTGAGCGCCGTCTTGAGAAACGTCATCGTCGCCACGCCTGGAATTTCCAACGGATACTGGAAGGCGAGGAAAACGCCCGCGGCGGCACGTTCGGCCGGGTCCATCTCCAGGATCGACTCGCCATTGTAGAGGATGTCGCCCTCGGTCACTTCGTAATCGCTGCGGCCGGCGAGAATATAGGACAGGGTCGATTTGCCGGAGCCGTTCGGCCCCATGATCGCGGCCACCTCGCCGGCCTGGACCGTCAGGTTGACGCCACGCAGGATTTCGGTCTCGTCGTCCGCCACGCGGGCATGAAGGTTTTTGATTTCAAGCATCGGTGTTTTCTTCAACGTTCGGTGTTGTCGGCGACATCGGCCGATTGGATTTCTGTCAGAAGACGATCGCGCTCGTTCTGAAGCGCTTCAAGTGCGTCGGCGACGGTCGAGTCAGTGGCATTTCCCTGCGCCATCCCGATCGTCTCCCGGGCCTGCGCGATCTCATCTTCGATATCGCTCAGGCGTTCGTCGCGGGCGGCATCCTGCGGCGCGTTGGGGCGCGACATTATCCGACCGAGCCCTCGAGGCTGATGCCGATCAGCTTCTGCGCCTCGACGGCGAATTCCATCGGCAACTGCTGGATCACGTCGCGGACGAAGCCGTTGACGATCAGCGCCACCGCCTCCTCCTCGGGAATGCCCCGCTGCATGCAGTAGAACAGCTGGTCGTCGGAGATTTTCGAGGTGGTTGCCTCGTGCTCGAACTGCGCGGTGGCGTTCTTGGTCTCGATGTAGGGGACCGTGTGCGCGCCGCACTCGTTGCCGATCAGAAGCGAGTCGCACTGTGTGAAGTTGCGCGCGTCGGCCGCCTTGCGGTGGGCCGAGACCTGGCCGCGATAGGTGTTGTTCGAGCGCCCGGCGGAAATCCCCTTCGAGATGATGCGGCTGGTGGTGTTCTTGCCGAGATGCAGCATCTTGGTGCCGCTGTCGATCTGCTGGCGACCGTTGGAGACGGCGATCGAGTAGAATTCGCCCTGCGAGTGGTCGCCGCGCAGGATGCACGAAGGGTACTTCCAGGTGATGGCCGAGCCGGTTTCGACCTGCGTCCAGGAAATCTTCGAGCGCTTGCCGCGACAATCGCCACGCTTGGTGACGAAATTGTAGATGCCGCCCTTGCCGTCCTTGTCGCCCGGATACCAGTTCTGGACCGTCGAATATTTGATCTCGGCGTCGTCCAGCGCGATCAGTTCGACCACGGCGGCGTGCAACTGGTTTTCGTCGCGCTGGGGCGCCGTGCAGCCTTCCAGATAGGAAACGTAGGAGCCTTCGTCGGCGATGATCAGCGTGCGCTCGAACTGGCCGGTGTTCTTCTCGTTGATCCGGAAATAAGTCGACAGTTCCATCGGGCAGCGAACGCCCTTGGGGATGTAGACGAAGGAGCCGTCGGTGAAGACCGCCGAATTCATCGTTGCGAAGAAATTGTCAGAGACCGGGACCACCGTGCCGAGATATTTCTTCACCAGATCGGGGTGCTCGCGGATCGCCTCGGAGATCGGCATGAAGATCACGCCGGCCTTCTGGAGCTCCTTCTTGAAGGTCGTGGCGACCGACACCGAATCGAACACGGCGTCGACCGCGACCCGCGAGGAGCCGTTGGAGCCCGGCGGCATCAGCGAATTCTCGTCGAACTCCGATGGCTCCACGGTCTTCACGACGCCAGCCAGAATCTCCTGCTCGCGCAGCGGGATACCCAGCTTTTCATAGGTGCGCAGAATTTCCGGATCTACCTCGTCCAGCGAGGCCGGCCCGGACATCGACTTGGGCGCAGCGTAATAATGAATGTCCTGGAAGTCGATTTCCGGATATTCGAGCCGCGCCCAGCTCGGGCTTTCCATCGTCTTCCAGCGCTCAAAAGCCTGGAGACGCCAGTCGAGCATCCATTGCGGCTCGTTCTTCTTGGCCGAGATCAGCTTGATCGTGTCTTCGGTAAGGCCCTTCGGGGCGACATCCATCTCGATGAGCGTCTCGAATCCGTATTTGTACTGGTCGACGTCGATCTTTCGGACCTGATCGATGGTCTCCTGGACTGCAGGCATTCCAATTCTCCATACTCGCCGGATTCAAGGTCCGGTGGTTGGGCGTGTGCGGCCGCGATATCATCGAAGCGGCTCTTAATATAGCAACGAGGCGTCCTGCTTTTTAGGCTCCCGGAGCCGCAGTGCAAGATCGAATCCTCATGCCGCGTGATCTTGTCGGTGCGCGCGCGTGACGCGATTGGCCAATCCGGCATATTCCCTGACGAACCAGTCTAGATCGTCCGCGCTCGTCTCATAACCGAAACTGACGCGGATGGCTCCCTCCTCGGCCGAGATTGCCAGACCCGCTTCCGCCATCGCGACAACGACGTGGCTGCGGCCGACCTTGCCCGACGAACACGCCGACCCCGCCGAGATCGCAATACCGGCAAGGTCGAGTGCCATCTGCGCAGTTTCGCTGCGAAGCCCTGGAGTCGCGACTGCCACCGTGTTCGGCAGCCGTTCCGCGTCAGCGCCGAGCACAATGACACCTCGAAGCGCTTTCCGGATGGCCGCTTCGAGATGGTGGCGCAGTGTCACAAGCCGGTCCGGCATGCTCTCCAGACGTTCACGAGCCACGTCGGCAGCCGCGCCGAAGCTTGCTATCGCCGGAACCGATTCGGTACCGGCCCGCCGCCCCGACTCCTGTCCGCCACCCCGCACCAGCGGAAACGGACGCGTCGTGGAATGACGAAGGACAAAAGCGCCGACGCCCTTGGCCGCGCCGAGCTTGTGGCCGGAAACCAGCAACACGTCGGCTCTCGTCTCGGCAAGGTCGATCGGAATGCGGCCAACCGCCTGCACGGCGTCGATCACCAGCCGCACCGGGCAACCGGCGATCGCAGCGTGGATACGCTCCAGGGGCTGCAGAACGCCGGTTTCGGAATTGGCCAGCGTCAGCGCCAGCAGGCCGACATTGTCCTCGCCGAGCCCGGCGGCCCAGGCCGCAAGCGCCTCGCAGTCCACAATGCCATTTACATCCACCGGCAGACGGGTCACGTGATCCGCCGCGAAGCTGCCGCCTTCGCGAATGCAGGGGTGATCGGTGTCGATGACCGCGAGCTTTTTGATCTCCGTCTCCCGCCCGTCAATCAACCAACGTTGTGAGAGGGCTGTCATGGCCGCCTCGCTCGCTCCGCTGGTGAAGACGACGTCGGCTGGATCGCAGCACAAAAGGCGGGCGATCGAGCGTCGCGCCTCCTCCACCAGGGCCCGCGCGTGGCGCCCCTCGCTATGGACAGACGACGGATTGGCGGCGTCGAGCGCCGACACGAGCGCGTCCCGTGCCTCCTCGAGCAGCGGCGCCGTCGCGTTGTAATCCAGATAGAGGCGTCGCTGGCTTGCGGTCATTCGCTCTCGCAGCGGTTCGATTTCATGGCCGGTCGGCGCAAAATTCTTGAATTTTCCGCAGCGCTTGGACTAAAAGACGCCTTCAACGTCGGCCGGTAGTTTTGAATCATTCTAAACTAGAGCTTACGAGGCCGCTTTGGCTTCGTCAAGAAGCGTCCCGCCGAGCAATCCTGCTCGCCAAGGAAGATGAATTATGCCCGAAGTGATCTTCAATGGCCCTGCCGGCCGCCTGGAAGGCCGGTACCAGGCCGCCAAGGAGAAGAACGCCCCGATCGCCATCGTCCTGCATCCGCATCCGCGGTTCGGCGGCACGATGAACAATCAGATCGTTTATCAGCTTTTCTATATGTTCGTCGAACGCGGTTTCACGACGCTACGCTTTAACTTCCGCAGCATTGGCCGCAGCCAGGGCGAATTCGATCATGGCGCCGGCGAACTCTCGGACGCCGCCTCGGCGCTCGACTGGGTGCAGAGCCTGCATCCCGATTCCAAGCAGTGCTGGGTGGCTGGCTATTCCTTCGGCGCCTGGATCGGCATGCAGCTGTTAATGCGTCGCCCCGAGATCGAAGGCTTCCTGTCGATTGCTCCGCAGCCGAACTCTTACGATTTCTCGTTCCTGGCGCCCTGCCCCTCGTCAGGCCTGATCATTCATGGCGATCAGGATCGCGTGGCGCCGCCCAAGGACGTGCAGACGCTCGTCGACAAGCTGAAGACGCAAAAGGGTATCGTCATCACCCAGAATACGATGGAGGGTGCGAACCACTTCTTCACCGAACATACCGACCAGCTGCTTGCCGAATGCGCCGACTATCTCGATCGACGGCTGGCCGGCGAATTGTCGGACCCCAGGCCCAAACGGCTGAGATAGCCAATGACCTCGGTGCAAAGCGGCTTGCCATGTCACACCGACGCGACCCGCCTTAAGGCGGGTCGCACGAGGCTGCCGCCGCTCGACGGCTCGCGGCAGCCGGTGGTCGTCGGCCATGTCAGCGGCCTCCCGTCGAGCGAGCGGACCGCGAGATAGGCCCAGGCCTCCGCCTCCACTGCGTCGCCGTCGAAGCCGACCTCCTCGGCCGTGACGACGCGAGCATGCGGCGCGGCGCCATTGCGAAGATCGGCCATGATCGCCGGATGCCGCCGCCCGCCGCCGCAGACGATCCACAGTTTCGGCGGTTCGGGAAAATGCGCGGCCGCCTTGAGAATGGCTTGCGCGCTGACGAAGCAGAGGGTGCGGGCGACGTCCTCCAGCGAGCCGGCGCCGGGCGGCGGAACGGCAAAATCGAACCGGTCGAGCGACTTCGGCGCCGCTCGCGCGAAGAAATCGGCGGACAGATAGGGTTCCGAAAGCGCGGACAGGATACCGCCCTCGCTGGCGATCGCGCCGTTCTGGTCGAAGGGAATTCCCGCCTCGCGGTCCAGCCACTGGTCGAGCAAGGCGTTGCCGGGACCGGAATCGAAAGCGATCGGGTCATGCTCGCCGTCGAGATAGGTGACGTTGGAAATGCCGCCGATATTGACGAAGACAACCGGGAGTTCCCGGCATTCTGGCGCCAGATTCTTCGCCAGCGCCGCATGATAGGCGGGAACCAGCGGTGCGCCCTGCCCGCCCTCGGCCATGTCGTTCGTGCGCATGTCGAAGACGACCGGCAGTCCGAGCATGTCCGCAAGCAGCTGACCGTTCCCGAGTTGCACCGTCACTGCCTTGTCGGGCCGGTGCAGCACGGTCTGGCCATGAAAGCCAACGACGTCGACGGTCGCGGAGTCGACGTCGCAATCGGCGAAATAGCGCCGCACCGCCTCCGCGTGGCGCCGGGTCAATTCAGTTTCCAAGGCTTGCAGATCACCGGGACGATCGGTCCGGCGGATGATCGACTTCGCTGTTTCGAGCCCCTCGGCGAGACGGCGCCGGAATGCCGCATCATATTCATAGACCCGCGCCGGCCCGCGCTTCACGAGGCCGTCTCCGTTGGTATCGAGGAGCGCCACGTCAATCCCGTCGAGCGAGGTTCCGCTCATCAGACCGATCGCTCGGCGTTGGGGCGTTTCGGCCAAAATCGGCTCCGCATCTGGAATTGTTGGTCAGGGCTGGTAAACGGCTCTCGACGAACGAAGGAACCTCAGCGTTCCCATGAACCTCTCAGGATCACTATCCCATGATCGGTTTCAAGTCCGAGTTTCTCGCGACGCTCTGCGAACGCGGCTTCATTCACCAGACATCCGGCGACGCCGCCCTCGATGAGCTGTTTCGCACCGAGACCGTCACCGGCTATATCGGTTTCGACCCGACGGCGGCCAGCCTCCATGTCGGATCGCTGATGCAGATCATGATGCTGCACTGGATGCAGGAGACCGGCCATCGCCCGATCGCGTTGATGGGCGGCGGCACCGGCATGATCGGCGACCCGTCCTTCAAGGACGAAGCGCGCAAGCTGCAGACGGTGGAGGGAATCCAGCAGAATCTTGCCGGGATCAGGCGCTCCTTCGAGCGCTATATCCGCTTCGGCGAGGGTCCGAACGATGCCGTCATGATCGACAATGCCGACTGGCTTCTCGACCTCAACTACGTGTCGTTCCTGCGGGATGTCGGACGCCATTTCTCGGTCAATCGGATGCTGTCCTTCGATTCGGTCAAGCTGCGGCTGGATCGCGAGCAGTCGCTGTCCTTCCTCGAATTCAACTACATGATCCTGCAGGCCTACGATTTCGTCGAGCTTTATCGCCGCTTTGGCTGCCGGCTGCAGATGGGTGGCTCGGATCAATGGGGCAATATCGTCAACGGCATCGACCTTGGCCGGCGCATGGATGGGGCGGAGCTGTTCGCCCTCACCTCGCCGCTCCTGACCACCGCTTCGGGCGCCAAGATGGGCAAGACCGCCAGCGGCGCGATCTGGCTGAATGCCGACATGCTCTCGCCTTACGATTTCTGGCAGTATTGGCGAAACACCGAGGACGCCGACGTCGGCCGCTTCCTCAAGCTGTACACGACGCTGCCGATGGACGAGATCGCGCGGCTGGAAGCGCTTGGCGGGTCGGAAATCAATGAGGCGAAGAAGCGCCTCGCCAACGAAGTCACGGCGATGCTGCATGGGCGCGAGGCCGCCGACGAGGCGTCCGAGACGGCCCGCAAGACATTCGAGGAAGGCGCGCTGGCCGACACATTGCCGACGATCGAGGTGTCGGCGGCGTCCTTTGAATCCGGCATCGGACTTCTGTCGCTGCTCGTGTCGGCTGGGCTTGCGGCATCGAATGGCGAGGCGCGCCGGCATGTGAAGGGCGGCGCGGTTCGCCTCAACGACGTGTCGGTTTCTGACGAGCGGCTTATGGTGGGACCGCAGAACCTCGCCGAAGGCGTGGCCAAACTGTCGGTCGGGCGCAAAAAGCACGTTCTCGTGCGGCCGGTTGCCTGAAGCGTCTGATCCTCCGAGGAGCTAATATTCGAAGATCCTGCGAAATATCCCCGGCGCGATCGCCGATATCGGATTAACGGTCAGAGTCGGATCGCCGAAGGCGCCAGCCAATCGGTAGGTTATTCCGATCAGCGCGCCCTCGGCCCCGTTGCCCAGAATGCCGCCGACAAACGGCAGGGCTCCGAACAACCGGTTGATTGCGTAAGCCGGCATGAACGAGCCGGATATGTCGATCTGCTCGCGAGAGTCGTAGATGGTGCCTTCGAAGCTCGAGCCGAAGATCGGGCCGCGCAGAATGCCATCCTGCGCAACAAGACGGCCGCCTTCCCAGGCAAGGTCGACGGACGCGGAGTCGAAATAGGCTCGCGATACTTCGAGGTCGCGGCCGATCGCGCCCGCCAAGCTTTGGCTCCCGGCACGCGTGGTCCCGACCAGGTTTGCCAATCTCGGTTCATCCACCAAGGTGAAATCTTGGAGCGTCAAAGCGCCGCTAAAACCACCTGATGCCAATCCCGAGAGCTGCAAGCGTGCGCTGCCACCCTGCATGCGCCTATAAAGCCCGCCGAACCGGAGCAGCGATCCAGCGTCGTCGGTGGCAAGACTGATCATCCGATCCGCCCCGTGTGGCCGGACGGCGAGCTCGATCGAACGGCCGGCTACGGTGTGGGCAGAAAGCGAAATCGCTCCCCCGGCTTTGTAGCGAATCGTTGCATCCCGAAACTCCTCGCCGTCAAAACCCAGCAAGCGCTTGAGCACGATCGTGGCGTTGACGGCCTTGCTTTTACTCGCTTGGCCCGGTTTCGCCACCAGGCCTTCCCGGCGAAGCCGATCGAGCATCGCCCGGGCGTCCAGGCTGCGCCCGGTCATGTCAAGCACATACCCGTCGTCGCCGCGTATGAGCTGTCCGGAGATGTCGTCGCCCCGATTTAGAGCCGCACTATCCAGCGTCACTCTCCTGAGACCGGAGTTGTCGGCTTCGATGCTGCCTTTGGCCGAAAAACCCTCTCCCGACAATTCGACATTGCGCATCGAGATCAGCTTGCCCGAAACGCTGAGATCGAAGGCGAGAGTTGCAGGGACACCCGGACCTTTGCTCCAGCCAACCGCCGGCATGTCAAGTCGCGCCGTCCCGAGATCGAGCTGGGCGTGAAATCCGTCCTGGACGCGCGTCAAACGCGCCGACAGCGGGCCATCGACGATCTCGCCGAGCATCGGCAACGCCGCACGAACCTCGTCGCCGGTCAATCGCGCAGTCACATCGAGCGTCGCCTCGCCGATCGGATTCGGCCCGATCGGTTGAGAAAACTCTACCCTGGCGGGAATCCCGTCGATCACAGCCGAGACATCCCCGATGGTCGCGCCGGGGGCAATCGTGACCATGCCGGAGACCGCCCTGATCTCGCGCCCATCGATCTGGCGTTTGAGGTCGACCCCATCGAGATCGGCGAAGACCGACCAGTTCTCCAGCCGCTCTTGTTCCGGCGCCGGTTGACCGAGAAGAAATGCCGCTCCGACCCCGACCTTCGCTCGGCCGGTCACGTCGTCGCTCCGCCAGCCGAACTTTCGCAAAGCCCCCACCGGCCCGCGGTCGGCCAGCCGAAGCAGCGCCGGCGCATCGCCGACGAGATTGAGGGACAGTGACGCGGCCACGCCATGGTCCGCCCGAACGAAATCCAACGACGACGGCACGATGTCGAGGCTCGAAAAGCCGGTGATGCTTCCTGCCGCGACCGTGATCAGCGTCGTACCGTCGCGATAGTCCAGCGTTCCAGAAACGGTCTCGACGGCGGGCATGTCGCCGATCGTCGCGAAGGTGCCATCCTCGAAATCGAGCGCAAGCCGCACTTCATCCCCGATTGGTCCCTCGTCCGGCACTGCGATCTCGGCAAGCCGCGCAAGACTGATATCCAGAGCGAGCGAACCCGTCGGCACTGATCCGGCCTCTCCAACATGGGCCAGCACCCAATCGCGCGCCTTGCCGGCGATGAAGAACGGCCAGAACGCTCTGATGTCCGCAGCCGCCAGCGCAGTTGCGGTCAGTTCCAGCCGAACCCGGTCCGCGGGATTCAGGCCGGTGAGTTCGCCAGTTCCGGCCAGTTCGCCGCGATCGGTTTTCAGGGACAATTCATCCAATGCGACGTACGCCCCACCGAAATGTACTGCTCCCACCGCCTTGAACGACGCTGATGTCGCCACATCAGAGCGTCCTGCCGTCGAGGCCAGCCGAGTGGTGCGAAGTTCCAGGCGAAGGCGCCCGGAACCGTCCGGGATCAGAGCGATCCGGCCAGCGAACTCCGCCTCGGCCGTCCCGAAATCGACGCGCCCATCGCTGATCGTCAGGTGGTCCTCGCCTTCCGCAAGGCTGACGCTGCCCCTAACCGAAGCCACAGGTTGCGTGGCCTTGCCAACGATCCGGCCGTCATGACCGTTCACGCTCGCGGTGACACGGCGGCCGGACGCGGTCGTGGCGAGCGAAACGGCGAAACTTGCCGGCAACACGAGCCCGAGCGCGTCGTGATCGCCATTCGCCGTCACCCTGCCCCACCGCAGTTCCTGCTCGGACGTTCTTGCCGCGAGCTCGACAATTCGCTGCCGGTTCGGATCGAGCGTGGCTGTCCCGGACAAAGCCAGTGCTTGATCAGCAACGATGCCCTTCGCGTCGATCGTGAAATGGCCGGCGGCATCGGCCGCGATCCGGAAGCTTTCAAGTCGGTCCGCGTCCCGGCCAAGCACGGCGAGATCGCTGACCTCGATGCCGCGCAGCCCGATAGCTTCGATAGCGACGAAAGGGCGGTCGAGACCGGAAAAGAAGTCTTCCGGTACAAACTCCTTGTCGGACAGCAGATGGTCGAGGACGGACGGGTCGAGACGCACGGTCTCGACTGAGAGGCGATTGACGGCGAGCCCCCCACCAAAGAGCGCGCCCAGGCCGACACCCGCCCGGACGCTGCCGGCGGTTCCAACCGCTTGACCGGTCCGCCGATTCTTGATCGCGACGTCGGAAAAGCGAATACCAAGAGTTCCCGCCGGACCGAATCCGACTTGCTGGCGACCGAACTCAACCGAGAAGGCTGGCCCGACAAACGCCGAGGCGATCCGTTCGGTCTGCCAACGCAGCAAGTCTTTGCCGCGATCGGTCCACAGCAGTGCGCTAATGGCGATGGCGAGCGCCAGAACAACGAATATGGCGAGACTGGCAAGCCCGGCGACAACCCGAATCGCTGTTTTCATGGGCCGATCACGCGCGCGCCGAACGCCGCGCGCCCTGTCTCCATGCCATCTCACGCGAAAAGATGCTCATTCTCGCTCCTGAAAATGCGCCGAGGGCGGCATGGCCGCTCCAACACAATAGAGATATTGATAAAAAATTCTGGCAGCCAAGGTTCACAAAACATCCCAAGGCTGATTTCTCAGGCCCCTGATCTCAATAGGACGACATGATGGCACTTTCAGCCGGCGATACCTGCCCCGAATTCCGCTTGCCGGATGACAAGGGGGAAATCGTCTCTCGCGATGACCTGAAGGGCACGCCATTCGTCCTTTATTTCTATCCAAAGGACGATACCTCCGGTTGCACGGTTGAAGCTGTCGATTTCTCGCGGCTGAAGGGCGAATTCGATTCCCTCGGTGTCCCGGTATTCGGGGTCTCGCCGGATACGGTCAAAAAGCATGGCAAATTCAAGGACAAGCACGATCTAACCGTCTGTCTCCTGTCGGACGAGGAAAAGCTGCTGCTCGACGCCTACGGGGTTTGGGTCGAGAAGAGCATGTATGGCCGACGTTACATGGGCGTCGAACGCACCACCGCGCTGGTCGGTCCGGACGGCAAGATCATCCGGCTCTGGCAGAAGGTGAAAGTGCCCGGTCACGCCGAGGAGGTGCTGGAAGCCGCGCGTCAATTTGCATCCGCCACATGAGCAGAGCCAGCAAGGAACCCTCGACACTGCGGCAGGCAACCATCGAAGCGCTGCGCGAAAGCGACCTCGACGCCAAGGTGGAGCGCACCAACCTCGCCTGCCGCCTCTGGTTCGGCCGGCGCATAGGCCTGCACGCTCCTGGGGATCCTGCGCTGCCAGATCGGCCCGGCCGCCCGGCCGCCCCGATTCTCGTTTCGCCGCGCAAGGTCAAACGGCGCTCCGTGCACACGGTCGAGGGCCGCATCGCTCTGATCCACGCGATTGCCCACATCGAGCTGAACGCCATCGATCTCGCGCTCGACATCGTCGCCCGCTTTGCCAGCGAAGCGGTGCCGCGCTCGTTCTTCGATGGCTGGATGACCGTCGCGCTGGAAGAGGCCAAGCACTTCCGCCTGTTGGCGCGAAGGCTGGAAGCCCTCGGCTCCCACTATGGCGCCCTGCCCGCCCATGACGGATTGTGGGAGGCCGTGGAGGCAACGGCGCATGATCTCGGCGCCCGCCTCGCGATCGTTCCGCTGATCCTCGAAGCGCGGGGGCTGGATGTGACGCCCTCGCTTCTGGAAAAACTGGAAGGTGTCGGCGACGCCGACACCGCGGCCATCCTGGAAATCATCTATCGCGACGAGAAAAAGCATGTGGCGATCGGCGCCAAGTGGTTCCGGTTCCTCTGCGCCCGGGAACGGCGCGATCCCGCCGAGCGCTTTCAAGAACTCGTTCGCGCGAGTTTCCGCGGCCAGGTAAAAGCGCCCTTCAACGATCGCGCCCGATCCGAAGCGGGGTTGACCCCAACCTTCTATCGCTCGCTATCGCCGCTTTCCAGCTGAGAAGCGGAATTGTGAGCAACAGGCAAAGGATCGTTAACCTTAATCGTGTGCAATCGGTTCATCGATGACTGGGCCTCCGTCCCATCAACGAGGAACGGGAAATGGCGGCGAGCAAACACAGACGAACCTTTGGGGAGTACCGCGAGCCTCACACCATCATCATCGCCCGCGGCGAACAGGTTCGCCATTTCACGGTGGGGCGACGGTCGCTTCTGCTCGGAACGGCCTTTGCGGCTCTGATCTCTCTGACCATTGTAGCGGCGCCGACCTGGTTCCTCATGCAAGACGATATCGCGGCGCGGCTGACCGCGCGACAAGCCCAGATCCGTCAGGATTACGAACAGCGGATCGCATCGCTGCGTTCGCAACTCGACACAGTCACCAGCCGGCAGATGATTTCGCAAAAGATCGTCGAGACAAAGGTCGACGTGCTTCTCGATCAGCAGGAGGAGCTCACCGCCCGCTACGACAAGTTGCGCCCCTTGTATGAACGCGCCCAAGAGGTGGGGGTCGCCCTGGCGTCGATTCCCCTGCCCACACCCAATCCCCGGCTCGAGATAGCAGATTTGCCCATGGGGGTGCTTGACTCGCTCGTCGAGGACGAGGTCGGCGCGGTGGTTTCGCAGCCCGCTGCGGCCATCGTTGATCCGATCCGTACCGGCTCGCTCGGCGAGCGGGCCGCTTTCACCACCGGGTTGCGTCCCTCCTCGGCGGCGCCCGCCGAATTGGCCGGGAAGACCCAGGTCGCTGACGCGATGATCCGCGAGGTCGGACGCTCCATCGACATCGCCGAATTTCGTCAGATCGAACATCTACAGAGTATGGCGGAGACGGCCCGGACACGAACGCTCAAAATCGCCGCGGCACTGAAGGCGGCCGGGATCGACGTTCCGGAGCTCGATGACCATACCGCCACGGGTGGTCCGTTCGAGCCGGTCCCGATCGACTATGATTTCGAAGACTCCTATGCCGAACTCGATACGGCCCTGGCATCTTTGCAGAAGGTTCATTCGGTGGCGGCAACACTGCCGATATCGGCGCCGCTGCCCGGCAGCCGCCTCTCCAGCTCGTTCGGAATTCGCTCCGATCCCTTTCTCGGACGGCGCGGATTGCATTCGGGCGACGATTATGCCGCGGCGGCAGGCACGCCGGTCCCGGCCACCGCGCCCGGCACCGTCACTAAAGCCGGCCGCGCCGGTGGTTACGGCAACCTCGTCGAAATCGACCACGGCAACGGCATTACCACTCGATACGCACATATGTTGCGGGTCGACGTTAGCGTGGGCCAGACCGTCGCGAAAGGCACCAAGATCGGCGAGGTCGGCAGCACCGGGCGTAGCACCGGCCCCCACCTTCACTACGAAGTGCGGCGCGATGACCGAGCCGTCGACCCGGCGCGATTTCGTCGCATCGGCCTGAGGATAGGCGCGCTCAGCTGACGGCTGGCCTTTACCCGCCCGTCCATCCTGTTCTCAGGCGATATCTTCGACTTCCACGTCGCTGCCATGCACGCGATGGGCCAGTGCCGCTTCCATGAACTCGTCGATGTAGCCATCCAGCACGTCTTGGGGTGACGTGCTCTCCACGCCGGTGCGCAAGTCCTTCACCAGCTGATACGGCTGCAGGACGTAAGACCGGATCTGGTGACCCCAGCCGATATCGGTCTTCGATGCGGCCTCGGCACTCGCCTCTTCCTCGCGCCGCTCGAGTTCGGCCTCGTAGAGCCGCGCGCGCAACATGTTCCACGCCGTTGCGCGGTTCTTGTGCTGTGAGCGCTCGGCCTGACACTGAACGACGATGCCGGTCGCCAAATGAGTGATGCGCACGGCCGAATCCGTCGTATTGACGTGCTGACCGCCGGCGCCGGACGCGCGATAGGTATCGATACGCACGTCGGACTCGGACACGTCGATCTGGATCGTGTCGTCGATCACCGGATACACCCAAACCGACGCAAAGGACGTGTGGCGTCGCGCCTGGCTATCATACGGCGAAATCCGCACGAGGCGATGCACGCCCGATTCGGTTTTCATCCAGCCATAGGCGTTGTGGCCCTTAATGAGCAGCGTCGCCGATTTGATGCCTGCCTCTTCGCCGGCATGTTCCTCGAGAACCTCCACCTTCATCTTGGAGCGGTCGGCCCAGCGCATATACATGCGCAAAAGCATGGCCGCCCAGTCCTGGCTCTCGGTGCCACCGGCACCGGAATGGACCTCGACATAGGTGTCGTTGGAATCGGCCTCGCCCGCCAGCAACGCCTCGATCTGCCGTTTGTCGACGTCGGCCCGAATTCCGCGGATCGCCTTTTCGGCTTCCGTCACGATCTCAGAATCGCCCTCCTCCTCGCCCATGGCGATGAGTTCGACGTTATCGCTGAGCGACTGGTCGAGGCGCTTGATGGAGCTGACCGCTTCGTCGAGATGCTGGCGCTCGCGCATCAGCTTCTGCGCCTCCGCCGCATCGTCCCAGATCGACGGATCTTCCGCTTTCTGGTTCAGATGATCGAGGCGCTTGAGGGATTGATCCCAGTCAAAGATGCCTCCTCAGCAGGCTTATGGCCTGCTTGATTTCGTCGACCATAGTCTCGATCTCGGCACGCATGCCGCAATCTCCTGCTTCGCTGGTAATTTGAATGCCGCCCCGACGACCGCGGAGCGCTTTACGCAAGGAAACGGGCGGTAAGCCCGCCCTTGAAGCGTCTATAACGCCGATGGCGGCGCTTGGCTAGAACAGCCCGCCAGCGCCCTGGACGATGGCCTGCTCGGCTTCCTGCGAGACCTCGCCGGAGCCGAAACCCGACGCGACCTCGTCCATGCCGATGACCTGGTAGGCATCCGACGGGCCGGTTCCGGGCTTGAACGCCTCCATGATGACGTCGGGTCCCGAGCCGCTGGCGCGCATGCCGGACTTCCGGTTGACGGCGATGATCTCCATGCCCTCCGGAGGTTGGAACTCGATCGGCTTACGGTCTTTCAAAGCCTCCCGCATGAAATCGATGAAGACCGGGGCAGCCATTCCGCCACCCGTCGCTCCGCGGCCCATCGGCGTCGGATTGTCGTAGCCGAGGAAGACACCGGTGACGATACCCGGCGTGAAGCCAACGAACCAGACGTCCTTCTCCTCATTGGTCGTCCCGGTCTTGCCGGCAATCGGAACGCCGAGTTCCTTCACCTTGGTCGCGGTACCGCGCTGCACGACGCCTTCCATCATCGAGGTGATCTGGTAGGCCGTCATCGGATCAAGGATCTGATCACGTTCGTCGATCAGCTCCGGCTCGGGCTGGCCGTCATATCGGGTCGCATCGCACGACTGGCATTGGCGCTGATCGTGTTTGTAGATCGTGCGTCCATACCGGTCCTGGATGCGATCGATCAGCGAGGGCTCAAGCGAACGCCCACCATTGGCGATCGTCGAAAATGCCGACACCATCCGCAGGACCGTCGTTTCGCCCGCGCCGAGCGCCATGGGAAGATAGGGCAAGAGCTTGTCGTATATGCCGAACCGTTCCGCGTATTCGGCGACGAGTTGCATGCCCATGTCCTTGGCCAGACGGACCGTCATGAGGTTGCGGCTCTTTTCGATTCCCAGGCGCAGTGTCGATGGGCCGGCGGAGCCGCCGCCGTAATTGGACGGCTCCCAGAAACCGCCATTGCCGTCGGGCAGTGAAATCGGCGCGTCGAGGATGACGGACGCGGGGGTGTAGCCATTGTCGAGGGCCGCGGCGTAGACGAACGGTTTGAACGACGATCCGGGCTGCCGATAGGCCTGCGAAGCCCGGTTGAATTCCGACTCGGCGAAGGAGAAGCCGCCGACCATGGCCAAGACGCGGCCGGTCTGCGGTTCCATCGCGACCAGCGCGCCCTGAATCTTCGGCGGTTGGCGGAGCCGATAGCCATCCTCGACTTTCTCGACATAGACGACGTCACCGCGCGAGACGACATCCGAGGCCGACTTCACCGTGCCCTGTCGCTCTTTGGTGTTAAGCCGCATCGCCCACTTCATGTCGGCGAGCGCGACCGTGCCGACTTCGCGTTTTGGGCCGAGCGCGCCGGAGACCTGGCGTGCCGGCTGAAGGCCGATGCTGATCCGGTCGCTGTCGGTGGCGAGAACCACCGCCAAGCGCCACTCGGGCACGTCCGCGAGCGGTTCGACCTTGCCGAGCGCCGGCCCCCAGTCGCTTCCAATGTCGATCCGCGTCACCGCGCCCCGAAACCCACGCGCCTCGTCATATTTGACCAGCCCACGCTGCAGCGCGGCGCGCGCTTCGGCCTGCAGCTGTGGATCAAGCGTCGTTCGGACTGACAATCCGCCTTCGTAGAGCGCATCGACCCCATAGCGCTGTATGATCTCGCGCCGGACATCCTCAGTGAAATACTCTGCTGCCGCCAGATAGGTGTCGGATGAGCGAGGATTGACGCCCAACGGCTTTTGCTGAGCCTCGACGGCCTCGGCATCGGTGATAATCTGGTTCGTGGCCATCTGATCGATGACCCAGTTCCGACGCTCGAGCGCCTTGTCTTCGTCGCGGAACGGATTGTAGTTCTCCGGCGCCTTGGGCAGCGCCGCGAGATAAGCCGATTCCTCGATCGTCAGCTCGCTGACCGGCTTGTCGAAATAGGCCAGCGACGCCGCGGCGATGCCATAGGAGCCGAGCCCGAGGTAGATCTCGTTGAGATAAAGCTCGAAGATCTTGTCTTTCGAATAGGCTTGCTCGATGCGCAGCGAAAGGATCGCTTCCTTCACCTTGCGATCCAGCGTGCGCTCGTTCGTCAACAGAAAGTTCTTGGCGACCTGCTGGGTGATCGTCGAAGCGCCCTGCATGCGCCCACCCTTGGCCAGGACCAGGACGGCACGGGCGACACCTTCGAGGTCGATGCCGGGATGCTGATAGAAGTTCTTGTCTTCGGCCGAGAGAAACGCGTTCTTGACCAGATCGGGGATCGCTTGGATCGGCAGAAACAAACGGCGTTGGCGCGCATATTCGGCCATGAGCGAGCCGTCCGAAGCGTGAACCCGCGTCGTCACCGGCGGCTCGTAGTCGGCCAGCACCTGATAGTCCGGCAAATCCTGCGCCATCTTCTCGACGTACCAGGCAAAACCACCCGCCACGATCAGGAAGAAGATGGCTCCGATTCCGAAGAAATAGCCGAGCAGTCTAATCATAAAAACTCCGTCCGCCCCAGGTGCGACACTCCGGTTCGGTCTCCTACCCGATCATGGCGCCGATTGGCCATCCGGCAGGTCTATAAATACGGTCTGGACGAACGATTGCCCTTTTCCGCATTCAATCCATCAACCTTGTTGTCGGCAATTGCGGCAAGGCCGTGAACTCAATCGGCTTTCGGTCGATCAATTGCCGTCTTCGTTGTCGATTTATCACACTCGTCGGCTGCAGTGCAGCCTCGTCGTCCTCCCTGCTCCGTTCCCCCGAAAAAATTCATCACAGCATCCGCCGTGGCGGCGGCCACCTCTTTGCGCCAGGCATCATCCTGCAAGAGCTTTTCGTCCTGACGGTTGGAAAGAAAACCGAATTCGACCAGGACAGAGGGAACATCCGGCGCCTTTAGAACCTTGAACCCCGCCGACCGCTTGGGTCGATTGATCAGGCGGATGTCGCGCGTGGCCAGATCGTGGACGAGCGACGTCGCGAAGTGCTCCGAGAAGCTGACGGTTTCCCGGCGCGTGAGATCCAGCAGGATGTCGAAGACGTCCGGTTTTTCCTTCTGCCATTCTTCGCCGGCAAAGCGGTCAGAGGCATTTTCCGCGGCGGCGACCTGCCGAGACAGCTCGTCCGATGCCGTTTCCGAAAGCGTATAGACTGTCGCGCCGCGCAAAGCGGATTGGCGAATCGAATCGGCGTGGATCGAGATGAAAAGATCGGCCCGCTCCCGGCGGCCGGCGGCGGCCCGCGCGTCCAATGGAATGAAGGTGTCATCTTCGCGGGTCAAAACCACTCTGACGCCACCCTTGGCGAGCAGCGAATCCCTCAGGGCGAACGCCAGTTCCAGATTGATATCCTTCTCATGCGTGCCGGAGCGCGACACCGCGCCATTGTCGATTCCGCCGTGGCCGGGATCGAGCACGATCGTCAGCTTCCGTTCGGGCTTCGCCGCGTTCTGTTTCGAGTCAGTGGCATCGGGCTGTGCGCCCGGTGTTTCGACGGACGCCACGGGCGCGGGTGCCGCGTCCGACGGCTGAATCGACAGGATAATGACCTGCCCGTCCGGACTTTCCTCGGTCCGGATCGCGGCGGATGCCTGTCGCTTGAGGCGAAAGATGAAACGATAGCGGTTGCTGGAGACGAGCCCGTGGCGGATGCTCTCGACGAAACCGTTGTCCGGCGGTACCGCGATTGAAGCGGCCGAAAGCGTATCGATGAAGTCGATCGCGACCCGATCGGGATTGGCAAGCCGCAATATGCGGGTCTGGGGTTTGCCTCGCAGGACGAAGGATGCGGTGTATTCGCCCTCTTCGGCACTCTGGCTCATGTCGGTAATGACCAAGTCCCGAGCGTCTGCCTCCCCCCGCCAGGCCAAGATCGCAAGCAGCGTCAATGCCGCGACCGTAAGCCATCCCCGACAGCCGGAAACCAGTGTTTGGACGAAGCGTGTCATGCCCCTCGATCCAGCCAGTGCTCCCATCTGGTAATCCTCGCCGCACCTAGCCGAGGCGGAGCCAACTTTTGACCCGACTCTAGTCTGGTCGAACGCCATAAAGATGATCAGACTGGGGCGAAAGCCGCATCGGATTCGACAATGCTCCCGCGCGTTCCATCGCCAGTTCCGTAAGATCGGGACAGGCTTTGCTTGCTCTTGCCCTTCGCTAGCGGCCAAAGCTTGCGTTGGCCTTGGCAGATCGGTACCGCGCTACCTCCCTTGCGATGTTCCCCTTGTTTCTTGCCCTCGGCCAGCATAAAAGCGCAGTCGAGGCTGACTATGACGGGAGGACCGTGTCGTCGTCGGGTCGAAAGCGGAACCGCCAGTGGACGCCAGCGTCTGGTTGCAGCGGTTGCGGCACTTGGATCCTTGGCGGCATCGACACCGGTCATCAGCCTCTCGGAAGATTTTCAATCGATACTGGAGCGCAGCTCCAGGCGATTTTCCAACGATGCGGATGCGCCCTGTTCGAAACAGCAGCCGGTCCGCGCGTTTCGTCGGCCGCTACAGCGGCCATCCAATTGTTGCAGGTCGTGATTTTGTCGTCAGCCTCCGCTTATAGCCCGACGTTCATCGCCAGCCCTTCCCGGGCCGGACGGTCGTCGCCGCGCGGAGAGGAACGGCAGCGAATCACACCCCTTACGGGCTCGCGCCCCACGGTCGTCCCGCAGGCTTCACACGCCTCGTTACGGCCCGGCGCGAGCGCCCGGGAGTCCATTCATGGCAAACAAAATGCTGATCGACGCGTCCCACCCGGAGGAGACGCGGGTCGTCGTCGTCCGCGGTAGTCGGATCGAGGAATTCGATTTCGAATCGGAGCACAAGAAGCAGCTTAAGGGAAACATCTATCTGGCCAAGGTGACACGGGTCGAGCCGTCACTGCAGGCCGCCTTCGTCGAATATGGCGGCAACCGCCACGGCTTTCTTGCCTTCAGCGAAATCCATCCGGACTACTACCAGATTCCCAAGGCCGACCGGCAGGCGTTGATCGACGAAGAGCTTGCCCGCGTCCAGGAGGAAGAGGACGAGGCTGACGAGCCGCGCCCCAGCCGTGGGCGTAGCCGCAGGGGGTCGCGGAATAAGGCGGCCGAGCGCAACGACGAGGAAAGCATCTCGGAGACCGTCGATTCGCAGGACGGCGAACCCGCGTCGGGCGACGGCAGCGAATCATCCGAAGACCGGGATCAGCCCAACGTAGAAGCCGCCGGGATGCCGCAAGGCGAGTCGGCAGGCGACGCCGCGGAGACCGACGCCGACGATTCCGATGGCGACGACGAGCCGACCTCTAGTCAATCGCAACGCGGTCGACGCAGCAGCAGAGCTCGGCGCGGTCGGGGCCGCTCGACAAGCGACGGCGATGCCAATGACGAGGCGAATGGCGACGAATCGGAGCAGATCGATGAAATCGGCTCCGAGGATGCGATGGAGGAGGTCCCGGTTCGCCAGAGCCGCCCCCGCCGCCAGTACAAGATCCAGGAAGTAATCAAGCGGCGCCAGATTCTGCTGGTCCAGGTGGTCAAGGAGGAACGCGGCAACAAGGGCGCGGCGCTGACCACTTACCTGTCCCTCGCCGGTCGCTATTCGGTTCTGATGCCGAATACGGCGCGCGGCGGCGGCATTTCCCGCAAGATCACCAACGCGTCCGACCGCAAGCGTCTAAAAGATGTCGTGCGCGATCTCGACGTGCCGAAGGGCATGGGCATCATCCTGCGCACCGCCGGCGCGAACCGGACGAAGCCCGAGGTCAAGCGCGACTACGAGTATCTGATGCGGTTGTGGGAGACCGTCCGCAATCTGACGCTGTCGTCGATCGCCCCGGCCCTGGTCTACGAAGAGGGCAGCCTGATCAAGCGATCGATCCGCGACCTCTACAACAAGGATATCGACGAGATCCTCGTCGCCGGCGAGGCCGGTTACCGTGAAGCCAAGGACTTCATGCGGATGCTGATGCCGAGCCAGGCGAAGGTGGTGCAGCCCTATCGGGATCAGACGCCGATCTTCGCGCGCCAGGGCATCGAATCGCAGCTTGAAAAGATGGTGCATCCGCATGTCACGCTGAAGTCCGGCGGGTACATCATCATCAATCAGACCGAGGCATTGGTTGCCATCGACGTCAATTCGGGACGCTCGACGCGCGAGCACTCGATCGAGGATACGGCGTTCCAGACCAATATGGAGGCCGCCGAGGAAGTCGCGCGGCAGCTCCGTCTGCGCGATCTCGCGGGTCTGATCGTCATCGACTTCATCGACATGGAGGAAAAGCGCAACAACCGGACGGTCGAGAAGAAGATCAAGGATTGCCTGAAGAGCGATCGGGCGCGCATTCAGGTCGGCAGCATTTCGCATTTCGGCCTTCTGGAAATGAGTCGCCAGCGCATTCGCGCCAGCGTTCTCGAATCCACAATGCAGCCCTGCCCGGTCTGCGAAGGCGCCGGCCACATCCGATCAGCTTCCTCCTCCGCGCTGCATGTCCTGCGCACCATCGAGGAACACCTCCAGAAGCATTCGAGCCACGACCTGATCGTCAAGATCCAGACGGCGACCGCGCTCTACGTGCTCAATGAAAAGCGCCAGCGGATCGAAGAGCTGGAACGCCATTACGGTCTGCGCATCCTCCTCGCCGCCGATGAGAGTGCCGGTCATCAAGGCATCGCTATCGAGCATGGCAGCGAGGCGGTGAAACCGGAAATCTCCTCCGACGTCGTCAACCCCGAATCGGTGGCGGCGGCCGAGATCGACGCTTTGGACGAAGCGGCTGACGAGGAAGCTGCCCGCAAGTCGCCTGAAACGATCGAGGAGGCAGGTGAACAGACCGATTCGGATGGTTCTGACGGTGGCAAGCGCAGACGCCGCAGGCGGCGCAAGCGGCGTGGCGACAGCGACGACGAGACGGTGTCTGCCGAAAGCGACCAGTCCGAGCCGGAGACCGACAGCGACGCCGATGATGAATCGGCGGGCGATGACCGTGCTTCAGATCGAAGCGAGGATGATTCGGATCGGGGACGCAAACGTCGGCGCCGCGGACGGCGTGGCGGTCGTCGCAATCGTGACGAGACCGGCGGTGCGGACGACGGGACCGAGGCGGGCGGCGGCGACGCTGCGCAGGAGGCGCAGCCCGCGAACGCCGAGGAAGCTGGCGATGCCGTTGCCGTGCCGCACGTCGAGGTAGTGCCTTCGGCCCCGCTCCAGCC
This sequence comes from Aurantimonas coralicida, assembly GCA_011050685.1. GTDB lineage: Bacteria > Pseudomonadota > Alphaproteobacteria > Rhizobiales > Rhizobiaceae > Aurantimonas > Aurantimonas coralicida_A. The sequence continues at coordinate 40,016 of DRFF01000077.1, forward strand.
AGTCGCTATGGATGCGGCTGGGGAGACGAATGCCGCGTCCGCCGAAACGTCCGTCGCGACATCCGGCGAACGCAATGGGGAAGAGCTGGCAGCAGCGGCGCCGGAGTCTGCTCCGGCCGCGGAATCCGCTTCGCGCGAAACGCCGGAAGCCGCGCCGAGCGAGATGGCGGACCAGGAGATGGTGTCGCCCGCCTCCGCGGCCAATGACGACGTGCGCGAAACCCAAGTCGAAGAGTCCGGTGAGCCGGTGGTGACATCCAGCGACGCGACGAAGGAAACTACCGAAACCGCGGAAAAACCGCGACGTACCGGCTGGTGGGCGCGGCGCTCGTTCTTCTGAGTCCTCGCGACCTCCGTGCTGCCTGTTCTCGGCCGCGCGGTTTTCGGAGCGCCGATCGCGTTTGGTCTTCCAACGCAACGCACAAAGACAACGGGCGGCCTCGCAAGGGGCCGCCCGTTTCTGTTGGAAAGCGAGGCTGGCTTGCACCTACCGGACGGAGTTCGCCGCGATTCGATCCAGAGCTTCACTGAGCGTCGCGTGGTCGCACGCATAGGATAGCCGAACGAACCCCTCGCCGCGGCGTGGATCGAAGTCCGTGCCGGGGGTGATCGCGACATGGCTGTTTTCGAGGATGGCCTTGGCGAACGCGGTAGAACTCGCCTCATCCTCCGGGATGGCCGCATAGGCATAGAAGGCGCCGTCGATCGGCGCGATGTCACGGAACCCGAGGGTTGGCAGGCGATCGATCAGAAGATCTCGGTTGCGCACATAGCCATCGCGAACCCGATCCAGCTCGTCTCTCGCATCGAAGACCGCCGTTGCGGCGACCTGCGAAAGCTCGGGTGCTGAGATATAGAGGCTCTGGCCGATCCGCTCGGCTGCGCGCATTAGGTCCGGCGGCAGCACCAGCCAGCCGATCCGCCAACCGGTCATGCAGTAGTATTTCGAGAAGGAGTTGACGACGATCGGTCGCTTCGAGAATTCGAGCGCTGTCGCCTCAGCCTTGCCATAGGCCAGTCCATGATAGATTTCATCCGAAATAAACCGGATGCCCTGAGCATCAGCATATTCGACCAGACGACGCAGTTCCTCGCGCGGCGTCATGGTGCCTGTCGGATTCGCCGGGCTTGCCACGAGGACGCCGGCAACCGGGCCGGCCTCATGCGCGCTGCGGAGATGCTCGGCAGTGAACACATAGTCGCTCGCATGATCGACTTCGATTTCCACCGGGACCAGACCGAGCGCGCGCAGGATGTTGCGATAGGCGGGATAGCCGGGAGCAGCGATGGCGATTCGATCGCCGGCGTCGAAGGCGGCGAGAAAAGCGAGATTGAAACCAGCCGACGAGCCGGTCGTGACCATGATTCGGTCCGCGTCGAGCGACTGCCCGTAAGCCTCGGCATAATGCCGCGCGATCCGCTCGCGCAAATCGCGCCGGCCGAGAGCGTCCGTATAGGCGATGCGGCCATGATCGAGCAGACGCCGCGCCGCAGCGCGCGCGATCTCCGGTGCCGGCGCCGCCGGTTGCCCGACAGCCAGCGAGAGGACCGAATCTCCTTGTGCGATCATCCGGTTGGCCTCGGCCAGCACGTCCATCGCGCGAAACGGATCGATGTCCGACCGCCGGGATGCCGTCATTGTGAGCAGATCGAACACTGTTTCATTCCTGTTTCGCCTCGAATTCGCCGGATTAGAATGCCGGAACAGCGGGAGTTTAGCCCCTTGATCCGTGGAGGATATCCGCTTGAATGGCCGGGTTTGGAAGAGGACCTAGCATGAATTTGTCGCCCCGCCGTCTGTCGGCCCGTTTGACCGCGCTCGCCGTCGCCCTTGCCGTCGCGCTGGCCCCGGTCGCGGCCGAGGCCGCGCGAAGCGAAAAAGCCAGCCTTCCCGTGGTCCGGGACGCCGAAATCGAAGCGCTGATCGGCGAGTACGCGCGGCCGATCCTCAAGGCAGCCGGATTATCCCGCTCGGGCATCGAGATCGTCCTGGTCAATTCCGGCAGCTTCAACGCCTTCGTCGCCGGTCGCCGGATTTTCGTCAACACCGGGGCCATCATAGCGACCGAGACCCCCAACCAACTGATCGGCATTCTCGCGCACGAGATCGGGCATCTGGCGGGCGGCCACCAGCAGCGGCTGCGCCAGCAATTGGAACGCGCCAAGACGATCGCCATCGTGGCCGGACTGCTCGGCGCCGGCGTCGCAGTGGCCGGTGCGTCATCGGGCGCGCGCGGGGCGGCTCAGGCTGGTGCGGGTCTTATGGCCGGCGGCGGCGATCTCGCGCGACGGGGGCTGCTCAGCTATCAGCGCGGCGAGGAATCGACCGCCGACCGGGCTGCGCTGACCTATCTGCGCAAGACCGGCCAGTCGGGAAAAGGGCTTCTGGAGACCTTCGAGACCCTCGATCGCAACAATCTTTTCGCCAGCGGACGCTCGGGCAACTATCTGTCGTCGCATCCTTTGCCGCGCGAGCGTATTGCGGCCTTGAAGCAGGTCGCGCAGGAAAGTTCCGATTTCAGTCGCCAGGATTCGCCGGGCCTGGCTCAGCGGCATGATCTGGCACGGGCTAAGATCGTCGCCTATAATGGGGGAGCGTCGGAGGTTCGGCGGCTGTTCGCCCGCAATCCGCGCGGTCTGGCCGCGCTGTATGGCGACGCCATCGCGACGCATCTGTCCGGTTCCCCTGCCACCGCCCTGCAAAAGATTGAGGCGCTGATTGCGGCTCAACCGAACAGCCCGTGGTTTCACGAGATGCGCGGTGAGATTTTGATGGATGCGGGTCGCTGGCAGGAGGCGGCAGCTGCGTTCGCCAAGGCCGTCAAGCTCGACAAGAGCGGCTCGGGCATCCTTAAGGCTGAGGTCGGACAGGCGCTCGTCACTGGCGGGGATCGCTCGCAAATGGACAAGGCTGTGGATTTGATCCAATCCGGCCTGCAAAGCGACCCGGGCAACTCCGTCGCTTATCGATTTCTCGCCATGGCCTTTGGCCGCCTCGGCGATGTCGGTCGCGCGGAGCTTGCCACCGCAGAGGGCTACTGGCACGGTGGGTCTTTCCGTCAGGCGAAGATTTTCGCGACGCGGGCCCAGCAGAAATTGAAGCCAGGCTCCCCAGCATGGCTGAAGGCCCAAGACATCATCCAGACCAAGATCCGCTGACGATCCAGAAGGAACCGCCTCCTCGTGACCAAAATCAAGCTCCTCGCCGCTGCCGCACTGGCGATCGCATTCGCTGTGCCCGCCAGCGCCCAGCAAACGATGACCGCAAAGCCGGCACAGACATCCTTCGACGAGGCCGAGAGCCGGGCCATCGAAGAGATCGTTCATGACTACCTGGTGACGAACCCCGAGGTTCTCTTGGAGGTGATGGACGCGCTGGAGACCAAGCGATCAGCGCAGCAGCTGGCCTCCCAGAAGAAGGCGATTACCGACACTGGGCCGGCACTGTTCGAAACGCCCGAAGGCACGGCTCTGGGCAATCCCGACGGCGATGTCACCGTGGTCGAATTTTTCGACTACAATTGCAGTTTCTGCAAAAGGGCGATGGCGGACATGGACGCGCTGGTCGAGAATGACCCCAATGTGCGTTTCATCCTCAAGGAGATTCCGGTGCTCGGCCCGCAGTCGCTCGAAGCGGCGACCGTCAGTCTGGCATTCCGTGAACTTGCTCCCGAAAAATATGCCGCGTTCCATCGTGACCTACTTGCCGGACGGGGAGTCGCCGACGAGGCCAAAGCGCTGACGGTGGCGGAGGGGTTTGGTATCAGCGAGGAACAACTGCGACCGGTGATGGGGTCCGCGGCCGTCAAGGCGGCCCTACAGGAGGCGGATCAACTTGCCCAAGGGCTGGCGATCAATGGCACGCCCTCCTACGTCATCGCGGACAAGGTGCTGCCTGGCGCCGTTGGCGTGGCGGATCTGACCGCCACCATCGCCAATGTTCGAAAATGCGGCAGTGCGAACTGCTGAATCCTTTGGATGACGAGGAAACGCGATAGGTGGCGCTTTCCCCGCGCCAGCTATCGCACTATAGGGATTTGCAAGCCGTGCGGGCGCCGTACGTGATTGTTGAACCCACCGAGGATCGATGACCCCGACGATCTACATCCTCAACGGACCCAATTTGAACACGCTTGGCCTCAGAGAGCCCGAGATCTATGGGTCCGCGACACTTGCGGACGTTCAGACCCGGTGTGAGGCAGCGGGTACGGAAGCCGGATTCGAAATCGTTTTTCGGCAATCGAACCATGAAGGCAAATTGGTCGAGTGGATACAGGAGGCGCGAGACGCCGCCGCGGCGATCATCATCAATGCCGGCGCCTACACACATACCTCCCTGGCCATTCACGACGCGCTCCGTTTTTTTGGCAAACCAGTGGTCGAGGTCCATATCTCGAACATCCATGCGCGCGAGGAAATCCGGCACAAGAGCCTGATCGCCCCAATCGCGGTTGGGATGATCGTGGGGTTTGGGCCGGTTGGTTACGAACTCGCCATCACCGCACTCAAAGCACGTCTTCGATAAAAGCGAGCCCGAAGGGGCCGAAGGACCGGAATGTCGAACGCAGAAAACAATGTGGACTCCGCCCTCGTTCGCGAGCTGGCGACAATCCTGAACGACACTGACCTCACCGAGATCGAGGTCGAGCACGGTACGCTCCGTGTCCGGGTGTCGCGCCAAAAGGACTACGTGGTCGGTCATCCCCAGGCTTTGACCTATGCTCCAGCCCCCGAGCACGGGCAACCGGCGCCTGCGGCTATGCCGCAATCCGGAGCGTCCCCGGTCAACCCGCCTGCCTCTACCGGTCCGGAACCCGGCACTGTCCCCTCGCCCATGGTCGGGACCGTTTATCTCTCCTCGGCTCCTGGCGGCCGGCATTTCATCGAAATCGGCCAGCAGGTCGCGGAAGGCGAAACGCTGCTGATCATCGAAGCAATGAAGACGATGAACCAGATTCCGGCGCCGCGGGCCGGCAAGGTCGTCAAGATCCTGGTCGAGAATGCCCAGCCAGTGGAATACGGCGAGCCGCTCGTCGTGGTCGCTTGAGGGGCACGGGATGGTCAAGAAGGTTCTGATTGCCAATCGCGGCGAGATCGCGCTGCGAGTCCTGCGCGCCTGCAAGGAACTCGGCATCTCGACGGTCGCGGTGCATTCGACCGCCGACAACACGGCGATGCATGTGCGGCTTGCCGATGAAAGCGTCTGCATCGGGCCACCGCCGGCGCGCGACAGTTATCTCAATATTCCCCAGATCGTTGCCGCCTGTGAAATATCGGGCGCCGACGCGGTTCATCCCGGCTATGGTTTTCTGTCCGAAAATGCCCGCTTCGCCGACATTCTCGAGGCGCATAACGTCACCTTTATCGGCCCAACCGCCGACCATATCCGGATCATGGGCGACAAGATCGAGGCCAAGCGCACGGCCAAGCGCCTCGGCATCCCAGTCGTTCCCGGCTCGCCGGGTGCGGTGACCGACGACGACGAAGCTTTGAAAATCGCCAACGACATCGGCTTCCCCGTACTGGTCAAGGCATCCGCCGGCGGCGGCGGACGTGGCATGAAGGTCGCGCACTCGGCTGGCGACCTTTCCAACGCGCTGGCGACCGCCCGCGCCGAAGCGGGATCGGCCTTCGGCGACGACGCGGTCTATCTCGAGAAATATCTGCAAAAGCCGCGCCATATCGAGGTGCAGGTTTTCGGCGACGGAGCCGGCAATGCCATCCATCTTGGCGAGCGCGACTGCTCGCTACAGCGGCGCCATCAAAAGGTCTGGGAAGAGGCGAACTCGCCCGCACTCGACGATGCGCAGCGCGCAAGTATCGGCAGTGTCTGCGCGAACGCCATGTCCGAGCTTCGTTATCGGGGCGCGGGGACGATCGAATTTCTCTATGAAAACGGCGAGTTCTATTTCATCGAAATGAACACCCGTCTGCAGGTCGAGCACCCCGTGACCGAGGCCATCACCGGTCTCGACCTCGTACATGAACAGATTCGTGTGGCGAGCGGTCAAGGACTGTCCATTAAACAATCCGAGATTCAGTTCTCCGGCCATGCCATCGAATGCCGGATCAATGCCGAGGATCCGAAGACCTTCGCTCCCTCACCCGGTGAGATCACGCATTATCATATGCCTGGCGGCCTGGGCGTGCGGGTCGATTCCGGCGTCTATCAGGGCTACAAGATTCCGCCTTTCTACGACAGCCTGATCGGCAAGCTGATCGTGCATGGCCGCAACCGCGCCGAATGCATGATGCGGCTACGCCGAGCGTTGGACGAGATCGTCGTCGATGGGGTCAAGACGACGCTGCCGCTGTTCCGTGACCTGGTCGACAACCCCGACATCGGCACCGGCGACTACGACATCCACTGGCTGGAAAACTATCTCGCCGCGAAGGCGATGGATTGACACCATGGTCCGGCGCGGCGGACAGCGGTTCGAGATCACGCCGAGCATTCTTTTGAAAGCTTATGCCTGCGGGATCTTTCCGATGGCGGAAACCGCCGACGATCCCGGCATTTTCTGGATCGACCCGACCGAGCGCGGGATCTTGCCGCTCGATGAGTTTCATCTGTCGCGGAGCCTGCGCAAGACGATCCGGCGCGCTCCGTTCGAGATCCGGGTGGACACCGCCTTCCCGGCCGTGGTCGATGGCTGCGCCGAGGCCGCCCCCGGCCGGTCGCAAACCTGGATCAACTCCCAGATTCGATCGTTGACCCTGTCGCTGTTTCGAGAAGGCTTCGCGCATTCCGTCGAGGTCTGGGAGGGGGAGGAGTTGGTCGGGGGACTCTATGGCGTTTCGCTCGGCGCGGCCTTCTTCGGCGAGAGCATGTTCTCACGCCGGACCAACGCCTCGAAGATCGCGCTCGCCTATCTGTGGGAGCGCCTCAGCCGCGGCGGCTACCGCCTGCTCGACACGCAGTTCCTGACCGATCATCTCGCTTCGTTCGGCGCGATCGAGGTGCATCGCGATGCCTATCAGGTGCTTCTGGCGGAAGCGGTCTCCGAGGATGCGACCTTTTACCCCTCGGGAGCGGGAACGGCCGAATCGCTCTTACAGCTCTTCAACCAGACATCGTAGACTGGGTGTTCAACGGCGTTGAGACCGGGGGAATCGGCGAACATCCAGCCGGAAAAAATCTGCCGGATATCGCGCTGCAGCGTGATCTCGTCGACCTGCACGAACGCATCCGTCTTGGCGACTTGTCCCTCGGCGCTGCTGTAGCAGACTTTCGGCGTGACCTGCAGCGCGCCGAACTGGACCGTCTCGTCGATATAGACGTCGAAGCTGGTGATCCGGCCGGTGATCTTGTCGAGACCGGAAAACACCGCGACCGGGTTCGAGACGCGTTCCTGCGCCGCCGCCGGCGAGACCCCCAAGCCAAGGGTCGCGGCTACCAAGATCGAACCCAGAATGCGGTTGTTCATCAAATCTTCCTCGACGTGTCGAAAGCCGCCATCCCGACATGACCACACCACTCAGTGCCAGACGATTACGGCAGAGAATTGAGCGTTTGAAACCGGCGCCATTTTGCCGACGCAGGGCAAACCGGGACATCGGAACGGTGCCGGTCCATCGGCAGTCAGGATGGACAACGCGCCTCTCTGTCGATTACGGCGTCCAGGCGTCGTAATCTCCGGTGACACGCGGACGCTCCGCCGGATTGAGCAACGAGCCCTTGGGTCGGTACGCCAAGGCGGTGCCGGTATGGTTGGGCTGGTGCGGCTTCTGCCAGTCACGGGCGACGTAGTCCTCTTGTGAAGGCGGGGTATCGACACGGTGATGCATCCAGCCATGCCAGCCGGGAGGAATCGCAGACGCGTCCGCCGGACCGTTGTAGATCACCCAGCGCTTGGAGCCGTCCGCGTTCTGGTAATAGACATTGCCCAGATGATCCTCGCCGAGGCTCCGGCCGAACCGCCAGGTGAAAAACCGGGTGCCGATCGTCTGACCGTTCCACCAGGTGAAGATCTGAAGCAGCCATTCCTTCATGGGGATCTCAATCCGTCTCGATGCGGGCCGTCGCGATGCGGGCTCGTTATGCTGCCGCCGGGGAGAAATGTCCACCCGGCCGCGAGCGGTCAGGTCAGGCGCTTTTCATAGACTGCGGCGGGGATTCCCGATGTGTCATCGCAGCAATTGGCGGTCGATCCCGTGCACGCGAACCCCGCGTCCCGGTAGAAGCGGATGGCCGGTTCGTTGGCCTCCTCGACTTCGAGCCGCAGCCGGTCGGCCTGCGGGAAACATCCCTCGATTTCGGCCAGCAGGCTTCGGCCGATGCCGGCACGCTGAAAGCCGGGCCGAACGTAGAGCTGGTGCAGGACGACCGTCCTGCCGCTTCCTTCGGTCGCGGCGCCATATGTCATGCCGCCAAGCCGCTCGCCATCGTCGGCGACCAGAAACTCGGAATTCAGCCGGCCGAGCCGCGGCTTCAGCGCATCGACCGAATGCCATGAGGCGGTGAGTTCCGACACCCTCACTGCGCCGTAGATGTCGTCATAGGTCGCGTGCCAGGTCTCGCGAAGCAGATCGCTGATCGCCTGAAGATCGCGCAGTCCGGCCGTGCGGATGAAGAACGGCGTCATTCGAGCCCGAGCTTAGCCTTGACCAGCGCGTTCACCGCCTGGGGGTTGGCCTTGCCGCCGGTTGCCTTCATCACTTGGCCGACGAACCAGCCGGCCATCGTCGGCTTGGCCATTGCTTGGCCGACCTTGTCCGGGTTGGAGGCAATCACCTCGTCCACCGCCTTTTCGATCGCGCCGGTGTCGGTCACCTGCTTCATGCCGCGCTCTTCGACGATCTGCTTGGGATCACCCCCCTCGTTCCAGACGATCTCGAACAGGTCCTTGGCGATCTTGCCCGAGATCGTGCCTCCGCGGATCAGGTCGAGGATCGCCCCGAGCTGCTCGGCCGAGACGGGCGATTCGTCGATCCCCTTGCCGGCTTTGTTCAGCGCCCCGAGCAGGTCGTTGATCGTCCAATTGGCGGCCTGCTTGGCGTCGCGGCCGTCGGCGACCTTCTCGAAGAAGTCGGCGATCGCCTTTTCGGAAACAAGGATGGAGGCGTCGTAGGGCGATAGCCCGGCATCCTTGATCAGCCGGTTCTTCTTGTCGTCGGGGAGCTCCGGCAGTTCCTTCAGCAGCGCGTCGATATAGGCCTGGTCGAATTCCAGCGGCAACAGGTCCGGATCGGGGAAATAGCGGTAGTCATGCGCGTCTTCCTTGGTGCGCATCGCCCGCGTCTCGCCCTTGACCGGATCGAACAGCCGCGTCTCCTGGTCGATGGTGCCGCCGTCCTCGATGATCGCGATCTGCCTCCGGGCCTCCGCTTCGATCGACTGGCCGACGAAGCGGATCGAGTTGACGTTCTTGATCTCGCAGCGGGTACCGAAAGCGCCGCCGGGACGGCGCACCGAGACATTGACGTCGGCGCGCATCGAGCCTTCGTCCATGTTGCCGTCGCAGGTACCGAGATAGCGCAGGATCGTGCGCAGCTTGGTCAGATAGGCCTTCGCTTCATCGGCCGAGCGCATGTCGGGCTTGGAGACGATCTCCATCAGCGCGACGCCCGAGCGGTTGAGGTCGACGAAGGACATGGTCGGATGCTGGTCGTGCATCGACTTGCCGGCGTCCTGTTCCAGGTGCAGCCGCTCAACGCCTACCTCGATCTCCTCGAACTCGCCCTTGGAGTTCGGTCCGACCGAGACGCTGACGACCCCCTCCCCGACGATCGGATCCTTGAACTGCGAAATCTGGTAGCCCTGCGGCAGATCCGGATAGAAATAATTCTTCCGGTCGAACACCGAGCGATGCTTGATCTCGGCTTTGAGGCCAAGCCCGGTGCGGACCGCCTGGCGCACGCACTCCTCGTTGATCACCGGCAGCATGCCGGGCATCGCCGCGTCGACGAGGCTGACGTGATCATTCGCCTCGCCGCCATATTCGGCGGAGGCGCCGGAAAACAGCTTGGCTTCCGAGGATACTTGGGCGTGAACCTCCATGCCGATGACGATCTCCCAGTCGCCTGTAGCGCCGGAGATAAAGTTTTTCGGATCGGGTGTGCGGGTGTCGATGAGGGTCATGGTCGGCTTTCAGAGAAAGAAGCGGTCTGGGCACTGACGGGTGAATTGCGAGCTCTCGCTGGTGTTACCACCACTTCGCCGGCTCGAATCGCCCGGCCGCCTGCTCGACGACATGACCGAGCGCGAACAGCGTCTCCTCGTCGAAGGGCCGGCCGATCAGCTGCAGTCCCAGCGGCAACCCGTCGTCCGTCAGTCCGGCCGGCACCGCTATGCCCGGTAAACCGGCCATGTTCACCGTCACCGTGAAGATGTCGTTGAGATACATCTTCACCGGATCCGAGGCCATGTCCTGATCGGCGATGCCGAAGGCCGCCGAGGGCGTCGCCGGCGTCAGCAGCGCGTCGATACCATCGGCATAGACGGTCTCGAAATCGCGTTTGATCAAGGTTCGGACCTTCTGCGCCCGCAGGTAGTAGGCATCGTAATAGCCGGACGAGAGCACATAGGTGCCGATCATGACGCGGCGTTTGACCTCGCGGCCGAATCCCTCGGCGCGGGTCTTCTCGTACATATCCGCGATGTCCTTGCCCGGCACGCGCAGGCCGTAGCGCACGCCGTCATAACGCGCCAGATTGGACGATGCCTCCGCCGGCGCGACGATGTAATAGGCCGGCAGCGCGTATTTCGTGTGCGGCAGCGAGACATCGACGATCTCGGCGCCGGCGTCCTTCAGCCAGGCGATACCCTGCTGCCACAGGGTTTCGATCTCGCCCGGCATGCCCTCAACCCGGTATTCCTTCGGGATGCCGATCCTCAGCCCCTTCACCGACCGGCCGATCGCCGCCTCATAGTCCGGCACGTCACGGTCGACCGATGTGGTGTCCTTCGCATCGACGGAGGCCATCGACCTCAACAGGATCGCCGCGTCGCGAACGTCACGCGCGATCGGCCCGGCCTGATCGAGCGACGAGGCAAAGGCAACGGTGCCCCAGCGCGAGCAACGGCCATAGGTCGGCTTGATGCCGACCGTGCCGGTGAAGGCCGCTGGCTGGCGGATGGAGCCGCCGGTGTCCGTCGCCGTCGCACCGGCGCAAAGATGCGCCGCCACCGCCGCGGCCGAGCCGCCGGACGAGCCGCCGGGCACGAGGTCGAGATTGGAGCCCTTCTTCCGCCAGGGATTCTTGACCGGGCCGTAATAGGAGGTCTCGTTCGACGAGCCCATGGCGAACTCGTCCATGTTGAGCTTGCCGAGCATCACCGCGCCGTCGGCCCACAAATTGGCCGTAACGGTAGATTCGTAGCGCGGCTTGAAGCCGTCGAGAATGTGGCTGCAGGCCTGAGTGTGGACACCTTCGGTTGCGAACAAATCCTTGATGCCGAGCGGAATGCCCTCGAGCGCCCCGCCCTCGCCCTTGGCCAGGCGCGCGTCGGACGCCTTCGCCATGTCGCGCGCCTTATCGGCGGTCACCGCGACATAGGCATTGAGCGCGCCATTGGCCTGGTCGATGGCAGCCAGATAGGCGTCCGTCAGTTCGACGGCGCCGATGTCCTTCGACGCCAGCTTGCCGCGCGCTTCCGCGATGGTCAGTGAAGTCAGATCATTCATCAGGTCAGGGTCTTTTCGTAAAAGCAATTGTAGGCGGAATCCGGATAATCGAGGACTGGGCCGCAAGGCGTGAAACCCGAGCGCTCGTACAGCGCCCAGGCCGGTTCGAAGCCCGCGGTCGACCCGGTTTCGAGAACCAGCCGGGCAAGACCGAGATCGTGTGCCTTGGCTTCGATCGCCCGCAGAATTTTCCAGCCCGCACCAGTGCCACGCACGGCTGGCGTCGTGAACATTCGCTTGATCTCGCCAAGCGTCGCATCATGCACTTTCAATGCCCCGATGCCGACTGCTTCGCCGGTGCCGTCGCGCACGACAAACACGGTGGTATCCGTATCCGCCATCTGTTCGGCCGTCAGCTGGAACTGAAACTCCGGCGGTGACAGCGGTTGCAGATAGCCATTGAGGCTGGCGACCAGCGTCCGCAGGTCATCCTGGAGCGGCGACTCCACCGCGATCGTGACGGCCATCGCCCGCTATTCCACCACCTTCGGCACGACGAAGAAATGGTCGTCGCTCACCGGGGCATTGGCCATGATGTCGTCGACCTTCGCCCCGTCGGTGACGACATCGGCGCGCTTCTTCATTGCCATCGGGATCACCGAAGTCATCGGCTCGACGCCTTCGACGTCGACCTCACCGAGGTGCTCCACGAAGCCGAGGATGGCGTTGAGTTCGCCCTCCATGGCTGCGACGTCGTCGTCGGTAACGGCGATTCGGGCCAGCCGGGCGACCCGGCGGACGGTATTGGTATCGACGGACATTGCGGCCCTATGGTTGTGACAAGATTTTCGCGAGCTATAGCGGCGTGGCCTGCACGAGGCAACGGCGCGTCCCGTCCATCATCCTCACGCTGGTCGAAGGAGGGTCTGACGGCAGAACCCCTCAGACCCCGAAGGCTTCTCCGATCGCCGGATTGCGGACCTTGCTGGCCTCCCCTTCCATCGCTTCGATGAACTTGTCCGGCGTCGCGTCGAGCATGGGGAAGGTGCCCCAGTGGATTGGCATGATCGTATCGAAGTTGAAGTAGCGTCGGCAGGCCAAGGCCGCCACAGCCGCCCCCATGGTGAAGCGGTCGCCGATAGGCACCATCGCGATCTTCGGCGCGTGCAGCTCCTCGATCAGCGCCATGTCGGCGAAAATGTCGGTGTCGCCCATATGATAGACCGTCGGCCCGTCGTCGAAATGGAAGACGAGGCCGTTTGGCATGCCGAGATAGGTCACCGTCCCGTCCTCCTCGGCATGGCCGGACGAATGAAACGCTTGTGTGAAAGTCACGGTAAAATCGCCGAAGGCGATCGTGCCGCCGGTGTTTCCCCCTTCGCCGTTCTCGGCGCCCTGCTTGCCCAGCCAGTTCACCAGCTCGTAATTGCCCACGATCTTGCAGCCGTGTCGCTTCGCCAGTTCCACCGTATCGCCGACATGATCGGCGTGGCCGTGGCTGAGCACGATATGCGTCAGGCCTTCGGCCGCCGCTGCCAGATCGCCCTTGAAATGCGGATTTCCCGTGAGAAACGGGTCGATCAGGATAACCGAAGCGGCCGTCTCGATTCGAAATGCGGAATGGCCGAAATAGGTGATCTTCATAGCTGCTCCTTGCCGTGGAGAGAAAACCGGGAGGTCTGCCATAGTCTGCGCTCGCCGTGCTAACTGCGCGTAAAGGCGGAACGGTCAAGGATTTGGAATGCCCATCCTCGCAATCGATGAGTTCGCCGCAAATGTGCCGGAAGGTGCAACGATCGCTGGTATCGACCTCGGAACCAAGACCATCGGGCTCGCCGTCTCGGATCTCGGACAAGGCTTCGCGACGCCGCGCAAGGTAATCCGGCGGGTCAAGTTCACGATCGACGCCAAGGCCCTGTTGGCCGCCCTGGACAGCGAACGCGTCGCTGGCATCGTGGTCGGCCTGCCCCTCAATATGAACGGCTCCGAGGGGCCTCGCGTCCAGTCGACCCGGGCTTTCGTGCGCAATTACGCGCTGTTCGACCCGCGTCCGGTGCTTCTTTGGGACGAGCGGCTGTCGACGGTGGCAGCGGAACGCGGCTTGCTGGAAGCGGACGTCTCGCGCCGCAAACGCGCCGAGCGGATCGATTCGGCTGCTGCTGCCTTCATCCTTCAGGGCGCGCTGGACAGGCTTTCGTCGCTGCGGCCATAGGCGACGTAGGCAGGCGCCGCAAATGCATTCGGCTCGGATGCTCGGCGGTTCTCCCACCACGCGGCGATCTTGCGACGCTTGCGAAATGCGACGATGGCCCCGAGAATCAGACTGTCGACGACAAGGGCCTCGGCGATCATGCCGGGAATGGCAGTCGGCTCGATCCCCAGCATGGTCCCATACATGTTGAAGACTTGATCATGCAGCGCGCGGGAGAAGAACACCCCGCCCAGATCGTTGAGCGACAGGAAATACCAGCCCCAGAAGAACGCCAGCGGGCCGAGCCAAAGGGCTAGAAGCTTACGCATCAGTGGCCATCGCTTTCTTCGAATTTCGACGACCGCTGATTTTCGATCAACGCCCTGCGCTCAGCTGCCCGAATGGACTGGAGTATCGTCTCGAACGTCGCGTCGTCGGCGCCGTCCTCGTCGACTTCCATCAGATGGTCGAACAGCAGCGCTCCAAATGTGAACGCTACCGAGACGAGGAAGCCCGGCCCCTCCCCGAAGACCTCGGCGACCGGCGAACCCATCAGTGCCGTCGATGCGTAAAGGGCGACAAGCGCGACAAGCGCGGCACCCGCGATTGGCTCGGCCCTGCGCGCGGCGGCCACCGACGATGCGTTGAGGCCGGCGATCCCCATGCCGAAGCCGATTGCCAACGCACCGAACATCGCAGCGAAGGCGAGCGCCTGATGCGGAAGCAGGCCGAGATCAAGGGGATTGGGCATCAGAGCCAGCAGGCCGCCCCACCCGTCACCCGGCAGACCTCCGAGCATCCCTGCCTCTTGAGCGAGGCGCAGGCCTGTGAGAGCGGTGAACCCCGTCCAGGCACTCAGTGCCAGGGTCGTCGCCAAACGGCGCATGGGTGCCTCCCTACGTCATGGTTACCAGTTCATTAACGCCCAGTCTCGCGATCCGCTCCCTCCGCCGCAACCGATACCGAACGTTAACCTTAATGGCTACGGGCCATGTCCCCGATTTCTCTCTCCGGTTCTGGAATAACTTCCAACGCCCCATAGGGTTGCCGAAAAACTGGAAGCGTCCCGTCGTCAGCGGATCGGCGGATAAAGATTGTCGACAATGGTGCGGGAATCGTGACGCAGATCGAGCATCCCATAGGTGTGGCGGAACACGCCGCCCAGCCGCGTATCGACGAAGGCGTCAGCAGCGCGCGCGGCGTTCAGACGACGCAACGCGGCGGCCGCGCCGGCGAGCGCCAGTTGCTCGGCAAGCAGCCGGCACGCGCCTTCGTCGGACAGGGCCATCGACAGCGCGGCCCGCAGCACGCCTGGCGTGCCGCCCGCCGTGGCGCCCATATCCGTTTCGATCATCGCGATCACCGTCTCGAAGGCGTCCGGGTCCTGCCGCAGCACCCGGGCCAGATCGAGCGCCATGACGTTGCCCGAGCCTTCCCAGATGGCGTTCACCGGCGCCTCGCGGTAGGCTCTGGCAAGCCGCCCGTCCTCGACGTAGCCATTGCCGCCGAGACACTCCATCGCTTCGTAGGTGAGCGCGGGCGCCATCTTGCAGACCCAATATTTCGTCACCGGCGTCATGACCCGCGCCCAGGCCGCCTCGGCGGCGCCGTCGCCATCCTGCGAGCGACGGTCGAAGGACTCGGCCAGTCGCAACGACAGCGCCGTCGCACCGGCGACGTCCAGGGCCATGTCAGCGAGCACCCTGATCATCTGAGGCTGATCGACCAGGACATTGCCGAACACCTGACGCTCGCGGCAATGATGTACCGCCTCGGCGAGCGCGCCTCGCATCAGGCCGGCGGAGGCAAGCGCACAATCGAGCCGGGTCAGCGTGACCATGTCGATGATCGTGCGGACGCCCCTCCCCGAATCGCCGATCCGGACCGCCTCGGCATCGATGAATTCGACCTCCGCCGAAGCGTTGGAGCGGTTGCCGAGCTTGTCCTTGAGCCGCTGGATAAAAAGGCCGTTGAGCATACCGTCGTCGCGCCGCCGCGGTATCAGGAAGCAGGTCGGGCCGTCGCCGGTCTGTGCGAGAACAAGGAAAGCATCCGACATCGGCGCGGACATGAACCATTTGTGGCCGGTGATGCGATAGCGGCCGTTTCCGGCTTCGATCGCCCGCGAGGTGTTGGCGCGAACGTCCGTTCCGCCCTGCTTCTCGGTCATGCCCATGCCGAGCGTGACGCCAGCCTTCGTCAGCGGCGGCTTGACGCCGGGGTCGTACTGGCGGGTCGCGATCACCGGCAGCCAGGCATCCCGCACATCCGGCGCCGCGGCGAGCGGTGCGACCGCCGCGCTGGTCATCGTTATCGGGCACAGATGACCGCATTCGACGCCGGCCGTCATATAGAAGCGCGCCGCCCGTGCGCGATGGCGAAAGCCCTCCTCCTCCGCCGGACCGCTCCACAGCGACGCATGCAAACCGTCCGCGATCGAGCGGCGCATCAGCGCGTGATAGGCCGGATGATAGTCGACGAGTTCCAGCCGACGGCCCTTCTCGTCGAAACGACGCAACTTCGGCGGCTCGGTATTGGCGAGGCGGGCAAGGTCGTGCGCCTCGGCGAAACCGCAGAACCGTCCGTGCTGCTCCAGCGACAGGAGCGTCGCGTCGCCGAACTCCGCCGCAAGAAGCCGCAGCAGCGGGTCGCTTCGAAAGGCATTGAACCCGGCGTAATCGGAAGACTGGTTGACCACCTCATGGGTCTGAAATGTCGTTTCGGCCACATCACCCTCCTCGTTCGGTTGGCTCGCCATGACGATCCTTGCCGCAAAACCCGCGATTGCCTATAGGCGTGGTTTTTATGAACGCGACCCCTTCCTTTCCAGAATTTTCCCAGCGGCACCTGCTCGGCATTGCCAGCCTGCAGCCGCACGAGATCGAGCAGTTGATCGATCTTGCCGAAGCGGAGGTCGCCGTCGGCCGCCGCCGAGACAAGAAAAAATCGACCCTCAAGGGGCGGACCCAAATCAATCTCTTCTTCGAGGCATCGACTCGAACCCAGGCCTCGTTCGAACTCGCCGGCAAGCGTCTCGGCGCCGACGTCATGAACATGTCGGTCGCGAACTCCTCGGTCAAAAAGGGCGAGACGCTGATCGACACGGCGATGACGCTGAACGCCATGCGACCTGATATTCTCGTCGTGCGGCACCACTCGGCGGGCGCCGTCGCGCTGCTCGCCCAGAAGGTGGCCTGTTCAGTGGTCAATGCCGGCGACGGTGCCCATGAGCATCCAACGCAGGCGCTGCTCGACGCTCTGACCATCCGGCGTCGCAAGGGCCGGATGGCGGGGCTCATCGTGACGATCTGCGGCGACGTGCTGCACAGCCGCGTCGCCCGCTCGAATATTCTCCTGCTGAACGCGCTTGGCGCTCAGGTCCGGGTTGTCGCGCCCTCGACCCTTTTGCCGCGCGGCATCGAGCAGATGGGCGTCGAGGTTCACCGGCGGATGGCGGACGGCCTGAAAGATGCCGACGTGGTGATGATGCTGCGGCTCCAGCGCGAGCGCATGGCCGGCTCCTTCGTGCCGTCGGTGCGCGAGTATTTCCGCTATTTCGGCCTCGACTCAGACAAGCTGAAGATCGCCAAGCCGGATGCGCTGGTCATGCATCCGGGACCGATGAATCGCGGGGTCGAGATCGCCTCGGAGATCGCCGACGGTCCGCAAAGCGTCATCGAGGAACAGGTCGAGATGGGCGTCGCCGTTCGGATGGCCGTCATGGAGGCCCTGATCGGCGGTCCGGAGGATACGGTATGAGCGACCCGCTTCGCCCCCTCGTCATCGAACAGGTGCGAATCGTCGATCCGGCGCGATCACTCGACGCCGTCGGCTCCGTCATCGTTGCGGACGGCGTGATCATCGCCTGTGGCGCCGACGCGCTGAACCAGGGACGACCGGATGGCGCTGAGGTGATCGATGGGCGTGGGCTCGTGCTCTTGCCGGGTCTCGTCGACGCCCGGGTGTTCATCGGCGAACCCGGCGGCGAACACCGCGAGACGATCGCGTCTGCCTCCGCTGCGGCCGCGGCCGGCGGCGTGACGTCGATCCTCACCATGCCAGACACCAACCCGGTGGTCGACGACGTCGCCATCGCAGAGTTCGTCATGCGAACGGCGCGCGACACCGCATCCGTCAATGTCTTTCCCGCCGCGGCTTTGACCCGCGGCCTGAAGGGCGAGGAGATGACCGAAATCGGGCTCCTGTCGGACGCGGGCGTCCGCGCCTTCACCGACGGCCGCAACACCATCGCAAACCCGGCGCTGCTGCGCCGGATCATGACCTATGCGCGCGATTTCGATGCGCTCGTCATGCACGAAACCCAGGACGCGGCACTCAGCGGCGACGGCGTCATGAACGAAGGCCTTCTCGCCTCCTGGTTGGGTTTGCCGGGCGCGCCGTCCGAGGCCGAAATCATCCCGCTGGAGCGGGATTTGCGGCTCGCCGCCCTCACAGCCTGCCGCTATCATGCGGCCAAGATTTCGCTTGGCGAATCGGCCGAGGCCATACGGCGTGCCAAGCAGCGCGGCATCAGGGCGAGCGCCGGTGTCTCGATCAACCATTTGTCGCTGAATGAGAACGATATCGGCGAATATCGGACCTATTTTCGCTTGGCGCCGCCATTGCGCGGCGAGGATGACCGCTCCGCGATGGTCGCAGCGCTCGCGGACGGAACGATCGACATTATCGTCTCCTCCCACGATCCACAGGACGCCGACGGCAAACGCCGCCCGTTCGCCGAGGCCGAGAGCGGCGCCATCGGTCTGGAAACGCTCCTGCCCGCAGCACTGCGGCTGCACCACGCCGGTGATGTCCCGCTGCTTCGGCTCGTCGAGACGCTGACGTCCGTGCCTGCGGCCTTGCTCGGTCTCGACCGGGGCACGCTCCTTCCCGGCAGGCCGGCGGATATGGCGCTCGTCGACCTGGATGCGCCCTTCATCTTCAGCGAGGACGCGATTCATTCGCGCTCGAAGAACACGGCGTTCGAAAATGCCCGCTTCCAGGGCCGGGTCTTGCGAACCTTCGTTGCGGGCCGCACAGTCTTTTCGGCGACAGAAGCAAGCGGGGGTTGAGTCTTTTGGAGAGTGACGGAGGGACAATCCTGATCATCGCGGCGGCGCTTGCCGGTGGTTATCTCTGCGGTACGATTCCGTTCGGCCTGATCTTTGCGAGGCTTTTCGGCCTCGGCGACATCCGCAAGATCGGGTCGGGCAATATCGGCGCGACCAACGCACTGCGCACCGGCAACAAGCCGATGGCGGCACTGACGCTCGCGGGTGATATCCTGAAGGGGACGGTCCCCGTTGTCGTCGCCGCGACAATCTGGGGAGACGTGCCGGCCGCGTTTGCTGGCCTTGGTGCCTTCCTCGGCCACCTTTTTCCGGTCTGGCTGAGCTTCAAGGGCGGCAAGGGCGTCGCCACCTATCTCGGCATCTTGCTGGGCATCGCTCCAGTTGGAGTGCTGATCTTTGCGGCCGTTTGGCTGTCGGTCGCTTATTTCTCTCGCTATTCGTCCCTCGCCGCCCTCGCCGCGACGCTGGTGGTGCCGCCCGCCTATTTCGCGCTCGGCTTCGAGACGGCCGCGACGCTTACCGCAGTGCTGACGCTGCTGGTCTATATCAAGCACCACGCCAATATCCGCCGTCTGCTCTCCGGTGAGGAAGGCAAGATCGGAGCGAAGGGGTGACTCTTACGGACGCTCAGAAGCCCGGCGTCCACCTCCCCCTGACCACGCGGCTCGCGTGGCTGCGCCTGATCCGCAGCGAGAATGTCGGTCCCGCCACGTTTCGCGCGCTCATCAATCGCTACGGCGGCGCCGAGGCGGCGCTGGGGGCACTGCCGGACCTGGCGGCTCGCGGCGGTCGCAAGATCCGCGTGGCCAGCTTGGCGGCGATCGAAGACGAGATGGCAAATGCTGAGCGGCTCAGCGCGCGCTTCGTCTGCCTCGGTGAGCCGGATTATCCGGTCCTGCTGCGCCGCATGGAACAGGCACCGCCGGTTCTGGCCGTCATGGGCGGCACGGACGTCCTGATGCGCCCGGCGGTCGCCATCGTCGGTGCCCGCAACGCCTCGCTCTCCGGCATCAAGTTGGCCCGACGGTTTGCCATCGAACTCGGTCGCGCCGGCTACTCCATTGTTTCCGGGCTTGCCCGCGGGATCGACGCCGCTGCGCATGAGGCATCGCTTGCGACCGGCACAGTGGGGGTTTTCGCCGGTGGCCTGGACCGACCCTATCCGAGCGAAAACCGGCCACTGATGCGACAGATCGTCGATGCCGACGGTTGTCTCATCTCCGAAATGCCATTCGGCTGGGAGCCGCGTGCCAGGGACTTTCCGCGTCGCAACCGTCTGGTTGCTGGGATGGCGCTCGGGCTTTTGGTGGTGGAAGCAGCCACGCGGTCGGGCTCCCTGATCAGTGCCCGCTTGTCCGCCGAAATGGGCCGGCTCGTCTTCGCCGTTCCCGGATCGCCGCTCGATCCGCGCGCGGTCGGCACCAACGGCCTTCTCAAGGAGGGTGCGCTTCTGGCGACGGATGCCGAAGATGTCATCGCAGCACTGCGTCCCCTCGACGCGCGGATGACGCCGAATGACGGCGATGTCGCGTTGGAAGAGCCCGCGGGGAATGGCCCCGCCGATGAACCCGCCGAAGGCGAACGCGAGCGCATCGTCGAAACGCTGGGGACGACCCCCATCGATATCGACGACATCATTGCGCACACCGGATCGTCGCCCGGCGCCGTCCAGTTGGTCTTGCTTGAACTCGATCTTGCTGGACGCCTTGAACGGCATGCCAACGGCCGGGTCTCACTGCTTCTTTGATGTCTCGGCTGACGAACCGATCTGTTGCTCTGTCTCGAGTCGCGCCATGTCCATCAAATATCCGAGGATCGACCCCTCCCTGGCCCCGGACACAACCTTTAATTGCTCGAGCATATCATGGACATATTGGAGATTTTCCCGTCGATCGGTTGGATTGGCTGACATGGACGGCAAAACTCCAGAAACTCAAGGATATCGGCAGTTCAGATGTGGCGGAGCCCGGATCACCTGACGATAGGCATTTATAGAAAAATTCCCTCTATAGTTGCAAGCCCATCTTACGTAGTCCTCGTCGGGGTTGACCGCCCGCGCCGGACTGTCCATGTGACGGGACGGTCGACAGTCGGAATCTCGCCATCTTCGGCTGTGCATTCGGCTGCCGGTATGACCTTTCTCCTGCCAGGACATAATATCTATGGATGTCGTCATCGTTGAATCGCCTGCCAAAGCGAAGACGATCAACAAATATCTCGGCGGAAACTACAAGGTTATCGCCTCCTACGGTCATGTCCGCGATCTGCCGCCAAAAGACGGGTCCGTGCGGCCGGACGAGGATTTCGAGATGATCTGGGAGGTCGCCAAACCGTCCCAGAAGCGGCTGACGGAGATCGCCCAAGCGGTTCGGGCCGCCGACGGCCTCGTCCTCGCCACCGATCCCGATCGCGAAGGCGAAGCGATTTCCTGGCATGTTCTGGAAGTGCTGCGCCAGAAAAAGGCGATCGGCAAGAAGCCGGTCAGCCGCGTCGTCTTCAATGCCATCACCAAGAAGGCCGTCCTCGACGCGATGGCCAATCCGCGGGAGATCGACGAACCGCTCGTCAATGCCTACCTCGCCCGCCGGGCACTCGACTATCTGGTCGGGTTTACCCTGTCGCCAGTACTCTGGCGCAAGCTCCCGGGCGCCCGCTCCGCCGGCCGGGTCCAGTCGGTGGCGCTGCGGCTCATCTGCGACCGGGAAGCCGAGATCGAGCGCTTCAAGACGGACGAATACTGGCAGATCGCCGCCCAGCTCGCCACGCCGCGCGGCGATGACTTCAAGGCGCGCCTGACGGTTTTCGACGGGGAGAAGCTGCAGAAGCTGTCGATCGGCAACGAAGAGCGCGCCTCGGTGGTTCGTTCGATGCTCGAAGGCGCGACCTACCGCGTTGACAGCGTCGAAGCCAAGCCGACGAAGCGCAATCCCGGCCCGCCCTTCACCACCTCGACATTGCAGCAGGCGGCCTCCGCCAAGCTCGGCTTTTCGGCCTCGCGAACCATGCAGGTCGCGCAGAAGCTCTACGAAGGTGTCGATGTCGGCGGCGAGACCGTCGGCCTGATTACCTATATGCGGACCGACGGCGTGCAGATGGCGCCGGAGGCCGTTGCGGACGCGCGCCAATCCATCGGCGCCAGCTTCGGCGAGCGCTACGTCCCCGAGAAGCCGCGCTATTACGCGACCAAGGCCAAGAACGCTCAGGAGGCGCACGAGGCAATTCGCCCGACCGAATTCGGCCGTGCGCCGAAGGATGTCGAGCGCTATCTCGATCGGGATCAGGCGCGTCTCTACGACCTCATCTGGAAGCGCTGCATCGCCAGCCAGATGGCCTCGGCCGAAATCGAACGCACGACCGTCGACATTCTCGCGAGCGGTGGCGGCAAGACCGCGACGCTGCGCGCGACCGGTCAGGTGATCAAGTTCGACGGCTTCATCGGCGCCTATGTCGACCATCGCGACGATAGTCGCGCCCCGGATGCTGGCGATGACGACGAGGATTCGGCGCGTCTGCCGGAGATCCTGGCAAACGACGACCTCGCCAAGCGCGCCATCGACGCCTCGCAGCACTTCACCGAGCCGCCGCCGCGTTACTCTGAGGCCTCGCTGATCAAGCGTATGGAGGAACTCGGCATCGGCCGTCCGTCGACCTATGCGTCGACGCTGCAGACGCTGCAGGATCGCGACTACGTCGTGCATGAAAAGCGCAAGCTTCTGCCCGAAGCCAAGGGCCGGCTGGTCACGGCCTTCCTGCACAATTTCTTCGAGCGCTATGTCGAGTACGATTTCACCGCCGAACTCGAAGAGAAGCTCGATCTCATCTCCGCCGGCAAATTGGCCTGGAAGGACGTCCTGCGCGAGTTCTGGCAGAACTTCTCGACCCATGTCGACGGCACCAAGGAGTTGCGGGTTACAGATGTCCTCGACGCGCTGAACGAGGAACTCGGGCCGCTGGTGTTCCCGCCCAAGGAGGACGGCACCGAGCCGCGCGCCTGCCCCCGATGCGGCGAGGGCAAGCTATCGCTCAAGCTCGGCAAATTCGGCGCCTTCGTCGGCTGCTCGAACTACCCCGAATGCGGCTTTACCCGGCAGCTCGGCACCAGCCTTTCGGGGAATGGGAACGGCGATGAGGCCGAGGGCCCGAAGGATCTAGGCGTCGATCCGGAAACCAGCGACCCGGTGACGCTGCGCAGCGGTCGCTTTGGGCCCTATGTCCAGCGCGGCGAAGGCAAGGAGGCCAAGCGCTCGTCCCTGCCCAAGGGTTGGCAGCCGGCCGAGATCGATCTGGAAAAGGCTTTGCGGCTCTTGTCGCTGCCGCGCGAGGTGGGACTTCATCCCGAGAGCGGTAAACCGATTCTCGCTGGCCTCGGCCGCTATGGTCCGTTTCTGCAGCATGACGGCATGTACGCGAACCTCGAGACCATCGAGGACGTGTTCGAGGTCGGGCTCAATCGGGCCGTTACCGTCATCGCCGAAAAGAAGGAGAACGGCGGTCGCGGTCGCGGCAAGCCAGCGGCTCTGGCGACACTCGGCGAACACCCGCAGCTCGGCGGCCAGATCACTGTGCGCGACGGCCGTTTCGGCCCCTATGTCAACACCGGCAAGATCAACGCCACGCTGCCGAAGGGCAAGGACCCATCGAGCGTGACGCTGGAAGAGGCGATCCAGCTGCTCAACGAACGGGCGGAAAAGACCGGCAAGAAGGGACCAGCGAAGAAGGCTGCGGCCAAGAGCAAGCCTAAGGCGGCCACCAAGCCCAAGGCGAAGGCAGCGGCCGCCAAGACTGCCGCGGACGGCAAGACGCCGGCGAAGAAGGCGGCGGCGAAGTCACCCGCCAAGAGCAAAGCGGCGAAGAAGCCACCCGCTGAATCCTCCGCGACGGGCGACGAGTCGCCGCCTTGGGACGCGGACTGATCCGATGGCACGGGGTCGGCCTCAGGGCGAAACGCGCCCGGAATTGAACCGGGAGGCGGTGCTCCGCTTCATCACGGACAATCCGGGACGCTCGTCCAAGCGCGACATCGCCAAGGCGTTTCAGGTCAAGGGCGACGAGCGCGTCGCCCTGAAGGACCTCCTTGCCGACCTGCAGGCCGAAGGCGTCCTCGCCGGCGGCCGCAAGCGGTTTTCGACGCCCGGGCCATTGCCGGACGTGGCGGTTCTCGAAATCCGCAGCCGCGACGATGATGGCGGACTGGTCGCCGAACCCGTGAGCTGGGACGCGGAAAGAGACGGCGAGCGCCCTCGCCTGCCTGTTCGCCAAGATCGTGACAAGGGCCCGATGGCCGGTCTTGGCGAGCGAATCCTGGCGCGGATCGACGAGGACGAGGGCGGCGCGAAAATCGCCCGCGTGATCCGGGTGCTGGAACGGCAGAAAACCTTGGCGCTCGGCGTGTTCCGCGCGCAGCCGGGCGGCGGGGGCCGCGTCGAACCGGTCGAGCGCAAGCAGCTTGAATATATCGTGCGGGCGGGCGATACGAACCACGCCAAGGACGGCGATCTGGTGGAGATCGCGCCGGGGCCGCGCCATCGCACGAGCCTGCCGATCGCTACGGTCGTCGACGTGGTCGGCTCGATGAACTCCGAGCGTGCGATTTCGACCATCGCGCTGCATGCTCACTCCATCCCGCATATTTTTCCGAAAGCCGTGATCACCGAAGCCGAGGCCACTGGCCCGGCAACGATGAAGGACCGCGAGGATTGGCGGAGGCTGTCTCTCGTCACCATCGATCCGGCCGACGCCAAGGACCATGACGACGCGGTGCATGCGGTGGAGGACGACGATCCCGCCAATCCCGGCGGCATGGTGGTCACGGTCGCCATCGCCGATGTCGCGCTGTATGTCCGCCCGGGCTCGAAGCTCGACGCCGAAGCCCGGCTTCGCGGCAATTCGGTCTATTTCCCGGATCGCGTCGTGCCGATGCTGCCGGAGCGCATTTCGAACGAACTCTGCTCGCTGCGTGAGGGGGTGGACCGCCCCGCCCTTGCCGTCCGGATGATTCTCGGGGCGCATGGCGAAAAGCGGCGTCACAGCTTCCATCGCATCATGATGAAAAGCCACGCCAAGCTGTCCTACGAGGCGGCCCAGGCGGCGATCGACGGTGTGCCGGGTGATGCGCATCCGACGATCATCGACGACATGCTGAAGCCGCTCTGGAAGGCCTATGGCCTCGCCAAGGCGGAGCGCGCGCGCCGGCAACCGCTGGATCTCGACCTGCCGGAGAAGAAGATCGTGCTGGGCCCGGACGGGCATGTTGACAAGGTTATCGTGCCGCCGCGCCTCGACGCCCACCGGCTGATCGAGGAGTTCATGATCCTGGCCAATGTGGCCGCGGCCGAAACGCTCGAGGCGAAGCGCCAGGCGCTGATCTACCGGGCCCACGACGCGCCCTCGCTGGCCAAACTCGAATCATTGCGCGACTTTCTGCGGACGCTGGAGATATCGCTGGCCAAGAGCGGCTCGCTGCGGCCATCGCATTTCAACGGCATCCTCACCCAGGTGAAGGCGAGCGAGCACGAAAGCCTCGTCAACGAGGTGGTGCTGCGATCGCAGTCGCAGGCGGTCTACTCACCCGAGAATATCGGACATTTCGGCCTCAACCTCGTCCGCTACGCCCATTTCACCTCGCCGATCCGCCGTTATGCCGATCTGATCGTTCACCGGGCGCTGATCACCGCGCTGGGACTCGGAGAGGGTGGACTGAGCCGCGAAGACGAAGAGACGCTGGAACAGACCGCCGAGGCCATCTCCCGCGCCGAACGTCGCGCCATGGCGGCGGAGCGCGACACCGTCGACCGGCTGATCGCCCATCATCTCGCCGATCGCGTCGGCGAGGATTTCGACGGGCGGATCACCGGCGTGACCAAGGCCGGGCTGTTCGTCGTGCTCCCAGCCTTTGGGGCGGACGGTTTCGTTCCCATCTCGACGCTCGGCAACGAGTTCTTCCATTATGACGAGGTGGGCCGCTCGCTGGTCGGCGACCGGAGCGGTCATGGCTATCGCCTGGGCGATTCGGTAGAGGTGCGCCTCAAAGAAGCGCTGCCACTGGCCGGCTCGATGCAGTTCGAGATGTTGAGCGAGTCTCGCAAACTGCCGCGCACGACCGGCTCCTTCCACAAGGCAGGCGGACGGCGGCGCTCCACAGCACGCGACAAGAACGTTGCGGGTAAGGCCAGGAAACGGCGATGAGTCAGCAGATGATCGACAGCGAATACCCTGTTCGGGCAAACAGCCCCGACAACGTCCGGCCGGTGGGGCGGGCGCTGCTCAAGGGCCTTCGTTGCCGGTGCCCCAATTGCGGCGTGGGCAAGCTCTTCAGCGGTTATCTCAAGAGCGTGGACGCCTGCTCGGTCTGCCACCAGGAAATTCACCATCACCGCGCCGACGACCTGCCGCCCTATCTGACGGTGTTTATCGTCGGCCATATCGTGGTCGGCCTGTTCATGTTCGTAGAGCGTGCTGTCACGCTTTCCATGTGGACGCATTTGGCGATTTGGGTGCCGATTACGCTCTTCCTTTCGCTTGCGCTGCTTCAACCGTTGAAAGGCGCGACTATCGCATTGCAATGGGCGTTGCGTCTCGGCGGCTTCGGCGGCGAGGCCGACGAGGGGCCATACGGTTGAGCGAGACCGGAGCCATGGCGGCGCTGGACGCCGGACGAATGCGGCCAGACGGCCCGCGGCCTGCCGGACCCAAGCAGCGCCCGCGCGACGCGGGAACATTGATTATTGTGGATGAGGCTGGCCCGACACCGCGCCTCTTGATGGGGCGGCGGGCGGCAGGGCATGTGTTCATGCCGGGCCGCTATGTCTTTCCCGGCGGCCGGGTGGACGCCGCGGATATCGCCCTGGCTTCGACCTTCACCCTCTCCGAACCGGCCCTTGCGCGGCTTTGCGCGGGGCCGCCAGCTCGGTTCGATGCACGCAGGGCGACCGCGACCGCCCTTGCCGCGATTCGCGAAACCTTCGAGGAAGCGGGCGCGATGGTGGGGGCGCCTGGTGCGTTCGAAGGCCGGACGACCGGCTTTTGGGGCATGTTCGCCGAACGGGGAATCCGCCCGGATCCCGGACGGCTCGTGCCGCTGGCGCGCGCGATCACGCCGCCGGGGCCGCCTCGGCGGTACGACACCCGCTTCTTTTGTGTGTCCGCTACCGAGATGTCGCACGGGCCGTCGCTCGAGGACCTGCCGACCGACGAACTGGAAGCGGTCGAATGGTTCACCTTCGATCAGGTCAAGCAACTGTCACTCGCCGCCATCACCTTGCGGGTACTCGCGGATTTGGAGGCGCGGATCGCGGACGGATCGTGGCGCGACGCGACACGCCCCATGCCCTTCTACCGGGCCGTGCGCGGGCGATTCGTCCGCGATTTTCTCTGACGGCATCGGGGGACCGGCCGGATGGACAAATGGACCCCAGATGACATCGTCGCACAAGCCGAACACGAGATCGATCAGGTCGACTGGGTCTCGGCCGGCGCCGCCATCGCTTCGATCAGCGCGGTCGGTATCGCCCTTGGTCTTGGCCTGCCCCTGCTCAGTGTCATTCTCGAGCAACGGGGGGTTTCGGCAAGCCTGATCGGCGCCAACACTGCCGTAGCCGGAATCGCCTCCCTCCTGGCGGCGCCCTTGATCACACCGATCGCACGCCGTCTCGGCGTTCGCTTGTCGATGCTGATTGCCATTGCTCTCTCAGGCATCTCGGCTCTCGGCTTCTATTTCCTGACGCCGTTCTGGACCTGGTTTCCGCTGCGGCTGGTCTTCCACTTCGCGATCACGGCGCTGTTCGTCCTCTCCGAATTCTGGATCACCGCGGCGGCACCGCCCGACAAGCGCGGCTTCGTTCTGGGCATCTACGCGACTGTCCTGTCGCTCGGCTTCGCCGCCGGACCCTTCATCTTCTCGCACGTCGGCTCGACGGGAATCCTGCCCTTCGCGATCGGCGCTGGCGTCATCTTTGCCTCGGCGATTCCCTTGTTCTTCGCCTGGAACCGACAGCCCGCTCTGGGAGAGCGTCAACGGGGCTCCTTCTGGCGATACATATTCGCCGTCCCGACCGCGACCGGCGCCGTGCTGATCTTCGGAGCCGTGGAGTCAGGCGGCTTCGCGCTGTTTCCGATCTATGGCGAACGGCTTGGCTTTTCGGAATCATCCGCCGCCCTGTTGCTGACCGCGATAGGCCTCGGCAATGTCCTGATGCAGATTCCGATCGGCCTTGTGTCCGATCGTGTCCGGGATCGCCGCAGCCTGTTGTCGCTCTTCGCGCTGATCGGCCTCATCGGAACCCTGTCGCTGCCTTTGGTGGCCCAAGACTGGATGTTGATGGCCACACTCCTGTTCCTGTGGGGCGGCGTCGTGGCCGGTCTTTACACGGTGGGGCTGGCGCATCTGGGATCGAAGCTCGCCGGCTCCGAACTAGCCTCGGCGAATGCCGCCTTCATCTTCTGTTATTCCGCAGGCATGCTCGTCGGTCCGCAGGCCATCGGCTCGTCAATGGATCTGTTCGGAGCCAACGGATTCGCTTGGGCGCTAGCCCTCTTCTTCAGCCTCTACCTCGTCCTTACGCTGGGGCGAATGGCGTGGGCGAGACGGGCTTGACTTGCCGACGAGCTTGGCTATGGTCCGCGTCGAATTCGCCGCCGCATCGCGACGGCGCGTTGGTGCGTGGTGTGTCGGCTGTTATGCAGTTAATCCCACAAGCCGAAACAGTTTCAGCCGCAGTCGTAGCGAACGGAATCGGCCCGCGCCCGGTTCGATCGAAAATGACGACGCGCATCAGCGAACGGATAAGGCCATGGCGAAGGCAACCACCATCAAGATCAAGCTCCTCTCGACAGCCGACACCGGCTTCTTCTATGTCACGAGCAAGAACAGCCGCACGATGACCGAGAAGATGGTGAAGACCAAGTACGACCCGGTCGCGCGCAAGCACGTCGAGTTTCGTGAGGCGAAAATCAAATAATTTTCGGCACGATCGGCCGATGATGGCGCCGCTCCGGCAACGGGGCGGCGCTTTTGGTTTTTGGAGTGCCGCCTTGTTTTGCCAAGCGCCGCCGGGCCACAGGCCACGGCGAGAAAACCGTTGGCGCGCATGTTCGCCAAACGGCATCGGTTGAACGAAGCGCGATATCAGCGGCAATAGGGATCGGGTGATCGTCGGCGGGGGGCGCCGCAAAAAAGTGGCCGGCCGGCAACGCACAACGGTACGAGGAAACCGCATGCGCACGCTACCGACCGACCTCCCCACGGGACCCAGGAGATGCGGCGGACCTGAGCATTCCATGGGGGTAACTTCGAAGGTCTTCCGTCTAGCTCTTGACCTTCGATTTCTGTCTGGAGACTCGCCCAGAACCGATTCAATTGCAACGACATTGCGCGCCATTGGGTCTAGACTTTTAAGAAATGGTTAAGGCCGTTTTGTTTCGGCTTCGTTCGAAGCGGTATCAAGATGATACGCTAGGCGTTTCCTCAACCGGCGGTGGCCCCTCCCTACGGGGCCGATGTTTCCGAGGTCGAGAGGCCAAACCGCCGTTGCAGCCTCCGGTCTGTTTTCAAGCCGCCTCCGCGGTACCGACCCGGTTGCGGCCGCCGCGCTTGGCCGCATAAAGCGCCTGGTCGGCCCGCCTCACCAAATTCGCCGCGTCGTCGCGCGCGGCGTCGAAGACGGCAAAGCCTTCGCTGACGGTCACATCGATCAACTCGCCGCCAATGTCGAAGGGTGTATCGCATACGCTGCGACGGATACGGTCGGCGATCGACATGGCGGTGTCGAAATCGGCGTCCATCATCAGGATCGCGAACTCCTCGCCGCCGAACCGGCACGCCAGATCGCTGGAACGCAGGCAATCGTTGAGCCTTGCGGAAAACTGCTTGAGCACGCGGTCGCCCGCCTCGTGCCCCCAGCCGTCATTGA
This sequence comes from Aurantimonas coralicida, assembly GCA_011050685.1. Classification (GTDB taxonomy): domain Bacteria; phylum Pseudomonadota; class Alphaproteobacteria; order Rhizobiales; family Rhizobiaceae; genus Aurantimonas; species Aurantimonas coralicida_A. Next base: position 69,753 of record DRFF01000077.1, read on the forward strand.
CCCGCTTGAAGTGATCGATGTCGGCGATCAGCACCGAGAAGCTCGCTCCGGTGGTGCGAGCGCGCTGCACTGCCGTGGCGAGATGGGTCTCGAAAAAGCGGCGATTATGCAGCCCCGTCAGGGAATCGGACAGGGCAAGCTCAATTGTCTGTTCGACCGATTGCCGAAGGCGCTCGTCGTTGCGTTTACGCCGCATTTGGGTTCGGATGCGGGCGATCAGTTCGTGGCGGTCGAGCGGACGCTGGATGTAGTCGTTGGCACCCAGTTCCAGGGCACGGGCAGCCGTTTCATCATCTTCCGCTTCCGCGATCGCGAGGACCGGCAG
>DRFF01000078.1 GCA_011050685.1 Aurantimonas coralicida
ATCCCTCGGGGCGGCCCTGCCTGGCCGGCGCCACCGAGCCGGTGGCCCGATAACGTTTCTGAACCCGCACAGCTGTCGAGGGCGCGACTTCGAACCGCGCCGCCATCGTGCGACGTGAATGACCCGCCGCGACCCCGCGCACGATCCTCTCCCGCAAATCTGATGAAACAGCCTTTCCCATAGAGCACCCCCTGCTCACAGAGAATCAAACCGAACATCAAATGGGAACCCGTCGATTCAAATTATTCGCCGGATGCTCTAGTCGCGATGGCCCCGCCTGGTCAATCCGGGCACGCGCTCGCACGGCGCTGATCGTCAATCCTGGCGACGGGCACGTCCAGACAAGGCGCGCTGCCGCATCATCCTGTCCTGGGAAGTGTAACGGTTGTCGCCGCCATGAATCGGATTCGAACCCACTTCACATCTCACCTTCGCGGCAAGTGGTGGAGGCTGAAGCCCGGCCGTTCGACGATATCGTGCCCGGCTTACTAATCCGGTACGAGGGAGCGTCTGACGCGCTGGCCGGATGGAGGGCAATGCAGGCGCGGGCTCCGGCCTGTGTGGGTGCGTCACCGACGCGCCGCGTGCTAGGTCCGTTTCGGGTCAGGTTGGTGGGCCAAGTCTCCTTTGACGGTCCTCTGTCGGGTCGCGCGCTCCCCTGCCGCCTCTCAACGGCTTGATCTGGCCGAAGGTCGGCTGCGCCTCGATCGCCTATGACGCAACGGCGCCGATCGACTTTCTTCCCCTGCCGGCTGCGCCGTCATTCCTCGCGAAACAACAAAGTCGCCTGTCGCCGTCCTCCGCTCACGCTGCGGTCGCAAGCGATGCGCCGTCGATCGCCTCCGGCCTGCCGATCGCCATCGAGGCCGCGATGGGCGCGGGCTCGAAACAAGAGAGCAACGGAGACTTATCATGGCCACCATCGGCACCTTCAAGAAGACCAGCACCAACGAGTTCGCCGGCGAGATCGTCACCCTCAGCGTCCAGGCCAAGGGCGTCCGCATCGTCCCTGAAGCCAGCCAAACCAGCGAGAACGCCCCTTCCCACCGGGTCTTCGTGGGCCGCGCGGAAATCGGCGCCGCTTGGGCCAAGCGTTCCACCGAGGGCCGCGACTATCTGGGTGTGAAGCTGGACGATCCGAGCTTCAATGCTCCGATCTACGCCAATCTCTTCGACGACGAGAACGAAGGCCACAGCCTCATCTGGTCCCGCCCCACTCGCCGCAACGGCGACTGAGGCCCGCGACGCCCCGTCCGTCAGACCGGGCGGGGCCTAGCTCTTTCAGGGCGACCGAATCAGGCCGGCATCGGATCGGCACCAGAAGGCCCACACAGGCAGTTTCTGCTGTTCGATCGTGGGTAAGGCGACTATTATAGTCGTTTTCGTGGTGTGCGTAGCTGAGTCCGTAGGAGGTGATCATGCATGATCACCGCCCGACAGACGCGGGCCGCGCGCGCGTTGCTTGGTTGGAATCAGGAGACGCTCGCTGACAAGGCCCTGGTATCGCTGACCGCGCTCAAGCGCCTTGAGTCCGCCAACGTGCTCAAGGTGCATGAATCGACGCGCGATCAGGTGCGCAGGGCGCTTGAAGCAGCTGGCATAGTCCTCCTGACCTCCGACCGTGGCGAGGGGGTGATGATTGTCCGTGGCTCTATCGACCAAGCGTCCTGACTTCCGATACTCGCCGCCGGACGATCCCACCCAACATCTGTTGCTGCCCGGGCCTCGTCCATTCGTCGTGGCACGACACCGTTCGGCAAGATTTGGATGGACAGAGCATTACCACCAAGCTTCAGTTCGATTGAGAGGAGCGGCATGACGCAGGAATTCATGGACGAACCGCCGGAGAGCCCAAAACTCACCGACTATGACCGCGGGCAGATGATCACCTACATGCGCCTGCTCGATGCTGAGGCCGACGGCGCCGATTGGCGAGAAGCCGTCGCGGTTCTCTTCGGTCTCGATCCCGACCGCGAGCCCCAGAGGGCCCGCCGCGTTCATGACAGCCATCTCGCCCGTGCCCGCTGGATGACCGAGCACGGCTACCGCGACCTCGTCAAAGAAGGTCGCCATTAGCTGACCCGGCTGATGCCGCTCGCGCAACGCGTGTTGCGCGGATGGGGAGTTCCACTTTCGACCGGCAATCGTATTTGGCGGACACTGCACCAGCCCATGCGAGCCTGGGGACGCTGATGAAGCCCGATACCTCCCGGTGGCGATCGTCGCCTGCCTACGACTACATGAATGACCTCATCGCTTCCGACCTTGCCTGGGAATGCTTGCGGCGCAACGCCGCCTACCAGCAGGATTATACCGAGATCGAGCGTCGGCCTGACGACGCCAAGCACCTGACGAACCTGGCGAGATTGCGTTGGGGTGTGCGATTTCCCTGTCCGCCCCACTTTCGCTGCCACCGAGCAGGCTGTGTTCTGGGCGCCAGAAACCGATCCCGGCACCATCATGCTGACGAGCGCTCCGACACTTCCCAGCCACGACAGGATGCCGCCGGCTGACCTGAACCCTGCTGCCGCGCGACTCGCGGAGGACGGCCTGCACATCGTCAATGGCGAGGGTTCCGCCGCCATTCACCTGCTGCTGCTCGGCGACGCTCGGCCTGGCCAGCCGCTCGCGGCACTCGTGCCGCTCGACACCGATGCACCCGACCGGCTGGAGGCGCTCGCCCGCCTGATCCGCGGACTGCACCGGCCGCCGCCGGACACACGCCTGACGGCGCAGCGCCGCCGCCGTCTCAAGCACATGCTCCAGGCGGTGGATGGCAAGGCGGCTGGGGCGAGTTACCGGGAGATCGCGGAAGTCATCTTTGCGGATTTCGCTGATTCAGGACAGCCGTTTCGCTAAGTCGTGGACACTCATTTCGGAAAGTCGCGGACAGTTTTGGGCGTGAGGATTGAAGAGCCTTGTTTCGTTCAGGGGTGATTGATTTCGCGGATTGAGATCGCGGTCAAG
>DRFF01000079.1 GCA_011050685.1 Aurantimonas coralicida
GCCGCCGCCAAGGCGCTCGGCGTTCCGCCGAAACGAGCCGCGGTTTTCGAGGATGCGATCAGCGGCGTTCAGGCCGGCCGCGCCGGCGACTTCGGCGTCGTCGTCGGCGTCGACCGCGCCGGTCAGGCGGCCGCGCTTCGTGAGGCTGGCGCCGAGGTGGTTGTGGCCGACCTCGCCGCCTTCAGTCTGTTGCCCCCCCCAACGCCACCCGCAAGACCCGCACCGTTGGAGCGACACGATGGCCGATAGCCGTTGGACGCTCGTGTACGAGGGCTTCGAGCCGGCGCAGGAAGGTCTCCGCGAGGCGCTCTGTACGCTCGGCAACGGCTATTTCGCGACACGCGGCGCGGCGGAGGAGAGCGCGGCCGACGATGTCCACTACCCCGGCACCTATCTTGCCGGCGGCTATAACCGCTTGTCCACCGACATCGCCGGCCGCATGGTCGAGAACGAGGACCTCGTCAATCTGCCGAACTGGCTGCCACTGCGCTTTCGCCCCGAGGACGGCGACTGGATCAACCTGCGGCGCGTCGAAATCCTCGCCTATCGGCAAGAGCTCGATCTCGGCGGCGGCGTACTCGAACGCAAGGTGCGTATCCGCGACGACCATGGCCGCGAAACGTCACTCCTCAGCCGCAGGCTGGTCCACATGGGACGACCGCATCTGGCGGCGATCGCGATCACGCTACTCCCGGAGAATTGGTCGGGCCAACTTGTCGTGCGGACCGCCCTGGACGGGCGCGTCATCAATGGCGGCGTCGAACGCTATGGCCCACTCGCCAGCAAGCACCTCGTGCCGCTTAAGACGCAAGTGCTGGGAGATGACGGCATGCTGCTCACCGCCGAGACGAGCCAGTCGCGCCTGCGGATCGCGGAAGCGGCGCGCACACGGATTTTCGAGGGCGACGATCTGCTCACCGTCGCGTGCGAGAGCCACGAGGAAGAGGGCTATGTCGGACAGGAACTGAGATTCGCGGTCGCGGAAGGAATATACGTCACGATCGAGAAGACGGTGGCGGTCTTCACCTCGCGGGACCGGGCGATCTCCGAGCCGCGCCAGGCCGCGATCGAGGCGCTTGAACAAGCCGAGCGCTTCGACATGCTTCTGGACTCTCACAGGCATGCATGGCGCGCTTTATGGAACCGCTGCGACATCGTTATCGATCAGGGCTCGCGCACGCAGATGATCCTGCGGCTGCATGTCTTTCACCTTCTACAGACGGTCTCCCCCAACACCGTCGATCTCGATGCCGGTGTGCCGGCGCGCGGCTTGCACGGCGAAGCCTATCGGGGGCATATTTTCTGGGACGAGCTGTTCATCCTGCCGTACCTGAATTTTCACCTGCCGGAAATCAGCCGGGCGCTTCTGCTCTATCGTCATCGGCGGCTGCCCGAGGCACGTCGGCTGGCGTGCGAGGCGGGTTACCGCGGCGCGATGTATCCTTGGCAGAGCGGCTCGAGCGGGCGCGAGGAAACCCAGACCCTGCATCTCAACCCGCGTTCCGGGCGCTGGACACCCGACAACACCCATCTGCAGCGCCATGTCAGCGCCGCCGTGGCGTGCAATGTCTGGCGCTACTGGCAGACGACCGGGGATCTTGCGTTCCTGTCCTGGTACGGCGCCGAGATGCTGATCGAAATCGCCCGCTTCTGGGCGAGCATCGCTACCTACGACGAAACCTCCGGCCGCTACCAGATTGGCGGCGTGATGGGACCGGACGAGTTCCACGACCGCTATCCGTGGCGAGACACGCCCGGCCTCGACAACAACGCCTACACCAATGTGATGGCGGTCTGGGTTCTGCGCCGTGCCGCGGAGGTTCTCGATCATGTCGGGGTCGAACGCCGTCACGAACTCGAAAGCCTGCTTGGGCTAACAACCGACGAAACCGCCCACTGGAACGACATCGCCCGCAAGATGCGGCTGGTGTTCCTGGAAGACGGGATTATCGCCCAGTTCGAAGGCTACGGGGAACTTGAGGAGCTCGACTGGGAGGTCTATCGCGAGAAATATTCCGACATTCACCGGCTCGACCGAATCCTGGAAGCGGAAGGCGACACCGTCAACCGCTACAAGGCCTCGAAGCAGCCCGACGTCCTGATGCTGTTCTACCTGTTCTCCTACAACGAACTGCACGAACTGATCACGTCGCTCGGCTACCCGTTCGAGCCGGACGCGATCCAAAAAAATATCGATTACTACGTCCGGCGCACATCGGACGGCTCGACGCTGAGCCGGGTCGTTCAATCCTGGGTTCTCGCCCGCGGCGACCGGAGCCGCTCCTGGGATCTCTTCGTGACGGCCCTCGAAAGCGATATCTCCGACATCCAGGGCGGCACGACCGCCGAGGGTATCCATCTCGGTGCAATGGCCGGCACGGTCGACCTCGTCGAGCGCGGCCAGACAGCGCTGGAATTTCGTGACGACACGCTGTGGATCAGTCCATGCCTACCGACGAAGCTGCAACGCTTGCGCCTGAAGCTGCTCTATCGGGGCGATTGGCTCACTCTCGATGTCGGCTGCGACAGACTGACCGTCTCCGCGCCACATGGATGGCACGGCCCGGGAAAAATCGGCGTCCGCAACCAAGTGTATCCGTTCAAGGCCGGCGCCGCCCTGGAATTTTCCTGCGAGGTCACCCATGGCGGCTGGCGGCCGCTGTTGCCAGCGGCGGTACCCGATCCGGATGACCGGCCGGACGTCGATGCAACGACCGCGTCAGAACATCCCGGAGACACACAGCAATGAAGTTCGTCGTATTCGAAGCAGAATCCCGTGAGATTTCCTTCTTCGAGAGTTTGAAGGGCTCGCACGACCTGGTTCTCCTCTCCCCGCCTTTGCGAAGGAAAACTGCTCTCCACTTTCGCGCGGCAAGTCCATACGACGACGACGCCTTTCGACATGGTCGTGCTCAACGAATTGGATCGCTTCCATCTGGCGATCACCGCCATCGAGCGGCTGCCGGATCGCGGCGGAGCAGCGGGCGAGGAAGAGATCCAGCAATTTCGCCAGCGACTTGCGGCGCATCGCGCCTATATCGTCGAGAATGGCGAAGGCATGCCCGAAATCCGCAGCTGGACATGGCCGTCCATGTCCGCCGCCGGAGACGGTCATGGGAGACAACAACGCTGAGTCTAGCCGATCCTCGTCCGCTCCGCTTCGAGGACCGCTTCGGCCTTGCGACTGAATTCCGCGGGCGGATGGCCCGGTGAAATAAGCGGCAAGTAGGAAACCACGATTGTACCGCTTCGCTTATAGGGCTGGCCGGGGCCCCAGAATTTCCCCGAATTGACCGCCACTGGCAGGACCGAGGTGCCGAGCTTGGCGTAAAGCAATTCGA
>DRFF01000080.1 GCA_011050685.1 Aurantimonas coralicida
CTCGCTGTGATTCAATCTCCTGGAAAGGAGATTGGTATGCGCCGTCACGAATTGAGCGACGAGGAATGGGCGATCATCGAGCCGCTTCTTCCGCGGAACAGCCGCGGGGTGGAACGGGTTGACGATCGCCGGGTGATCAACGGCAGGTCGTGTCCCGGTGCGTGGTGTAGCTGACGTCTGGCCTCGCGGATCGCGGCAGCGACGAGCAGCTCAGCCCATCATGCAGCAGGCAGGCTGATGATGGGATCATCGCAGACGGGAGCGAGCGTTTCCAGTGTCATGTAGCGCGAGCGCTGGACGGCCCATTCCTCGTTCTGCTCCACGAGGATAGCGCCGACGAGCCGGGTGATTGCTTTCTCGTTCGGAAAGATGCCAACGACGTCGGTGCGCCGCTTGATCTCGCCGTTGAGCCGCTGCCCCGGATTGGGCCGTTTCAAGAGCGGCTTGATGCGCTGCTGGTGGAGAACGAAGCGCGGCATCGGCGCGACCGGCTGCGGATGACGCGGATCCACGACCTGCTGCTGCGCGAAGGGTTCGAGGGCTCCTACGATGCGGTCCGGCGCTATGCGGCGCGCTGGTCGGCGGCGCGGCGCACGGATCCGGGTGATGGCATGCCGGCGTTCATCCCGCTCTTGTTCAGGCCCGGCGAGGCGTACCAGTTCGACTGGAGCCACGAGGACGTCGAGATCGCCGGCAAGCCGATGCGGGTGAAGGTCGCCCATATGCGGCTGTGCGCATCGAGGGCGGTGTACGTCCGTGCCTATCCGCGCGAGACGCAGGAGATGGTATTTGACGCGCATGCACGCGGGTTCGCCTTCTTCGGAGGCGTGCCGCTGCGCGGCATTTACGACAACATGAAGACGGCGGTGACGACGGTATTCATCGGCAAGGAGCGCGTCTTCAACCGCCGGTTCCTGGTGATGGCGGACCATTACATGGTCGAGCCGACCGCCTGCTCGCCAGCGGCTGGCTGGGAGAAGGGGCAGGTCGAGAACCAGGTGCAAACGATCCGGGGCCGCTTCTTTCAGCCCCGGCTGCGGTTCGCCAGCCTCGAGGAGCTGAACGGCTGGCTGGAGGCCGAGTGCCGACGCTGGGCGGCGATGCATCCGCATCCCGAGCAAAAAGATATGACCGTCGCCGAGGCGCTCGAAGCGGAGCGCCCGGCGCTGCAACCGATGCTGGCGCCGTTCGACGGCTTCCACGAGACCCAACACGCGGTGACCGGCACCTGCCTGATCAGCTTCGACCGCAACCGTTACTCGGTGGCAGCCAGGGCGGTGCGTTGCGCGGTCCAGGTCCGTGCCTATGCCGATCGGATCGTCGTTCGCTTGGGTGACGAGGTCGTCGCCGAGCATCGCCGCTTCTTCGGGCGCGACCGGACGATCTACGATCCCTGGCACTATCTGCCGGTGCTGGTGACCAAGCCCGGCGCGCTGAGGAACGGAGCGCCGTTCCAGGGCTGGGAGCTGCCACCGGCGCTTGCCCGGCTACGCCGCAAGCTCGGCAGTGGTGACGAAGGTGACCGCCGGTTCGTGCGCGTGTTGGCGGCGGTGCTGAGCGACGGCCTGGAAGCGGTCGAGGCTGCGACCCGCGAAGCGCTCGATGCTGGCGCCGCCAGCGACGAGATGATCCTCAACATCCTGTCGCGGCGGCGCGAGTCGCCCCGACCAGCATCGATCGTTACGTCTGAGGATATGGCGCTGATACATCCGCCGGTCGCCAACTGCGCCCGCTACGATAGCCTGCGAGGCGCCCGTGCAGCGGCATGAGATGATCGACGCCATGCGCGGGCTCGGCCTCAAGGGCATGGCCGGCGCGTTCGACGAGGCGGTCACCGCCGGCGTGCAGCGCCAGCGCACCATCACCGAGATCCTGACCGATCTGCTGCGCGCCGAAGCCGCGCATCGCCATGCCGCCTCGATCCGCTACCGGATGAGCGCCGCCAAGCTGCCGACGGTGAAGGATATCGACGCGTTCGTGTTCGAGGGCGCCCCGATCAACGAGGGGCTGGTGCGCGCGCTGCACGGCGGATCGTTCCTGCCCGGAAAGCGTAATATCGTGCTGGTCGGGGGAACGGGCACCGGCAAGACGCATCTGGCCATTGCCATCACCGCCAGCGTTGTGCGCGCCGGCGTCCGCGGCCGCTACTTCAACACCGTCGATCTGGTCACCCGGCTCGAAGAGGAGACCCGCATCGGCAAGGCTGGCGCGCTCGCCGCCCAGCTCAGCCGCCTCGATCTCGTCGTGCTCGACGAACTCGGCTATCTGCCGTTCGCCCGCTCAGGCGGCCAGCTGCTTTTCCACCTCGTCAGCAAGCTCTACGAGCAGACCTCGGTGATCATCACCACCAACCTGGCGTTCGGTGAATGGCCCACCGTGTTCGGCGATCCCAAAATGACGACCGCGCTACTCGACCGCATCACCCATCACTGCGACATCGTCGAGACCGGCAACGACAGCTGGCGGTTCAAAAACCGCAACTGATCCGCCTCGCATAGCCCACAGAAAACTGCTTCGCCCTGCTGGCGCCTCCGGTCGGGCTTCGCCCTCCCTGCGTCGCCAGCAGGGCGAATGTCGCGCGCCATCGTCAATGTATGCCCTCCCAGCAAGGGGGTCCCTCTTCGACGCCGATAGGGGGGCCCGTTTGGACGCCGATTGACAGCTGCTCAGCGATAACGGTCCCAGCTACGTCGCCGGTGAGCTTGCGGACTATATCGAAGCGCAGAAGATGAGCCATGTGCGAGGGGCGCCGTTCCACCCGCAAACCCAAGGCAAGATCGAACGCTGGCACCAGACGTTGAAGAACCTGATCCTGCTGGAGAACTACTTCCTGCCCGGCGACCTCGAGGGACAGATCGAGGCCTTCGTCGAGCACTACAACCACCAGCGCTACCATGAGAGCCTGGGCAACGTGACACCCGCCGACGCCTACTTCGGCAGGGCTGCCGCGATCATCAGTGAGCGCGAAAGGATCAAGCGAAAGACCATCGAACATCGGCGCTTGCAGCACCGCAGGATCGCCGCCTAAACATCAATCCCCAGACGAGGCCGTCTCTCCTTAATTCGACGACCAGTTTTGCGCCAAATGTTCTGACGACGGACATACTTCAGGGAGGACCACTTCATTGGGGCAGACCTGTTTTGCGGGACATCAGCCGAGCGCCGCGACGACGGCGGCAACGATGCCGAGATATCCGTTCGCCTCCCAGGCCGAGCGGCCGATGAAGAGGCCGTCAATGTTGTCGCGGCGCGCGAGGTCCACGCAATTGCCGGGATTGACGCTGCCGCCGTAGAGCACGGGCAGCGGGCGGCCGATCAGCGATGCGACCAGCGCCTTCACGTTCGCCTGCTGCTCGTCGGCAAAGCCGGGATCGGCGGATGTCCCGCCTTCGCCGATCGACCAGACCGGCTCGTAGGCCAGGATCACTTCGGCGCCCTCGGTCCACTCCACCTTCAACAGCGCCGCCTCGGTCTGTCGTTTGAGGACGGCGGCCGTTTGGCCGGCTTCGTATTCGGCCCGGGTGTCGCCGATACAAACGAGTGCCGTGAGCCCATGACGGACTGCGGCGGCCGTCTTCAGCCCCACCGTCTCGTCGCTCTCGTTGAAGAATGTCCGCCTTTCGCTGTGGCCGATCTCGACGAGGGTTCCGCCAGCATCCGCGACCTGGATCGGGGAAATCTCGCCTGTCCATGGGCCGGAATCCTGCCAATGAACGTTCTGGGCGCCGACTGTGACACGGGTGCCTTCGAGTGCTTCGGCGACCTGCGTCAGCACGGTGAAGGGCGGGATGACGAAGAGACACGCGGCGTCGCTTCCCGCCCAGGGCGACGAACGCAGAATATCGCAGAAGGTCGCCGCCTCCGCGCGGGTCTTGTTCATCTTCCAGCTGGTGCCGATGAAGGGTTGGGTCGCCATGGAGAGGCTCCTTGAGGACTGTCGCAGAAGGCGATCGTGACAGGCGGAACGCGGATGAAGGCGGTTCAGACCGCCTTGGGTCTTCCGACATCGGTGTGCGAGGACCAGAACGCCACGGACTCGGCCATTGCCGCGACGACCTGGCGATCGGTCGGCTCGCGTTCCCGGAAGGCCAGTTCCAGGCAGAGCTCGTTATCCGTACCCCCGCCGGCCCGTATGCTCGCCAGCAACTTGTCCGGTCCGATCCGTCCATCCTCGTTATACGCCTTGGTGAACGGCCAGTGCCCGCCCTTGTTCATCGAGCTTTGCTTGATGTGGATGATCGGCGAGGCTTTCGCGAACCGCTCCGCCCAGGCGTAAGGGTCGGTGTCGGACGGATCGGATGAGGACACGTCGCCATGGTCGATGTCGATCATCGGCTTCAGCGGTATCGGCAAGCCGCCTGCGTCGATCCAGCGTTGCAACGCAGCGCAATCCTTGAGCGTGTGTCCGAACTCGCGGCTGATCGACATCGGCTCCCAGAACATCCAGGTCAGGCCGCGTCGGGCGGCGTGCTCGGCGACCTCGCGCCAACACTCAAGGGCGATCCGCAGCAGCGCTTCGCGCCGGTCGCGGTCGTCGAAGTCCCGGTAGGTCAGGATGGCGAACTGCGTCCCGATCGCCGGGCAGCCGAGATCGGCGGCGACGTCCGCCAGGGTCTTGAACCAGTCGACATAGTAGGCGCGCACGCCTGCGTCGGGATGACCGAAATGGTTCAGCCGTCCATAGGGCCCGGTCATCATCGATGTGATGGAGACGCCGTTGGCTTCGACTGCGGCGGCCATCCTCGCGACGATGGGAGAGAGCGTCTTCGCCGGCCAGGACGGATTGACAAACTCGTGCGTCAACTGGACATGGCCGATGCCGATCTCCGCGGCGATGATCGCGATCAGGTCTTCCGGGTCGGCAAAGCGGTTGACCAGAGGGTTTGTGCTGATCGATAGGGTGAAGGGCATGGAAGCTTCTTCGTGACGGGTGATTGGAACCGGGCAAAAGCACTGGCGCTCGTGCGATATGAAAAACTATGCATGTGCCGCAATATTTTGCAATTCTCCGTCCGGTGACCTAGCATCTCTCGATGTTTTGGCGCTGGCGCTCGCGTGGGTCAACCATCCGGCGATGGGAATGGCGCGGGCTGCGCTTTCTGTCGGGCCTCGAACGGTGAAGAAGGAAACGCATATGAAGATCATCATCGGCGGCGATGGCGCGGGGCAACCGCTGGTCAAGGCGGTTGCCGAGTATCTTCGGACCCGCGAGGACGTGACATTCGACGACGCCAGCGCGGCGCCTGCAAACGCCGAGGAGCGCTACGCCGCGACCTCCGAGCGGATCGCCACGGCGATTCTCCGCGGCGCCTACCACCGCGGAATCTTGTGTTGCGGAACCGGTATCGGCGTCTGCATCTCGGCCAACAAGGTGCCCGGCATTCGCGCGGCACTGACCCACGACACCTATTCGGCCGAGCGCGCCGTCAAGAGCAACAACGCGCAGATCATTACCATGGGCGCTCGCGTGATCGGACCGGAACTCGCCAAGGCGATCGTCGAGAAATTCCTGGACTCGGAATTCGATCCGCGAAGTTCTTCGGGTGCCAACGTTGCCGCCATGAACTCGCTCGACGACAAGTACCACGCGCGCTGAGCACGGATTATCGACGCGGTAGCTGACAGATTGCGACGTGGAAGCCCCGTGGTTCGGTCCGCCGCTGAAACGTCTTGGAACCAGGAGGACGCCGTGCCGAACGAGGCGCCACATCGCCACGACGAAAATGGAGAGGCCGGTCTCGCGGCGCGTGCGGCGTGGCTCTATTTTTCCGGCGGCATGACGCAGGGCCAGATTGCCAAGCGACTCGGTGTCACCAGCATCAAGGCGCACCGGCTGATCGCGCGCGCCAACCGCGATGGCCTGGTGCGGGTATTCGTTGATGCGGAGGTGGCCGAGTGCCTTGACCTGGAGGAGACGATTCGCCAGCGCTTTGGTCTCGACTTCTGCAGCGTGGCGCCGGATCTCGGCGAAGAGACGCCGCTTCCTCTCAGGGCGCTCGGCATCGCCGGCGCCAACTTCCTGAAGAACGAGATCGAGCGCGGAGAGCACGCCCTCATCGGCGTCGGCCATGGCCGCACGCTCGCCGCCGCGGTCAACGCCATGCCGGCAGTGGCGACCGGACGGACCCGCTTCGTCTCGGTGCTCGGCGGCTTCACCCGCCGTTTCGCCGCCAACCCCTACGATGTCATTCACCGCCTGGCCGAGAAGACCGGGGCTGAAGCCTTTCAGATCCCGCTGCCGACCTTTGCCAATACCGCCGAGGACAAGGCGGTGCTTCTCAGCCAGCCTGGCGTTGCGGAAGTGTTCGATCTGGCCTGTTCGGCGCCTTTGGTCTTTGCCGGCATCGGCGATGTGACCGAGGATGCATTCCTGTTCGCCAACAGCATGGTCGGCACCGACGAGATCGGCGAGATTCGCGCGGGCAGGGCGGTCGGCGAACTTCTCGGCCACTACTTCAATTCCGACGGTCAACCGGTCGCGGAAGCTGTCAGCGCCCGGGCGCTGTCCCCGACATTGGCTCATCTTAGCGCATCCCGCGTCGTCGCCCTTGCCGGTGGCGCCGACAAGGTTTCCCCGACCCTCGCCCTCCTGCGCAGCGGCTTTCTCGACGGCTTGGTGACCGACGAGATCACCGCTCGCGCGATTCTGGCAAAGAGCGGCGAGCGGTGACCGCGATACCTCATCGCCCATCGATCATGCCGCGCCCATACGCTCTTGTGTCCGCATAGATTCGCCCCTGACGCGCGCAGAGCGACTTCCACTGGGAGGCGTATTCGGGTCGGGGATAGACCGTCTGGTCGATTGCCGTCATCGCCGCGGCGGCGGTCGGGTAGTTGGGGAACCAGCCAGCGCCGACGGCCGCGACGATGCCGGCGCCAAGCGCCGAGGCTTCCACCGTGCGACTGCGCTCGACCGGCAGGTCGGCGGCGTCGGCAAGCATCTGCAGCCAGAGCCGGCTTTGCGCCCCGCCGCCGATCGCGCGGATTCGCTCGAGCGCCAGCCCCTCGGCGGCCATCGCCTGGATTCCGCGGGTGATTTCGGCGGTCAGAGCCTCGAGCGCCGCGCGATAGAAATGCGCCCGCCCGTGATTGGCCGAAAGGCCGACGATCGCGGCGCGGGCGGCCGGGTCCCAATGCGGGTTCATGACGCCGATGATATGCGGTGTCATGGTCAGTCCCTGCGAGCCGATCGGCAGCTGGGCCGCAGCCGCCTCCAATCGATCGAAGGCCCCGGGGTCGTCGCGCCCCCCGGCGAAATTGTCCACGACCCAATTGACGAAGAAGGCGCCGGCCTTTTGCAGTGCTTCGAGGAAATAGCCCTCGCCGGTCGGGGCCGTCATCGTGCGCCAGTGCAGGTCGGTCGCCGGCGTTGGAGAATAGACCCCGGTGACCGTCGCGGTGCCGAGATTGAGATAGACCGTCCCGGGCTCCATGGCATTGGTGCCGAGGCCGGCGCATTGGCCGTCGCCGCCGCCGGCAAAGACCGGGGTGCCGGGCCGCAGGCCGGTTTGTTGCGATGCCGCCTCGGTGATGGCGCCGACCCGGCTGCCCGGCTTCAACAGATCTGGGAGTTGCTGGCGCCGGACGCCGACACTGTCGAGAATGGGGTCGGACCAGTCCATCGCCGTGATGTCGAAAATGCCGAAGGGATCGGCGCTCGACCAGCTCGCGGCCTTGCGGCCGGTCAAGCGGCCGGTCAGGAAGGCATGGACGTCGACGATCCGGTCACACGACTCCAGCATCGTGGGATCGTTTTGCCGCAACCAATCCAGCCGGTAGACGACAGGGATCGTGTCCACCGGCTTGCCGGTCGTGCGGTGCAGCCAGTCGCGGCCCATTTGGTCGGCATAGGCGGCATAGCTGCCGATCGAACGCTCGTCGAGCCAAACCATCGCCGGGCGCAGCGCGCATCCGTCCGCATCGAGAAAGGCCACCGTCTCGCGCTGGTTGGAAATCGCCACCGCGTCCACCGTATCGGCGCCGACCGTCGCGACCGCCGCGCTCACTGAAACCGTCAGCGCGTCCCACCAGTCCTCGCAATTTTGCTCGGCATAGCCCGGCTGCGGTGTCGACAACGCGATGGTCGCGCGCCCTTCCGCGACCGCGCGCCCGTCTTCGTTCCAGACGATCGCCTTGGTGCTCTGGGTCGAACTGTCGATGCCGATGACATGCCGTTTCCGGGCCATTTTTCCTCCTCCCGACCTCCGCTCGGTTTTTCCCGCAAGGGTCGCCCCCGTTTTCGGGGAGTGCTCGCGTGCTCGGCTTAGTTCGCCTCCAGAAGAGCCGCCGCCGTGTCGGAATCCGTCACCAGGTGGGTGGCGTATCCCCCGTTGAGCGCCGCCAGAATGGCGTCGCGCTTGGCCGGCCCTCCGGCCAAGCATAGGCGAAACGGAACGCTTTTCAGATCGGCGAGCGAAATCCCGACGATGCCGTCATCGATCGGGCAGGGGACCGGGGCGCCGGCCGCGTCGATCAGGCGGCCGATGATCACGGCCTTGGCGCGCCCTTCGGATTGAATCTGCCGCAAGGCAACGGGATCGAGCATGTCGCTTTCGGCGAAGGTGCTTTTCCGACCGAGTTCGCCGACGCCGAACATGACCTTCGTCGCCGATCGGATCAGCGCGAACTGGCGTTCCAGAGATGGTTCGGCGAGAAGCCGGTCGCGCAGGTCCCGGCTCGACAGCACGGCGGGCGCGTGCAGGTTGACGCAGCGGGCGCCGAGCTGATTGGCCAACAGCGTCGTGCACAGCTCCGGCGAGAAATCGGCCGAACTCGCCGAGCTGCCGGACACCTGGACGATGGTCAGATCCGGTATTCGGCTGGCCTCGGTGGCCCGCGCCGCCGCCAGGATCGTGCGGCCCCAGGCGACGCCGATAATGTCGCCGGGGTCCAGAACGTCGGCCAGCACCCGTGCCCCCGCAGCGCCGATGCGTTGTTCCGCGGGGTGGTCCGGCAGCGCGGGAACGACAGTTGCCGCAACCAGCGCAAACCGCTTCGCCAGCGCCTTGGACAAAGCCGTGCGTGCGACGGCCGCGCTGTCCACCCGAATGGTTACCCGACCGCTTCTCCGCGCTTCCTGCAGGTAGTTGGCTATACTCGCCCGCGAAACACCGAGGCGAGCGGCGACCGCGGCCTGGGTCAGCTCGTCGACATAGTAGAGCCACGCGGCCCAGGTCACGACGTCGTCGAACTCCGGCGGCGGCTTTGGCGTCCCGCGACTCGGGCCGTGAAGGGTTGCAGGCTGATCCATCCGGTCGAAAATGCCATGTCTCTGACTTTTGTCAAACGGTTCTGTCATCTGTTTGACAAATGCGAAACGTCGGTGTCAGATGTCGATAAATGGGAGGCGACATGTCGGAGATCCGGGAGCCACGTTCCGTCGACGATGAGCGGAATTGGACGTCGCTCATCGATGAGATCATCGACGGGCGGTGGATCCATCCGGAGACCGGCGCGCCGGCCGCGGTCGATTATGACCGCGTCGTCATCGCAGAGAGTCTGGCGGGACGGGAAGCCGAACTCGTTGACGCGATGAATCTCGGCGGCCGGATCGCTCTAATCGCCGACGCGGCTACATTTGCGGCGCTGGGCGATCGTGTCGCAAAGGCGCTGGTCGGATGGGATGTCACCGTCATCCTGCTCGATGATCCCCATGCCGACATGGCCCATATCGCCGCGCTCAGGCAGCGGCTCACAGGATTCGACGGCGCTATCGCGGTCGGCTCCGGCACCGTCAACGACCTGGTCAAATACATCGTCGCGGAAGACAAGCGGCCCTATTGCGTCTTTGGCACCGCAGCCTCCATGAACGGCTACACGTCCTCGACCGCCTCGATCACGCTGGACAGCGGATTGAAGGTGTCGTTGCCGTCGATCGCGCCGCGCGGCTTCTTCGTCGATCTGGGCGTGGCGGCGGTGGCGCCGAGGCGACTTGCGGCAGCCGGCTTCGGCGATTGCCTGGCGCGTTCGGTTGCGCAAATCGACTGGTGGATCTCGCACCGGCTGCTTGGCACCGAATACCAGCAGGTGCCCTACACCATCCAGGAAGCCGATGAGCGCGAACTGAACGCCCGCGCCGCCGGTATAGCAGCCGGAGATATGGAGGCCATCGGCTATCTCTACCGCGTCCTGACGCTGTGCGGCCTCGGAATCGCCTTTACCGGCGTCTCCCATCACGGCTCCATGGGCGAGCATCAGATCTCCCATTATATCGACTGTTTTGCCGGCGACCGGCATCCCGGCACGCTGCATGGCGAACAGGTCGGCGTCGCCTCGCTGACCATGGCGCGGTTGCAGCAGCGCATCCTCGCCTCCGACACGCCGCCGACGGTGCGCCCGACCCGTATCGACGAGGCTGGCATGGTTCGGCGGATGGGCCCCGAGATCGCCGCCCAATGTCTGGAGGAATACCGCAAGAAGGCGCTCGACCAGGCGGGCGCGGACCGGCTCAACGCCCGTATGATCGAGATATGGCCGGAGCTTCGCCAGGAATGCCTCGGCTTCGCGATCCCGGCGGACGAGATGGAGCGGCTGCTGCGGGCCGCGGGCGGCGGCGCCACCGCGGGCGAACTCGGCGTGCCGGTGGATTTCTATCGCGAGGCGGTGCTCCATTGCCGCGAGATGCGCAATCGCTTCTCGGTCCTCGACATCGCGGACGACGCCGGTCTCCTGGCCGATTTCGCGGCGGGGGAGCGTTGACGATGCGCCCGATCTCGCAGATGCCCTCGGACGTGGCCGCTTCGATCATCGGCATCTTTGCCGACATCGACGATACGTTGACGACGGACGGACGGCTTCCGGCGGCGTCCTACGCCGCGCTGGAGGCGCTGCATGACGCCGGGCTGTTCGTCGCGCCCATCACCGGCCGGCCGGCAGGCTGGTGCGACATGGTCGCCCGCTTCTGGCCGGTAACGGGCGTCGTCGGCGAGAACGGCGCCTTCTATTTCGCCCATGACGGGGCGCAACGGCGGATGCGCCGCACCTTCTTTGCGAGCGATTTCGAGCGCGCCGCCAACCGCAAGCGGCTCGAAGCAATCGGCCGGCGGATTCTCGTGGAGGTGCCGGGCGCAGCGATCTCCGCCGATCAGCTCTACCGGGAAGCCGATCTCGCCATCGACTTCTGCGAGGATGTCGCACCGCTTGGAAAGGCCGATATCGCCCGGATCAAGACGATCTTCGAGGAGGAGGGCGCGGTCGCGAAAATCTCCTCGATCCACGTCAATGGCTGGTTCGGCGACTATGACAAGCTGTCGATGACCCGGCGCTTCGCGGCCGAGATTCTGGGCATCGACCTCGAGGCCGAGAAGCATCGGATCGTCTTTGCCGGGGACAGCCCCAACGACGCGCCGATGTTCGGCTTCTTTCCCAATAGCTGCGGGGTTGCCAACGTCCTCGATTTCACCGGCGAGATGGATGCCGAACCGGCCTTCGTCGCCGCGCGCGCCGGCGGCGAGGGCTTCGTCGAGATCGCCGACGTCATCCTGTCGGCCCGCGATCGGAACGAGGGCAAGGCGCGGCACAGGGAGGCGGCCGATGCGCGATAGCGAGCGCGCTTTGCGGCAGAAGATCATCGATCTCTGCCTGGAGATGAACCGGAACGGCATCAACCAGGGCACTTCCGGCAACATTTCGGCGCGCCACGGCGATGCGATGCTTTTGACCCCGAGCGCGACCCCCTATGAGGAGCTGACGCCGGAAAAGATCGTTTTCATGCCCCTCGATGGCGACGGCACGGACTGGTCGGGACCGCTGAAGCCGTCGACCGAATGGCGCTTTCATCGCGACATCCTGCGCGCGCGTCCGGATGCCGGGGCGGTCGTCCATGCCCATCCGACCTTCGCTACCACGTTGGCGATCACCCGCCGCGCGATTCCCGCCTGTCATTATATGGTCGCGGTGTTCGGCGGCACCGACGTCCGCTGCTCGGGCTACGCACGCTACGGAACGCCGGAACTCTCCCATGAGGCGCTGACGGCCCTCGAAGGCCGGACGGGATGTCTGCTCGCCAACCACGGCGCCATTACCATCGGCAGCGATCTCGACAAGGCCATGTGGCGGATGGTGGAATTGGAAACGGTGGCCAAGCAGTATCATCACAGCCTGCAGCTCGACGGCGGCCCGGTGATCCTCAGCGACGCGGAAATCGCCGAAGTGCTGGAAGGATTCGGCAGCTACGGCCTGCAGTCTCGCAAGGGGGCGTCGAAGCGATGAGAGCAGGGACCGCACCCCGTCTCGGCATCTCAATCTCGGGCGCGGCGGCGCGGCGAAGGTGCCGTTCGCCGTGGGCCGGTGGCCGCCGGGCGGGGAGGTCGTGCGCTTGACCCCGTCGCCCAATCTTGCCCGTCGCTTCGTTATTTCGGACCACCCGCTGCCGTGGCTCCTGCCGCTGATCGCGCTTCTCGTGGTCTTCACCATCTTTCCGCTGATCTACAATATCTGGCTGAGCTTCCACGAATTCGTGCCGCGCCGGCGGGTGCTGGAATATGTCGGCGGACAGAACTGGGTGCAGCTGTGGGAGGACAGCCGCTTCTGGCAGTCGCTCGGCGTGACCTTTCTCTACTTCATCATCGCGCTGGTCTTCGAACTGGCGCTCGGCATGGGAATCGCGCTGTTACTCGATTCCGACGAGCCGGGCTTCGGCATCCTGCGCGGTCTCTTGACGATGGCGCTGGTCGTCCCGCCCGCGATCGTCGGCATGATGTTTCTCCTGATGGAGGATTCGCAGTTCGGCGTCCTGACCTTCTTCCTCCAGATGATCGGCGTCCTCAGCCCCGAAACGCCGATCCTGTCGACGCCGTCGCTGGCGCTCGCCGGCGTGCTGCTTGCCGAGATCTGGCAGTGGACGCCGTTCATGGTGCTGATCCTCCTGGCCGGTCTGCGCGCGCTTCCCACCGAGCCCTACGAGGCCGCGATGATCGATGGCGCGAGCCCCATCCAGACCTTCGTTCGGCTGACCCTGCCGATGATGTCCAAGGTGATCGCCATCGCCGTCCTGATCCGCGGCATCGATCTGTTCCGGGTGTTCGACTACGTCTTCGTGATGACCTCGGGCGGGCCGGGCACCGCCACCTACACGCTCAGCCTCTACGCCTGGCAGCAGACCTTCTCCTTCATCAAATGGGGATACGGCGCGACGCTCAGCCTCGTCACGCTCGCGATCATCCTGGTTCTGGCCAATCTGTTCATCAAGCTCGCGAAGGTGAAGTGGTGATGCCGACCGCGTTTTTCCCCCGGATGCTCCGCATCCTGTTCGCCTGGGTCGTGGTGGGGCTGTTCTTCTTCCCCATCTACTACTGGACGAGCGTGGCGTTCCGCGACGGCCGCGACATCTTCTCGCGCCCGCCGATCGTCTTCAACTTCGCTCCGACGCTCGACAATTTCCAGAAGGTCTTCGGCATCACTTTCGGCGATGGCGGTCGCCTGACCGTGACGCCGGGCGGCGGCAATTTCTTCATGGGCCCGCGGCTGTGGGATTCGATCGTCATTGCCACCGGTTCAACGCTGCTGGCGCTGGTCATCGCGACACTCGCGGCCTATGCGCTGTCGCGCATCCAGTTCCGCGGCCGCCATGCCTTCGTCGGCTGGGTGCTGTCGACGCGCATGATGCCGCCGGTCGCCGTCGCGATCCCGATGTTCTTCATGTACAAAACGCTCGGCCTGCTGGACACCTATCTCGGCATGATCCTCATCCACGCGCTGATGAACCTGCCACTGGCCGTGCTCTTGATGAAGAGCTTCTTCGACGACATCCCGACCGAGATCGATGAAAGCGCCATCGTCGACGGGGCAAGCCGCTGGCTGATCTTTCGCCGCGTGGTCCTGCCGATGGCGCGCGGCGGCATCGCCGCGACGGCAGTTCTCTGCTTCATTTTTTCCTGGACCGAATTCCTGTTCGCGCTGACGCTGACCCAGACCGACATCAAGACGGTCCCGGTGGTCTCGACGACCTTCGTCACCTCGGTCGGAACCGCCTGGGGCAACATGGCGGCGCTCGGCGCGGCCGCGATCGTTCCCGCCTTCATCTTCGTGCTGGCGGTGCAGAAGCATCTGGTGCGCGGCCTGACGATGGGCTCGCTCAAGCAGTAATCCGCGTCCGCCTCCGAGGAGGGAGGCGGTGCCGCGCATACCCGCGAAGACAGGCGGGCCCCAACTGTCGCTAACGGAGGAGAACGAGACCATGAAAGACTGGCAGCGCAAGAATTATCTGGCGTCGGTGACCGACCGCTACGTCAATGGCCGGATGGACCGGCGCAGCTTCCTTCGCTCGGCCGGAAAGCTCGGCCTTTCGGTCGGCGCGCTCGGCATGGGCTTCGGCATGGGTAACGGTCGGCCGTTCCTCAACCTCGCCCCGTCGGCCTTCGCGCAGGATTCGCTGGAGCCCTCGGCGGAAATGATGAAATGGCTGGCCGATGTCGGCAAGCCCTTCGCCGGGACGACACTTCGCCTCGCAACGGAGTCGACGCCGCCTTCCAACGCCATCGCCAACAGCCTGAAGGGCTATTTCGAGGAGGCGACCGGTATCAAGGTGGAGATCGAGGTGCTGCCGCTGGAGCAGGTGCTGCAGAAGCTGACCCTCGACGTCGCCTCGGGCCTCGGCACCTACGATCTCTATTATATCGACCAGAGCTGGGCGGCGAGCTTCAGCCAGGATGTCTTCGATCCGCGCGAGCAATACGAGGAAAAGCCGGACCTCGCCTATCCCGACTATAATATGGATGATTTCCTGCCAGCGCTGGTCGACGGCATCGCCAAATACGAAGATCGCTGGGTGGGCGTTCCCTACGATATCCCGATCTTCATCATGCAGTATCGCAAGGACATCTATGACGAGCTCGGCCTGAAGGCGCCGGAAACGATGGACGAGCTTCTCACCAACTCCAAGGCGATCACCGACGCCAAGGGGCCGGAGATGTACGGCACCTCCGGGCAGATGAAATCCGGTCACTACAGCCTGGAATGCGACTGGACGGCTTGGCTGTGGGGCCATGGCGGCCAGATTTTCGATGCCGACAACAACTTCGCCGGCAACAACGAGGCCGGCCTCGCGGCGATGGAGTACTGGGACAAGCTGAAGGCGACGATGCCGCCGGGCGTCGATGGCTGGACGTGGGACGGCCAGGGCCAGTCGGTCAGCCAGGGTGTGGCGGCGTCGATGCTCTCCTGGGGCGAGTTCTTCCCGTTCTTCGACGATCCGAAATCAGGCAAGATTTCCGGCCTGATGGAGGCCGCGATTCCGCCGAAGGCGACGAGCCTCATCACGCCGGACAAGACCGGTTTCGGCGAGATTCCGGGTGTCGGTCACCAGGGGGGGTCGAGTCTGGCGGTGTCGAAATACTCCAAGAGCCCGGACGCCGCCTGGGTGTTCATGCAGTGGGCGACATCGGCTGACACCCAGGCGCTGATAACCGTCCTCGGCGGCGGTACGGGACCGACCCGCGCCAGCGTCTACGACGATCCACGGGTGCTCGCCAACGCCAAGGTCGGCGCCGGCACCACCCGGCATCTGCCGGTCGTGCGTGAGACGATTGCGAAATACATGGGCTCCGAGCCCGATCTGCCGGAATGGGCGGAAATCTCCAGCGACACGATCCCGGTCGGGCTCGGCCGCTACTTCGCCGGCGAGTTCGATAGTCCGAAGGCCGCGATGGACGAGATCGCCGCCAACGTTTCCTCGGTCCTCAAGGGCTGAGGCGACAGAGGCCGACCGCCGCGCCTCTCCCGCGCGGCGGTCGGCCCATCCCCAGATAAGCAGAAACGGGACGAAGCTGCATGGCTGACAAACCCCTTATCGCCATCACAGGAGCCAGCTCCGGCATCGGCGAGGCAACGGCGCGGGCCTTTTCCAAGGCCGGCTACCCGCTGCTGTTGATGGCGCGGCGCGTGGACCGGATGGAGGCGCTCGGCCTGCCGAACGCCGTCCTGGCCAAGGTGGACGTGCGCGACCGTGACGCGATCAAGGCGGCGGTCGCCGAGGGCGAGGCGAAATTCGGGCCGGTGGACCTGATGTTCGCCAATGCCGGTGTCGCCCATCTCGCCGATATCGCCACCCAGCCGCCGGAGGAATGGGACGCGATGATCGACATCAACACCAAGGGCGTGATGAACACCGTCCATGCCGTGATGAACGGCATGATGCAGCGTCAGCGGGGCACCCTGGTGATGATGAGCTCGATCGCCGGGCGCAAGATCTACCCCGACCATACCGTCTATTGCGGCACGAAGTTCTTCGTCCACGCCGTCGCGGAAAGCTTGCGCGAATACCTGTCGGGCTACAATGTCCGGGTGCAGGTGATCTCCCCCGGCGTCATCGAGACCGAGGTGTTGTCCGGCGTGCATGACCCGAACACGCTCGCCGCCTACCAGGCGAACAAGCTCGCGATCGGCGGCGGCATCGGGCCGGAGCATGTCGCCGACCTGATCCTGACGACCTACCGGATGTCGCAAAACGCGCTGGTGCAGGAAATCGTCCTGACGCCGACGCGCCAGCGCCACTGACCCGCCGCCACTGCGTTCGTAGCCACCGAGGAAGATCGTCCCATGTCCAGCGTCGAATACAAGAACATCGGGAAATCTTACGGCTCGGTCGAGGTGATGAGGGACATCTCGTTCCGCATCGAGGAACACCAGTTCGTTGTCCTGCTCGGACCGTCGGGCTGCGGCAAAACGACACTACTGCGCATGACGGCCGGCCTCGAGAGCATCACTGCCGGAGACCTGGAGATCGACGGCCGGCGCGTCAACGACGTGCACCCGCGCGACCGCGATATCGCCATGGTCTTCCAGAACTACGCGCTCTACCCGACCATGCGGGTCTACGACAACATCGCCTTCAGTCTGGAGGTCGCCAGGAAGCCGAAGGCGGAGGTCAGAAAAAAGGTCGAGTGGGCGGCGGAGGTCCTCAATTTGACGGACTATCTCCACCGTTTTCCCAAGGAACTGTCCGGTGGCCAACGCCAGCGTGTCGCCATGGGGCGGGCGATGGTGCGGGACGCGGGCGTGTTCCTGTTCGACGAGCCGCTCTCCAATCTCGACGCCAAACTGCGCGCCCACATGCGACTGGAAATCCGCCAACTCCACGATCGGCTGAAGGCGACGACGGTCTATGTCACCCACGATCAGATCGAGGCAATGAGCATGGCCGACATCATCGTTCTGATGCAGGGCGGTCGGATCGTCCAGATGGGCACGCCGGACCAGATCTACGAGAAGCCGAACTCGATCTATGTCGCCGACTTCATCGGTTCACCCTCGATGAACTTCATCGACGGGGAGATCGCCGCCAGCGCCGACGGCTCGGTCTTTCAGGCTCCGGGCGTCCACGTCCCGCTGCCGGCGTACGCCACGGCCAGACACGGCCAGAAGGTGCTTCTCGGCGTGCGCCCGAACGATCTGGCGGTTTCCGAGGACGGCCCGATCCGCGGCAAGGTGATCCTTTCGGAAACCACCGGCGCCGACGTGCAGCTGCATGTCGAGGTCGACGGGAGGGACACGATCGTCGTCGTGCCCCGCGCCGAACGCCGCCAGTCCGGCACGCATGTGGGGCTGACGGTTGCGGAAAGCGCCATCCACCTGTTCGACAAGGCGACGGAAAAGCGGGTCGTCTGATTGCGCGACCGTAGAGGCGGCTCCGGTTTCCCCCACGTGCCGGCGCCGAGGTTGCGTTTCCGGTTGACCCGGGGCCGCTTGCCGCCTCGGCCTCACCACCGAAGACAGGCAAGATGATGTTCGATGGTGACGCCCTTTTCCGAGACCCGCGAGGCGATCGCGCTCTCGTTCGTCTCCGCCAGAATGCCCGTGCGCACGAGCGCCTTCGCCGCGCCGAAGGCCGCGGCGCCGGCCATGTCGTGGTCGATGCTGTCCCCGATGCAAAGGATGCGCGGCCTCTGGACGGTGGCAATAAGCGCGTGGGCCGCCGCGTAGATCTCGCTATAGGGCTTGCCGACGAAGGTGACGACGCCGCCGAGCGCCGTGTAGCGGTCGGCGATCGCCCCGGCAGCCGGCACGAGACCTTGCGGCGTCAGCATCTGCCGGTCGGGATTGGTACAGATGCAGGGAACGCCCCGACTAGCCGCGGGCCGCATGCGCTCTTCGTATTCGGTCATCGCGATGTGGTCGGCCTGGCTGCCGGCGATCACCACGAGATCCGTCGCGTCCGCCGCCTCGACGGATGTGCAGCCGAGCCGGTCCGACAGATTGGTGTCGCCGGGGCTCGACAGGGTCAGGCAGCGGATCCGCCGGTCTTGCGGCAGCGGGATCGCGCCATCCTCGCACAGCCGGATGGCGACGTCGCCGGAGGTGACGCAGGCGAGATAGCTGGACCGCGCAATGCCGAGGCGAGCCAGACGGGCCTCGTTGAAGGCCGCCGGCCGGCCGGAATTGGTGACGAAAAGCACAGGCTTGCCGAGGCCGGCAAGCGCATCCACCGCCGCGGCCGCGCCGGGATAGGCGTGGGTGCCGTCGTGGACGACGCCGAATTGGTCGAGGAAGAACGCATCGTACCGGCCGGCGATATCGCGAAGTCTCTCGATCCGCATGACGTCGCCGGTCATGGGACCGCGCTCGGGCTAAGGGTCAGTCGCACCGCGATCGGCATTCCGACGGCTTCGATCCAATCGGGCCATGCCTGGGCGGATGCGTCGTAGTCGGTCTTCAGTACGTTGTTGGCGACGCGGATCCCGGATGTGCCGACGTCTATGCGGATCGCGACGGCGCGCGTCGACTGGACGGCGGTCTTGTTCATGCCGCGTCCGGTGTGGGCGCGCCCGGTCGGTCGAGTGCCTGCCGGTATGTCTCCGCTTCCCAGTGGGTGAGATGATGGACATCGCGCTCGCTCAGCGGATGTAGGGCGACGTCCGAGGGGATCCGGGCCGCCACATCAGCGAGGCAGCCGACGAGGGCTTCGCCCCCGGCGGTCAGCCGTTCGTGGACCAGGACGCCGACGCCGCGCACCAGAAGCAGGCTCGGCGCCGGATGCGGCCCGGCCTCCCGCGATGCCAGGAATTCTGGGATCGCGCCGGCGTCGCGCGTGACGGTACCGATCGTCTCGCCGAGGAAGATCACGTGGTCGGGATAGAGTGGGCCGGCGAGGGCGACCCGTAGCGAATCCGGATCGCGCGCCAGATGATGGACGCTGTGGTCGGATGGCAGACGGTAAGGCGTGTCGGCGGCGAGGTTCGCAAGCGTCTCTGTATCAAACGATTTGGCCGCCGGGCGCGGCGGGATCGCCAGTGCGGCAACGACCGAATCCAGGCGTTCGGCGGCGTCCGCGACGTTGGTTCCGGCGACGATCAGCCCATGATTGCCGAGGATCAAGATGGCGATCCGGTCGGAAGCGATGCGCGCGACCTGCCGGGCCAGCGGAACGCCCGGTCGGCAGTAAGGGATGTCTGCGAAGCGGCCGTCGAAGCCGGCCTCGGTCAGCCGCTCCGCGATCCGCGCCTCCGCGTCTTGGGTGACGGCATGGGCGATGGTGTTCACGCAGTGGGCATGAAGGACGACCGGCTGTGGCATCGCGGCGTGGACCGCCGTCTCGATCGATGGCCTGAGCTTGCTGGCGGACAGCTCCGAGGCGACGAAATCGGTGGCCTTCTCGGCGCGGGCATCGCCGGCGCGCAAGGCGTCGAGGAGCGGGGCGATTCGCACCGGCACGAAAATGTCGCGCGTTTCGGCATCGGCGAGCCACGTGCCGGATGCCTTCACCCACAGGATGCCGTCCCGCTTCAGGGAGGTGTTGCCGCCGGCGGCCTGGGTCAGCGTCCTGTCCCGCCCGATCGCGCGCGACAGGCGCCGCAAAGCGCCCAGCCCGTCGCCGATCGCGGTCCCAGGCTGTTGGTTCGTTCGGTCAATCAACGCTTTTTCCGATCCTTTCGTCCGCATATCGCGGCTCGGCCTGGTCTCGATCCGGTGCCTCGGCGGTACGCCGCGTCCGCGCGGCTAGGAAGTCGCGCACGGCCTGGCGTTCGCTGTCGGCCAGAGCGAGGCCGTGCTTGGTCCGCCGATCGAGGATATCCTCGGCCGTCTTCGCCCATTCGGTCTCGATCAGATAGTCGATCTCGCGTTGGTGGAGGGTTCCGCCGAAGTGCCGGCCCAGATCCGCCAGGCTCCTTGCGGAACCCAGCAAGACCTTTGCCCGCGTTCCATAGAGCCGGGCATAGTGGTGGGCGAGGGGGCGGGGAAGCCACGGGTGGTCGGCTCTGAGGCCGGCCTCGAAACTTTCGAAATCCGCGTTCGCCATGTCGCCGCCCGGCAGCGGAATGTCGTGCGTCCAGGCGGCGCCCATCCCCGGGAAGAAAGGCTTCAGCCGGTCAAGCCCGCGTTCGGCGAGTTCGCGGTAGGTGGTGATCTTGCCGCCGAAGATGGAAAGCATCGGTGTCTTGCCGTCCGCCGCGTCAATGTCGAAGACATAGTCGCGCGTCACCGCCGAGGGGTTGTCCGCATCGTCTTCCAGCAGCGGGCGCACGCCGGAGAAGGAATGGAGGACGTCGGCGCGGGTCAACGGCGCCTTGACGTAGCGGTTCACCGCGTCGAGGAGGTAGGTGATCTCGCTTTCCTCGACCGCGACGTCGCCAGCATCTCCCTCATAGGCAAGATCGGTGGTGCCGATCAACGCCTTATCGCCCTGATAGGGATTGACGAAGATCACGCGCTTGTCGGTGTTCTGGAAGAGATAGGCCTGGCTGCCGTCCCAGAATTTCGGCGTCACGATGTGGCTGCCCTTGACCAGCCGCACCCGCCGCGTCGAGTTCGCCCCAATGACGTTCGCGAGCACCGTGTCGACCCAGGGACCGGCTGCGTTGACGAGGCCGCGCGCCGAGACGCGGTAGGTCTCGCCGTCTTCGCCACGGAGCGTCGCCCGCCAGACGTCGCCGTCGCGCGTCGCCGAAACCGCGGTGGTGCGGGTGAGGATCGTCGCGCCGCGCTCCCCGGCGTCGAGAGCGTTGAGGACGACCAGCCGCGCGTCGTCCACCCAGCAGTCGGAATATTCGAAGCCCCTGGCGTAGCGGTCCTGGATCGGTGCGCCTTCCGTCTCGGTCCGAAGATCGATGCTTCGGGTTGCCGGCAGCTTTCTGCGGCCGCCGAGATGGTCGTAGAGGAAAAGGCCGAGGCGGATCAGCCAGGCGGGCCGCTGCTCGGGCGAATGCGGCAGGACGAAGCGCATCGGCCAGATGATGTGCGGCGCGGCGCGCAGCAGCACCTCGCGTTCTCTAAGCGCCTCGCGGACCAGGCGAAATTCGTAATATTCGAGGTAGCGCAGGCCGCCATGGACCAGCTTTCCCGAACGCGAACTGGTGCCTTCGGCCAGGTCACCCTTCTCGCACAGAACGACGGAAAGCCCCCGGCCCACGGCATCGCGGGCGATACCGGTGCCGTTGACGCCGCCGCCGATGACCAGAATGTCTACGGTGCCTAGGTCTCGCATCATGCCGATCTCAGGCCGTCCTGCTGCGGTCGACGGACATGACCATGGTTGTGTCTCCTGTTGCTGCCAAGGCTCCCCGCGCGATCGGCGGGTCAGCAGGGGTTGACGGGCGGTTCGCCGGCCAGATACCGGCGCACCTCCTCGGCCGCCTGGTCGGCGGCGAACTTGACGGTCTTGAGCGATGCGCCCGCGATGTGTGGCGTCAGCGTGACATTTGGAAGCTTCAGGAGCGGCCAATCTTCCGGAACCGGCTCGACGGCGAAGGTTTCCAGCATCGCGCCGCGCAAATGGCCGCGACCGAGCGCTTGGGCCAGGGCGTCGTAGTCGACCAGCGGCCCGCGGGCGGTGTTGACGAAGGTGGCGTCCTTTTTCATCCGGGCGAGGGCCGCGGCGTCGATGAAGCCGGTGGTCTCCTCGGTGACCCGGGCGTGCAGGGTGACGACGTCCGACTCGTCGAGCAGCCGCTCCAGCCCGACCAGTTCGACGCCGTCCCGCGCGTCCTGCGGGGACAGCTGCACATAGGGATCGGCGACGAGGATTCGGCAGCCGAAGGCCTTCAGGAGCTTGACGACCCGCGTGCCAATCGCCCCGTAGCCGACCACGCCGACCGTCATCTCCGATAGTTCCCGTCCCGTGGTGTCGGCGCGATAGAGATCGCCGCGCCAGTCGCCGCCGCGCAGCGCGTCGTGGCCGCGGGAGATGTTGCGGGTCTCGGCCAGGATCGCGCCGAGGGTGAACTCGGCGACCGCACTGGCGTTGCGGCCTGGCGTGTTGACCACGGTGACGCCCCGTTCGCGTGCCGCCGCCATGTCGATATTGACCGGTCCGCCGCGCGAGACGGCGACAAATTTCAGGTGGGGCAGTTGCGCGAACATGTCGCGAGAGAGGGGGGCGAGGTGGGTGACGAGCAGCTCGGCCTCGCCGATCATCGCCAGCGTCGCGTCGGCGCCGCCCTGGTATTCCTTGAGGCCGTCCATCCCCTGGACGGCATAGCCATGCTCCATCGGCTCGTCCGGCCAGGGCAGCCGATGCAGCACCATCTCCGGGACCGCCTTGTTGGCCGCCGTGATTGCCTCGGCGAAGACTTCGGGCAACATGAAATTGTCGCCGATGATCGCGATGCGCGTCGCCATTATGCCGCCTTCCTCGCCCGGTCAGCCCGATCGCGGATCGCCGCGAGGCGTGTCCAGATCGGCGGGAGTTGTTCTCGAATCTCACGGTAGAGGCCGAACGCCGAATCATAGAGCGGCCTCAACGCGGCATCCGGCAGCGTCGGCTCCGAGAACCGGCCTCGGGTCCACACGGCGGTGCATTCCTCGATCGAGGCAAAGAAGCCTCGATTGACGGCGGCGATCATCGCCGCGCCGGCCGCGCCCGCTTCCTCGCGCTCGACCGTCCTCACCGGGCACCCAAGGGCGCTGGCCAGAAACAGGCGCATGGCGCGGGAGCGGCCTGCGCCGCCGGTGAGCTTGATCTCGTGCGGCACGCCGCCGGTCCCCTCGAAGCAGTCGCGCGCGGCGAAGGCGAGACCTTCGAAGACCGCGCGCATCAGGTCGTCGAAGCTGGCCCCGTAGTGCAGGCCGGTGAATTGCGCGCGAGCCAGCGGTTCCATGAACGGTCCGCGTTCGCCGGCTTCCGAAATGTACGGATGATAGATGGCCGAGACCGGCTCGGCCGCCAGGACGCGGTCGTCGAGATGCGCCATAAGCTGGCCGCGATCGCGTTCGACCCCCTCGCTCTGGAGAAATTTCCACGCGAGTCCGACGATCCAGTCGATGTTCAGCGTCGCCGCCATGTTCGACTGAAACTGGACGAGGCCCTGCTCGGCGGGGAGCGGCATGACGTAGCCGCTGCGCATGTCGTTGAGGACGATCTCTTCGGCGCTTCGGACGTGGCGCATGTGGACGCCGGTCGAGCCGAGAATCGAGCAGCCGGTGCCAGGCGTTTCGCCGACGAGGCCGCTGCCGACGCCGGTCGCGACGATGTCGACATAGCCGAGGACGATCGGGACGCCGCGAGGAAGCCCGGTCGCGTCCGCGACGGCGCGGAGCAGCGGATGCGACGTCGTGCGGCCGTCGACGATCGGGGGCAGCAGCCGCGCCTCCCCATCGAGGCCCAAGTTTCCGATCACCGCGTCGCTGTAGCGGCGGGTGCGGAAATCACCGTAGGTGAACGACGCCTCGGACGGGTCGGTGGCCCGCTCGCCGGTCATATTGAAATAGAGCCAGTCCTTGCAATGGAACGCGGTCGTCGCGCGCGCCAGTCTCTCCGGATGCCGCCGCTTCATGACCAGCAGCTGGACGCTCTGCTGGCAGGTGTTGATGCCGGTCCCCGTGCGTTCGTAATGCTCCCGGTGTCGTTCGCTTGCCGCGAATTCTCGGGCGATCTTGCTGCCGCGGCCGTCGAGCCAGAGCCAGGCGGGGCCAACGGGCAGTCCGTTCGCGTCGATCAGCCATGTGCCGTCGCCTTGGCCGGTGATCGCGACCGCGGCGATCGCCGTCACCCGTTCGCCGAGTTGAGCCGTCAGATCCTTCAGCGTCGCCACGGCGTCGGCCCAGGTTGCGGCCATGTCCTGTTCGACGCTGCCACCTTCCCCGGAAGAATAGGTATTCTTGCGCGAGGCGACCGCGATCTGCTCGCCGTCGGTGGTGAAGGCGACGGATTTGAGCACCGAAGTGCCGGCGTCGATGCCGATCAGGATGGATTCCACCGTCATCCCTCTACCTGCCTCCCGGAAAGGCGGTGACCGTGCGCCAAGGCTTCGCCGCTCGCCGCGAAGACGTGCAGCTTCTCGGCCGGCACGTCGACCGAGAGCGCATCGCCGACCTTTCCGGGGCACCGACCGTCGAGGGTCGCGACGATAACGCCGCCGGCAAACTCCGCCTCCAGATGGGTCTGGTCGCCGATCCACTGGTTCGAGACGACCCTGGCCTGGCTCTCGCCACCGCCGACATGGACGTCATGGGGACGGATGCCGATGACGATCTCCGACAGCGACTGGATCGCAGCGCGCACCGGGGCGGTGACCGCATCGGCGGAATAGCCGAGCACTTCGCCATCTTCCCCGCCGTCGCCGGTCTTGCGGAAGGAAACGCGACCGTCGGCAAAGACGGGCCGCACGCGGTAGACGTTCATCGGCGGCTCGCCGATGAAGGTGCCGACATAAAGGTTGGCGGGCCTCTCCTTCAGCTCTTTCGGCGAGGCGAATTGTTGCAACTCGCCGCCTTCCATCACGGCGATCCGGTCGGCCAGCGCATTCGCCTCGGTCTGGTCGTGGGTGACGAGAACGGCGGTCATGTCGTGTTCGCGCAGATACCGCTTCAGCCGTCCGCGCAGGACGGTCCGCAGCTGCGGCTCGAGCTGGCCCATCGGCTCGTCGAGGAGATAGACGTCGGCCTTGCGCACCAGCGCCCGGCCGAGGCTCGCC
>DRFF01000081.1 GCA_011050685.1 Aurantimonas coralicida
CCGCCTCGTCTTCGCTGCCGATCGCGCCCTTTTCACCGGCATGGGGGTTGAGGCCGGATACCGCCAGGCGCGGCGCCGGGATTCCCAAGCGCTCGCGATAGTCGGCCGCGACAATCCGGCATGTCGTTTCGATGAGTTCGGCTGTCAGGCTGCCGGGAACCGCGGCGATGGGAATATGGATCGTCACGGGAACGCAGGACAGTTCCGGCCCGGTCAGGAGCATCACCGGGGTGAACGATGCACCGAGTCGTCTCCCGCAGAGATCGGCGAGATACTCGGTATGGCCGGGATGTCGAAACCCGAAGTCGTATAGCGCTTTCTTGTCGATCGGGCCCGTGGCCAGCGCGGAGGCCTGACCTTCAAGAACCAGCGCCGTCGCCCGGTCGATCGCCTCGATCGTGCCGGCCGCGTTGACGGGATCGACGACGCCGGGGGCTTCGAGATGACGGTTCACCAACGGGAGCACCGCCAGCGCGCCTGGCCGGATCGCTGCCATCTCGGCAGGCGTCGCGATGGTGTGGATGTCCAGGTCATAGCCGAGGCGGTTTGCCCGTTCGGCCAGCATCACCGGATCGGCGAGGACGAAGAACGCAGGCAGTTCGCGTCGGTGATGGAGATGAATCGCCAGCGCGATGTCGGGCCCCACCCCCGACGGTTCGCCCACAGTGACCGCGATCGGCGCGAGATGGGTCGAGGCCTGTGTGGCCGGTGAACTCATCGGCGGACGATCCGGGCCTTACTCTTGAGTTCCTTGAGGAAGGCCGCATCTGGCTCGCCACCTTCGCCCAGCTTTTCCAGGTCGCGCGACTGGAACACCATGGCCGCGGCGATATCGTCCGAAATGTTGCGGCTGTTGCAGACGGCGATGAACTCGACGCCGCGGTCGGTTTCCTTCACCGGCGTCGTCCTGCCGACCGACGTGTTGATGATGTCGTCCTTCCAACGTGGCGGCAGTTCCGGCTGGGCAACGCGGCCGAGATCGCGCACGGTCACATCCCGCAGCGACTTGGCGACGTCGTAGGTCGACTCGCACGAGCGGAAGCGCGAGCGCATGCTGTTGGCCTCGCGCGTCCGCTTGCCGAGGAGCGATTTACGCTGACCGTCAGGTACGACGAAAATGACTTGCTGCAGCGTGTATTCGGTGGTCGTCGGTTTCTTACCGCCCTGAGCGAGCATGCGCTGAACGACCTCCTGCTCGCTGAGCTTGTCGCTGGTCCGCAGCTTGGACTGGATCGCCTGACCCCAGCCCATCTGGACGCGGATGTAATCCTTGAAGGCGCTTGCGGAAAAACCGGCGCGCGTGAGCACTTCGCTCAATTGCGTCTGGTTCATTTTGTTATCCGCAGCGAATTTTCCGAACGCCTCTTCGACGGCGGCATCGGGGATGTTGATCCCGCGTCGCCGGATTTCCTGTTTCTTCAGTTCCTCGTCGATCAACTCGTCGGTCGCCTTTTGCGTGGCGTTGCCACCGACCCGGCGCAGTTTGAGGAAGGCCGCGCGCTGGCGGATCTGATAGGTCGTGATCGGTTGATTGTTGACGACGATGCTCACCTCGGACGCCGCCTGGGCTGGAGCCGCTGTGGCGGCAACCATTGTCGCGGACGCGGCAACAAGGGCCAGGGCAACCGCTGTATGGTTGATGAAATCGCGAACGGTCATGGTCCGACCAACTCCCTTGATAATGGCGTGCAGGTACATTGGTACGTCACCTATAGCGAGGCTTTGGCGAAAGGATGGTGATGGCAAGTGCCTCGCGTGCCCCAGCGGCGAAGAGCGGCTCCGAATCTACGAAGGCCGGGTGCGGGACTACTTCTCTTCACTCAGATCGTAGGATTGACTGAAATCGGAGATCGTTCGCAGGCCGACCTGGAACATCAGCGTCTTCGAATTCGACTCCTGCGTATAACGATCGATCGTATCGCTGTAGGAAACAAGCAGGCTGAAACATTCGTCGGCATACCCGATGCCGAACTTCTTTTCGACTACCGCGCTGTTTTCAATGTCGTAGCCCAAAGCACCGGAAGCCGTCCAGTTTTCAGCGAATTTCAGGCTGCCTGAGGCCGTGACCTGGCTGCGATCGGAGATCGAACCATAGGTCGGCTGGGCCGCGATATTCGTGTAGGTGATCTGCGCGCTGGCCAGAGCTGAAGAATAGGAGCCGTAGACATCGCTTCGGCGCAAAGCGTAGTCGACCTCGTCGAACCGTCCCTGGGCACCGAATTCGAGCCCGATCGGCGTTCCGAAGGCCAAAGAGGTCACATAGTCGGAGCGGTCGGTCTCGAGGCCGGAATCAAAGCCCACGAGCGCCAAATCGGTTTGGGCGAACGAATTGATTCCGCCCAGCTGGTAGGACTGCCCGACGACGGCATCGATTGTATAGCCGCTGTCCAGCGCTCCGGCATAGCGCAAGCCGACATTGGCGCGGGTTCCGCCCTCGATCCTGTCGTAGCCGGAGAATTTGTCGAGCTGGAACAGATTTCCGGTGTTGAAGACGAGGCTTTGCGCGTCCTCGTTCGGAACGAAACCGATTTGGGTTTCATCCGGCCGAACCACGATTTGGCCGATGGGCTCGATCACATGCGAGGCGTTCGCGGTTTCGATCAGATAGGGATAGCGCGCCTCGATCGCGGCCGTCGCCATGCCGCGCGCACCACTGTCGTTTATGCCAACCGATCCGAAGGACGTCGCGTAGTAATCTGACTCCATGGTGGCTGTGTACAGGTCACCGCGCAAAGCCGCCGTGGGGCTGATGATCAGGCCCGACGACAACGTGTAAATATCGCTCCAAGTCGCATTCGCGGACGCCCGGGTGTAGTCGCCTTCAAGACCCGCATAACGTCCCAAATATTCATTGCATACCGTTCGCCCATCGACCTCGATGATGGCCGACGGCTTGCAAGCAAGCGATGCAGAATCCTCGTCCCGGTAGAGCGATGCGACATTGAGGTCGAGTTTCACTTCGCCGCCGAGCACGGATTCCTGCTCGATCCGCTCGTAATCGAAGGCGGGGGCAACGAGCGGCTGTGTGTCGTCCTGGTTGGGATTCACCGACTGATAATCGAATTTCTGACCGCGTAGGTCGAAATAGCTCTGGTCGCCAAGGCCGGTCAGGTAGATTTCCGACGTATGCAAGGTCGAACCGAAATTCGCGATGTCGTAGGTGGCCGAGAAGTTCTCATCCGATTGCAGGAGAATGTCCCAACCGACGGTCCAACGCTCGTTCAGCGCGAAGCGCCCCGTCGTGCCAATCATGCCGCGGTCGGTGTTGGCGAAATCGGGGGTGGTGTAGGAGGCGGTATTCTTGTCGGCAAAAGCACCGGGATCCTGCTGGATGATTCCCGCCGTCTGCAGAGTGAAAAAGCCGTTGCTGACTGCCTGGCGATATTCGGCCTCGGCCAGGAAGCCCTGCTTTGTGTAGTAGGTGCCCGCGACCGTGACGTCCTTGTCGTCGGACAGCGCGATGAAATACGGCACGCGCAGCCCGTAGCCCAGTTCCTCGGACGAACGGAAAGCCGGCGTCAGAAACCCGGATTTGCGTTTGACCGTCGGGTCCGGGGACTGGAAATAGGGCAGGTAAGCGATCGGGGCGCCGAAGAATTCGAAGCGCGCGCCATAATAGCGGATCTCTTTCTCGGTCTGGTCCCAGACAATCTTGCGCGCCTTCACCTGCCAGAGCGGCGCCCGATCCGGATGCGCCCGGCATGCCTCGCACGCCGTATAGACGCCTTGCTGGAATGTCGTGACGCTGCCGTCGCGCCGGACCGCCTCGGTTGCGGCGAAGCGCGTGTTGTCGGGCGCCTCGATCCGCAGCGCCTTGACGAAGCCATCGCGGAAATCGTCGGTGATGTCGATCGTGTCCGCGTAGAGCTTATTGCCGTCAGGCTGTTGCAATTCGACATCGCCGGACGCGACCAGCCGACGGGTCTTCTGGTCGTAGACGACTTGGCGGGCGACCAGCTTGTAGGATCCGTAGTCGATCTGGACGCCGCCGGAAGCCGTTACGACCGAGCTGTCGCTGTCATAGGTAACCGTATCGGCTTCGAGAAACATCTGCGCCCCATCGGGAGCAGCAATGTCCGTCGGAAGTGTCGATTGAGCATACGCGAGCGTGCCAGCGAAACCGAGGCCGCAAGCGGCCGTTCCCAACAGAAGAAAGGCTTTCAGATGCGACCGGGTCCCCCCCAGTCGTCCGCGATCGGTCCCCCTCGCACTCATGACTCAGCCATCCTCTTGATGGAGCAGGATCGTTACCCCAACCAGTCCTGCCGCTAGGACCGGAAACCAGGCGGCAATTACAGGCGGAACCACCGAGTTGCTACCCAGGGCTTTCGCCAGAAACGTCACGACGTACAGCACGAAACCGGCCAATACGCCACCTGCTATCGTCCTACCAGATTGGCCGGTCCGCGAAAACCTCGTTGCCACGGTCGCGGCGAGCAAGGTCATAGCGATGAACAGCGCCGGCTGGGCGACCAGGGTATTGTACTGCATCGAAAATGCCATGGAGTTAAAGCCAAGGCTCGCCGCCACGTTTATCTTCGATCCGAGCTCCCAGATCGAGATCGCCTCCGGGTCGGCAAGACGTTGCTCGATATATTCGGGCTTGAGACTGGTCGGAAGCCGATAGCTTGCTGGATACTCCGGTGTGCGGCCGATGCGCGTGATGCGCGGTTCTTCGAGGATCCATGCTCCGTCGGTCAGGGTGGCGCGGGGAGCATCGATGCGATCGCGCACAATTCCGTCATCGCCCAGCACGAACGCCGTCACGCCGCCCAGGAGCGCGCCGTTACGCGCCACCGTCGTCGCGCCGAGTATCGAGCTGATTCCTTCGCTGCTCTGCCTCAGCCACGGGACGCGGTCGGAATCGTCGGCGAGCGCCGTGCCGTCGGACATGGCCTGCATGTCCTGGGCGAGAGACTTCGTATAGGCCGACAGTGGATTGTAGACGAAGGTGGCCGCGAGGCCGATGAGCAGGGAGCCGGCTGCGAAAGGGATCAGAATCTGCCAGATCGACACGCCCGAGGCGCGGGCGACGACGAGCTCAAGCCGGCGATTGAGTGTCAGCAGCGTGTACACCGATGAGAACAGGATAATGAAAGGAAATGCCTGGCCGATAAATGAGGGGACGCGCAACGCCGAAAACAGGGCCACCGCTCCGACGCCCACATCCGGGAGGCCGCCCCGCCGACTGATCTCGATCATATCGATCAGATAGATCAGCGCGAAGACGGCAAGCAGCGTCGACAGGAAGCTGACCACGTAAAGTCGGAAGAAATAACGGTTCAAAGTCCAGTTGGTCATCGTCCGGCGGCGCCCCGCGCTGACTGGCGAAACGGCATCCAAGGCCCGATCGCCGCACCGATTCGATATGACGCGTTGGCGAACTTTTCGAAGAGCGACCAGCGGGACAGATTGAAATCGCGCATGATCAGGACGGCGTTCAGGGCGATGGCGCTCAGCGGTAGCGCATATGTCACCAGGATCCAGGCGTAGCTCTCTTCGATCAGCGATAGCGTCACGAAGCCGATCGCCTTCAGACCCAGGCCGCCGATCAGCCCAAGGGCCATCGCCGGCCCGGTACCTTGCCGATTGGTGCGCGGCTGGCCGGCGACCACCACCGCCCATAACGCGAAGGCCAAAGCGTAAAGCCAGTTCGTCATCCGGTCCGTCAATTCCTCCGTCAGGACGGAGGGCCGAGTCTGGGAGAGCGTATCGTTCGGGTCGGGCCAAATCAGCGCGAAAGTGCTCCGCTCGGACGCCCGGATCCAGTCGCCTTGCGTGGCGGGTTTCAGCTCTGCAAGGTCAAAAGCATAGGTCTGAAACTCGATCACGGAGATCCCGCCATCGGATTTGCTCCGGCGATGCAATTGACCGTCGTAGAGCAGGAGCAGCGATTGGTCGTCCTGCTTGAGGATTTTTGCCTTGCGGGCGAAATAGGTCAGATCGGTCGTCTCGTCGCGCGTATCGGCAATGACGAGACTTTCGACGGTCGAGCCCCGCGCGGCGCCGATGCTGACCACGAGCCCGGGTTGCAC
Organism: Aurantimonas coralicida; assembly: GCA_011050685.1. GTDB lineage: Bacteria > Pseudomonadota > Alphaproteobacteria > Rhizobiales > Rhizobiaceae > Aurantimonas > Aurantimonas coralicida_A. The sequence continues at coordinate 6,036 of DRFF01000081.1, forward strand.
CCGTTCGAACCGGCCCGGCTGCAGAAACAGCGTAATGGTGTCGGCATTGATCGAGCGGATTCCGTTTTGAAAGGCGCTCGCCGAGGCTGGGCCGATGATGTGGGCGATAAACAAAATAAGCAGTCCGCCGATCAAGCCGAGCGCGATAATGGGTTTGGCTATCACCGATTGTGAGGCGCCAGACGCGGCAATGACCGGACGTTCCGAGTCGGTGTTCAGCGAGTTCAGTGCCTGGATCGTGCCGATGAGGACCGCGAATGGGACCACCCCGGCTGTCAAATCTGGAAGCAGCATCAGGGCGATCCAGAAAATGTTGCCCGCAGCCGATGCGCTGGTCTTGATGATATCGATGCGGGCCAGCGCCTGCACGATCCAGACGATCAACACCAACGACGCCAGAGAAGCTGCGGCATAGGTAATGGCGCGTTTGAAGAGATATCGTTCGAGGAGCGTCATGAGACTCGCGCGTTACAAGGTGCCGCCCGATGGCATCACTCTTGGTCTTTTAGCGTCCGAGGCTGACCGGAAGCCGGACGATGCCCCTCCAATGACAGTAGCAGCTTGGCTAAAGAAGGGCGAAGGACTGTGGTTAACGTCGTGTAACGGCTGCGATCGCTCTTGCAAAGCCTATGGTCGGGACCATCATAGGGGCGAGCGATACAACCGCTGCTGCCGACCCGGTCCAGTCAGGACAATCTTCCAGGAGTTTTCATGGCCACTCTTCCAACGATCGAATTCGTCTCGCGCGATGCAACGCCCAAAGGCGTCATGGTTGTGCTGGCCGGGAAAGCGGGAGCGCTGGCCGATGGCATCGATGCCCCGGTGAAGGCGCTGGTGGAGAAGGCCGCGAAGGTCGCAAAATTTAAAGGTAAGTCGCTGGCCACGCTGGATCTTCTGGCGCCAGGCGAGGTGGCTGTCGATCGCCTGTTGGTCGTCGGCACCCATTCCGACAAGGCGCTGGTGGAAGAGGATTGGCTGAAGATTGGCGGGGTGATTGCCGCGAAGACCAAGGGCGCCGAAGCCGTCACCGTGCGCTGCGAACGGCCCGCAGGAGAATCTGTCAGCGCGGAGAACGCCGCGACCCTGGCGGTCGGCGCGACATTGCGATCCTACGATTTCGATCTCTACAAGACCAAGAAGCCGAAGAAAGACGAGGAGCCTGAGGAGCCCGACGTTGTGACGCGGATCGCGATCGCCGTCGAGGATCCCGATGCGGCAAGGGCCGCCTACCAGGTCGCGGAAGCAGTTGCCGCGGGGACGATGCTCGCCCGCGATTTCGTCAACGAGCCGGCCAATACTCTCGGACCGGTCGAATTCGTCGACCGCATCGCGGCGCTTGGTGAACACGGACTCGAGGTCGAGATCCTGACCGAAAAGGAAATGCGCGATCTGAAGATGGATGCGCTTCTCGGCGTTGCGCAGGGCTCGCCCCGCCCGCCGCGATTGGCAATCATGCGCTGGAACGGCGGTCCCGAGGGCGAGGCGCCGATCGCCTTCGTAGGGAAGGGCGTCGTCTTCGACACCGGTGGCATTTCGATTAAGCCCTCCGCGTCGATGGAAGACATGAAGGGCGATATGGGTGGCGCGGCGGCAGTCACTGGCCTGATGCGGGCACTCGCCGGCCGCAAAGCCAAGGTCAATGCCATCGGCATCGTCGGGCTGGTCGAAAATGCCGTCGATGGCAACGCCCAGCGCCCCGGCGACATCGTCAAGGCGATGTCCGGCACCACGATAGAGGTCCTCAACACCGACGCCGAGGGGCGCTTGGTGCTGGCTGACGCGCTCTGGTACTGTCAGGACCGGTTCAAGCCCAAATTCATGGTCGACCTCGCCACTCTGACCGGGGCGATCATCGTGGCGCTCGGCAATCATCATGCCGGGCTCTTCTCCAACAATGACGAACTCGCCGAGCGCTTGACGGCTGCCGGGAGGACGTCAGGGGAGAAGGTCTGGCGACTGCCGCTTGCTCCCGAATATGACAAGATGATCGAAGGCAAATTTGCCGATATCAAGAATATCGGCGGCGGTCGCGCTGCCGGATCGGTCACCGCGGCGCAGTTCTTGCAGCGCTTCGTTAACGACGTTCCCTGGGCGCATCTCGACATCGCCGGCACCGCGATGGGCTCGCCGTCCAACGAATACAACCAGTCCTGGGCGTCGGGCTACGGCGTCCGGCTGCTCAACCAGCTCGTCGCCGATCACTACCAGTCACAATAGGATGGGTCGGGTTTAGAGCATCGGATGACCGAAATCCTGTTCTACCATCTGACGGAAAGTCGCCTCGAGGACGCCCTGCCGGGCCTTCTCGAGCGAAGCTTGGCCAAGGGTTGGCGCGTCGTCGTCCAGTTCGCCAGCGAGGAGCGTCGCGATGCTCTCGATCACCATCTTTGGGTCTATCGGGACGAGAGCTTTCTGCCGCACGGCAGCGATGCCGACGGCTCCGGCGCGCTGCAGCCGATCCTGCTGACGGTCGAGGCGGGCCAGGAGGGCAACGATCCGCATGTGCGGTTCCTGGTCGAGGGCGCGAAACCTGCCGCGCTCGATCGCTATGTCCGCGTGGTCTATCTCTTCGATGGCCATGACGAAGATCAGATCGCCCGGGCGCGGGAGCGCTGGAAGGCCGAGAAAGCTGCCGGCCACGACATCACCTATTGGCAGCAGACCGACGGGGGCGGGTGGGTCAAGAAGGCGTAGTGCGTCCGCTCGACGACTGCCGATCTCACACGCTTCGGACTATAGCCACTACTCTGCCGCCATCGCCGAATCGTGCTCCTCGGTCAGAGCGAGCCAGTTTTCCTCGCAGGAGGCTAGCGTCTTCGCGGCATCCGACCGCTGTTTGTTGAGGGCGCTCGCCCGTCCCGGATCGCGTGTGTAGAGCGCCGGGTCACCGAGCGACTCGTCAAGGCCCTCGATGGTTTTCTGTAGCCGCGAGATCTGAATTTCCAGCTGGCTGATCTTCTGCTTGAGCGGCTTGAGGGATTCGCGCTTCTCGGCGGCGATACGGCGTTGGTCGATCTTGGACAACGGGGCGGGTTCTGATGCCTGCGGATTGTCGCCCGGATCCTGCACGCCGCTGCCCTTGGTCCCGCCGGACAGGACAAGCTTCTTGTAGTCCTCCAGATCGCCGTCGTACCGCGATACCGTGCCTTCGGCGACGATCCACAGCCGATCCATCGTCGCCTCGACCATGTGGCGGTCATGGCTGATCAGGATGACCGCCCCCGGATAATCGTTGAGGGCGCGCACCAGACTTTCGCGCGCCTCGATGTCGAGATGGTTGGTCGGCTCGTCGAGAATAAGGAGGTTTGGCGCGTCGATCGTCGCCAGCCCCATCAACAATCGCGCCTTTTCGCCGCCCGACAGCTTCTCGGCGGCCGTGTCCATCTTCTGGGTCGGCAATCCCATGCGCGCGACCTTGGCGCGAACCTTGGCCTCCGGCGCCTCCGGCATCAGGCGGCGCACGTGCTGGACCGCACTTTCCGCCGGGCGTAGATCGTCGATCTGGTGCTGGGCGAAGAACGCTATCTTCAGCCCCGGCGCGCGGGTGACCGTGCCGGATTGCTCGCGCAGCCGTTCCGCCAACAGCTTGGCAAAGGTCGACTTGCCGTTGCCGTTCTGACCCAAGAGGGCGATGCGGTCGTCGGTGTCGATCCGCAGGTCGAGCTTCGACAGGATCGGACGCCCCGGCTGATAGCCCACGGAAACGCCTTCCATACGGATGATCGGCGACGCTGCCGCCTTTTCGGGAGCGTCGAAGATGAAGGGCGTGACGTGCTCCTCGACGATCCCCTGCAGCGGCTGCATCCGCTCGAGCGCTTTCAGGCGCGACTGCGCTTGCCGAGCCTTGGAGGCCTTGGCCCGGAAGCGTTCGACGAAGGCTTCCATGTGATTGCGCTCGGCGGTCTGCTTGACGATCGCCTTCTGCAGCAACAACAGCTTCTCGGCGCGCTGACGCTCGAACTGGTCGTAGTCGCCGCGATAGAAGACCAGCTTCTTCTGATCGAGATGAATGATCGAGTTGACGGCATTGTTGAGGACGTCGCGATCATGGCTGATCACGATCACGGTATAGGGATAGCGGGCGACGAAATTCTCCAGCCACAAGGTGCCTTCGAGGTCGAGATAGTTGGTCGGCTCATCGAGCAGGAGTACATCGGGTCGCGAGAACAGCACCGCCGCGAGCGCGACGCGCATGCGCCAGCCGCCGGAAAAGGACGAGGCGGGACGGGCCTGCGCGGCCATGTCGAAGCCGAGGCCGGACAGGATCGCCGAGGCACGGGCTTCGGCCGAGTGGGCGTCGATGTCGGCGAGGCGCAAATGGATGTCGGCGATGCGGTGCGGGTCGCTTGCGGTCTCGGCTTCGTCGAGGAGGGCGAGGCGTTCCGTATCGGCCTTCAGGACGATCTCGATCAGCGACTCTTCCGTGCCCGGGGCCTCCTGAGCCACTTGGCCGAGGCGCATGTTTTTCGGATAGGACGCGGAGCCGGTTTCGGCCGCGAGATCGCCGGTGATGATACGAAACAAGGTCGATTTGCCGGCGCCGTTGCGTCCAACCAGGCCAGCCTTGGTGCCGGACGGCAGCGTCAGGCTGGCATGATCGATGAGAAGGCGCCCGGCGACGCGCGCGGAAAGGTCGGTTATCTGGAGCATGGGCGGCTTTTGCCACGGTATGCGGCAGTGCGAAAGGGGCGTCCGTTGAAGATCAGTAACGCCATGTGTAGAATGATGTCGGCTTTACACATCGGAGGTTGATCATGCGCACCAACATCGAGATCGACGATGAGCTGATGAAGGCCGCGATGGATGCCACCGGCCTGAGGACGAAACGCGAAACCGTCGAGGCGGGGTTGGCGTTTCTCGTCAAGCGTCGCAAGGCTTATGAAGATCTGATGGCGTTGCGTGGCAAGGTCACCTGGGAAGGCGATTTGGACGAGATGCGGCGCGACAGGTGATCCTCGTTGACACCTCGGCTTGGATCGACTTCTTCCAAGGCATCCGGACGTCATGGACCAAGGATGTTGCGCATGCGGCACGCCTCGAAGATGTGGTCGTCGGAGACCTCATTCTGGTCGAACTCCTCCAAGGGGTTCGTCAAGAAAGCGGCCGCCGTCAGATGATTGAGGCGTTGTCCCAATATCGGCGGGAAAACCTCTGCGGCTTTGCGATTGCCGAGGCGGCAGCGGCGAATTATCGATTGCTCCGGTCGCGGGGAATCGCCGTCCGCGGCACTATCGACGTGGTCATCGCCACTTGGTGCCTCGAGAACGACGCCGCCATTATTCATAACGATCGCGATCTTGCGGCGATGGAAGGGTTGCTCGGCTTGCGTGCCTATAGGTGAGTCGGAGCTGCCGCAATGCGGCAGGGAGGTCATGGCGTCCGCTTAACCGCGGCGGTCGATCGAGGCGTCGATGAGTGCGCGAGGCATGAGTCCATCCCTTGCCCGTGCACGGGCCGGCGGGTATAGGTCGCCCACATTTTTCCCGAACCATTTCGAAAAAAGGACCACGCCATGGCGGTCGAACGCACGTTCTCGATGATCAAACCCGATGCCACCCGTCGCAACCTCACGGGTGCCATCACCAAGATGCTGGAGGAGGCCGGCCTGACGGTCGTCGCGTCCAAGCGGGTCTGGATGAGCCGCCGCGAAGCCGAGGGCTTCTACGCGGTCCACAAGGAGCGGCCGTTCTTCGGCGAGCTCGTCGAGTCGATGTCGTCGGGTCCGACGATCGTCCAGGTTCTGCAGGGCGAGAACGCCATCGCGCGCAATCGGGAAATCATGGGCGCGACCAACCCGGCTGACGCGGCCGAGGGCACCATTCGCAAGGCACACGCCCAATCGATCGGCGAGAACTCCGTGCATGGCTCGGATGCGCCGGAAACCGCGCAGCAGGAGATCGCCTACTGGTTCTCCGAGACCGAGATCGTCGGCTGAGGCTACCAGTCTGAACGCAGCCCACGATAAGGGTTTTGGAGGGAGGCCACGTGCCTCCCTTTTTTTGTATTCGGCGGCGATCGCGCGACCGGTGGAACGCAGCAATCGATCCTTGTGTCAAAGCCTGTGCCAGCGATCCGTTGCGGAATCGTCGGTGTCCTTCGCCTCGACCCAGCCGCCCGTCGTCCCGTCCTTCAGATGCTCCCGCTTCCAGAATGGCGCCTGCGTCTTGAGGAAGTCCATCAGGTAGGAGGCCGCCTCGAAGGCCGCCTGGCGGTGCTCCGAGGCACAGGCGACGAAGACGATCTCCTCGCCGGGCGCGATCATGCCAAAGCGATGGATGGCACTGCAGGAGAGGAGGGGCCAGCGTGCGCTCGTCTCACGTGCGATCCGCTCGATCTCGCGCTCGGCCATGCCCGGATAGTGTTCGAGCTCGAGGGTGCGGAGACGCCCGCCTTCGTCGCGGCAATAGCCGGAAAAGCTGACGAGACCCCCGACCGCGCCCTCGGCCGCGCCACCCATCATCGCCGCGATCTCCGCGGCGATGTCGATGCGATCGGCCTGAATCCGCACCACCGGCGATAAGCCGGACGAATCGGCGACGGCCGACCGATCGGTGTTTGCGGCCATGGTCAGCCGCCCGTCATCGGCGGAAACAGGGCAATCTCCCTGGCGCCGGCGATCGGCTCGGAATGATCGACATGCTCGTGGTCGATCGCGACGCGGATGATCTCGGGCGCTTGCAACGCCATGTCGTAGGTCTCGCCACGGCCCTTCAGCCAATGCAGCAGATCCGCAACGGTGGTGATGCCGGCCGGCAGTTCCACCTCTTCCTCGGCGACGCCGATCCGCTCGCGGACCCATGCGAAATAAGCAAGTTTCATGGCCGTGGACCTCGTCAATCGTTCAGAAGAACAGATGGGTTTTCGCGCCGCCGCGATCCAGGGGCGTGACGATCAGACGTCGATGTGCCGAAGCCCTGCCCGGAAATAGTCATAGCCCGTATAGAGCGTGATGATTGCCGAAATCCACAACAGCCCGATCCCGGTTTCAGTGGTGAAGCTGACGATCTTGTCGGCTGCGGGGCCGGCGAGCAGGAAGCCGATGGCGATCATCTGCATCGTTGTTTTCCACTTGGCGAGGCGGGTGACCGGAACGGACACTTTGAGCTCCGCCAGATATTCCCGGAGCCCGGAGACGAGAATCTCGCGGCATAAGATCACGATCGCCGCCCACAGGCTCCACCCCGCGATGGTGCCGTCGGCCGCCAACAGCAGCAAAGCCGCGGCGACCAGAAGCTTGTCGGCGATCGGGTCGAGCATGCGTCCGATCGTCGAGGTCTGCTGCCAGGCACGCGCCAGATAGCCGTCGAAGAAATCGGTGATGCTAGCGGCGACAAAGATGGCCAGCGCCCACCATCGCGCATAGTCGGGACTGCTCAGCCGACCCTCCAGAAAGAAACACAAGACGACCAGCGGCACGCAGACAATGCGTGCATAGGTGAGGATGTTGGGTAGGCTGAGGGCCTGAGATGCCATGAGATCGTCCGCTTCGGCTGTGCGCGACAGTACAAGCCTGCCCGCCGGCCTCGCGTCAACCGTCATCATTGCAACGAAACGTGACGATTGTCTCATCCCTGCTCGTGGAAATGGTCGTAGATCGATTTCGCCATCGTGGCGGAGACGCCTTCGACCTCCCGCAGGTCGCTCAAGGCCGCCCGGGAAACAGCCTTCGCCGTGCCGAAATGATGGAGCAGCGCACGCTTGCGGCTCGGTCCGATGCCGGCGATCTCGTCGAGCGGATTCTTGACCAGCTCCTTCTTGCGGCGGGCGCGATGCGACCCGATGGCGAAACGGTGCGCCTCGTCGCGTAGGCGTTGCAGGAAATACAGCACCGGATCGCGCGGCGGCAGCGAGAACGGCTCGCGGGCCTCGGTGACGAATCGTTCGCGCCCGGCGTCACGGTCGACGCCCTTGGCGACGCCGATCGTGGTGACCTTGTCGGCGATGCCGAGCTCGGCGAGAATCCCGCGCACAGCGGAAATCTGACCCTTGCCGCCGTCGATCAAGACGAGGTCCGGCCAGGCCGGCATCACAGCGTCGGACAGTGCGACGTCCTCATCCTCCTCTTCTTCGACGACGGGTTCGGGTGCCTGTGGACCTTCTGCGTGCTCCTTGAGCAGCCGCGAGAATCGCCGCGTCATGACCTCTTTCATCATGCCGAAATCGTCGCCCGGCGTGATGTCCGCACCCTTGATGTTGAACTTGCGGTACTGGTTCTTGGCGAACCCCTCCGGCCCGGCGACGATCATCGCGCCGACGGCATTCGTGCCCATGATGTGGGAATTGTCGTAGACCTCGATTCGCCGGGGCGGATGGGGCAGGGCAAAGGTCTCCTGCAGGCCCTTGAGCAGCCGCGCCTGGGACGAGGTTTCGGCCAGCCGGCGGCCGAGCGCCTCGCGGGCGTTGGCGGCGGCGTGATCGACCAGATCCTTCTTCAGCCCGCGCGAGGGAACCGCGATCTCGACGCGCCGTTCGGCCCTGACGCTGAGGGCTTCCGCCAGCAGCGCTTCGTCCTCGACTCGGATCGGCAGCAGGATCAACCGCGGCGCCGGCTTGTCGTCGTAGAATTGCGCCAGGAAGGCTCCCAGCACCTCGGCAGCCTCCAGCGAGGGATCGGCCTTGGGAAAATAGGCCCGGTTGCCCCAGTTCTGGCCGGTGCGGAAGAAGAACACCTGGATCGAGGTGAGCCCGCCCTCCTGATGGATCGCGAAGACATCCGCCTCTTCGATCCCGGCCGGATTGATGCCCTGGTGGCTCTGGACGTGCGAGAGCGCGGCGAGACGGTCGCGGTAGACGGCGGCGCGCTCGAAATCGAGGTCGTCCGAGGCTTCCTGCATCGCGGCGGCCATGCCGTTCTTGATCTGGTTGGAGCGGCCGGACAGGAACGCCTTGGCCTCGTTCACGAGACCTCGATAATCGTCGATTCCGATCTCGCCGGTGCAGGGGGCCGAGCAGCGCTTGATCTGATGGAGCAGGCACGGGCGCGTCCGGCTCTCATAGACCGAATCGGTACAGGTTCTGAGCAGGAACGCCCGTTGCAGCGAGTTGATCGTGCGGCCCACCGCGCCGGCCGAGGCGAAGGGGCCAAAATAGCTGCCTTTTCGCGAACGCCCGCCGCGATGCTTCATGATCGCGGGCGCTTCGTGGTCCTCGCTGACGAGGATGTAGGGAAACGACTTGTCGTCCCGCATCAGGACGTTGAAGCGTGGTCTCAGGCGTTTGATCAGATTGGCTTCGAGCAGCAGCGCCTCGGTCTCGGTGCGCGTCGTGACGAATTCCATCTGCCGCGTTTCGCGGATCATGCGGGCGATGCGCTGGGTGTGACCGCCCATCCGCGTGTAGCTCGTCACCCGCTTCTTCAAGGAGCGGGCTTTGCCGACGTAGAGAACCTCGCCATCCTTGCCGAACATGCGGTAGACGCCGGACTGGTTGGGCAGGCGCTTGGCCAGTGCCGCGATCAACTCGGCCCCGACAAGGTCGCCGGCGACGAACTTGCCGGCATCGTCCCAGTCGATCGCCGCGATCAGCGAGGCACCGATCGCGGCCGCCGTAGCGGTCGTGGCGTTCCCCGTCTCGGGGACAAGCTCGTCGTTGAAGTCTTCGGTTTCGGCAGTCATGTCATCCTGGGCCGGCCCGCGCGGCTCAGCGCTCAGCCGGACTCTCTGGAAAATGCGTTGCGGACGCGATCAGCTCATGCCCGCCCGGTTTTATCATCCGGCTTCTTATATGATTGCGCGAGATGGGAAATTCAGGGGGGCTTCAGTGGACAACCCGGCCGCCGGGATGCGCCGTTGGTAGGTCGCCGACGCGCAAGTTGCAAATCGGCAACGACGACAAAAAATTCATCGATCGCCACGCGCTGGCCCGAGGCAGGTCCTGTTCGCCTGACACAACGCACCCCATCTACTGACGATGAATGCGATGTCGTTTTGACGAGAGCGTTCCGGACCCCGCTCAGCTCCACGAGAGCAGAATGCGGTCGGTTGAAGATAGGAGAAGCCCTATGGTGATGCCGCTTCGACATCTGGTGGTAAGCTTGGCCGTTGCGCTGTTGGCAACGTCGGCCCATGCGGCCGATACGATCTTCGACAGCCCGCAGCCACCCGTTCCGGCTCCGCTGGCCCCGTCCGTTCCGGTTCACGTGTGGTCCGGCCCCTATGCGGGAGCCTTCGTTGGCTACAACACCTCCAATTTCGATCAGTCCGGCGGTGCCACCTTCGACGGCGACGGCTTCGTTGGGGGCGTCTACACCGGCTACAATCTGCAAACCGATCGCATCGTTTACGGGATCGAGGCCGATATCGGCGGCTCGGGTGTGGACGGCCGCGGCTTCAATAGTGCTATCGGAGCGCCGATCGACGGTGAAACGAATATTTTTGGATCGCTGCGGGCGAGGGCCGGCGTTGCGGTCGACCCCTTCCTCGTCTTCGCGACCGTCGGCGTCGCCGCGTCTCGCAACGAGTTGTCCCTGGGCGGGGCATCCGACAGCCAGACCAGCATCGGCTATACGCTCGGCGCGGGCATCGAGGCCAAGATTTCCGACAGCGTCACGTCGCGGCTCGAATATCGCTATTCCGATTTCGGCAGCGAGACCTACGACCTTGGCAATACGAGTATCTCGTCGGGCTTCGACGAGCACTCGATCCGCGCCGGCATCGCGCTGAAATTCTGATGCCGGCCGGACCGTCGGGCGCCCTGGCGTCGGACCCTTACGCCGCGCGGGGCTGCAATTCGTCGTAGTCCGGGAAGCTCTCGGGGAACTGTTTGAGCCATTGCGCGAGCTTTGGCCGCTCGCTCTCGATTTTCCCAGCAAAGCGGAATGCCATCCAGCCGAGCAGGCCCGCCAGCGCGAAATGAGCGGTCGTCGGCTCGTCGGAGAGTTCGTTGACATGGTCTTCGAGGAACGCCAGGCCGCGATCGGCCTTGCGCATCTGCTTGTCGACCCAGGCCTGATGGCGCTTTTCCTCCGGCCGATAGCGCACTTCATAGACCGTGAGAATCAGCGCGTCGCCGACCCCGTCAGCGGCGGCCTCGAAGGTCTTGACTGTCCGCCAGGCGTCCAGTTCCTGGGGGACGAGCTGGTTGCCGCTCATCCGGTCGAACAAGTCGCAGATGACGCGGCTGTCGTAGACCGAGGTGCCGTCGTCGAGGACCAGCACGGGGATCTTGCCGAGCGGATTGGCGGAGGTGAGTTCGACCGGCTCGGCCGACGTGTCGACCGCGACGCTTTCGATCTCGATCCCGCAATGGCGCGCGGCCATGCGGGCCTTGGCCGCGAAGGGCGAGGCGGAGGAATAATACAGACGCATGATGATGGATCGACCTTATTTCGTGACATAGCCGGGACTGGTGCGTCCGGCCGCCGGGAACCGGCGAAGCGACTGGCAATCGGCGCCATAGATGTGCCACTCGTCAAGTCCCAGCACGCAGCCCTCGGCCCTCCAGGATTTCACTGGCGAGAACCTGCCGAGATGGCCGCCTGCCGCGGCAAAGCCCATCGGGTGCTCGATGACATAGTAGACCGCCCGGTGCTTGCCGTCGGAAATCAACGCCGTCGCCTGGCAGTAGCGGCGCTCGATCGGACTGCTGGGGAGGGGCTCGTCCAGCCTTTGCGGGAAATAGCCGGTCTCGATCATGCCGCTGAATTCGAGGATTTCGAGCTTGGTTTCGAGCATACGTGGGGCGCCATATTCGAACTGGTCCTCGACCTCGGCCAGCACGTCAGCGTCGTCGCAGGCCGGAACATTGGCACTCGCGACGGCGGGCGCCTGCAAGCGTTGCATGTCCGCGGCGGCCGTTGGGCCGACCATCGCCAAGCTGGCGAGGGACGCGGAGAGAAGAGCGGTAAGGAGACGGCGCATGATGGGAACTCGCTGCGATAGGACTGATCTTGTCGACAATTAGCATGAAAACGGCCTAGGCGCCGTCAGGGCTTGGCGGGAGGAGGCGCAAAAACCTCATATGTTGCGCTGGGGTCGCGCCCCAGCACCGGCAGCAGGGCTTTCATGATCGCTTCGGCTTCCTCGGCGAACACGAAGGGTGGGTTGATCACCGCCATTCCGGTGCCGACGAAGCGCTGGTCCGCCGAATAAGGCTCGCGGAAGAATTCCGCCACCACCATGTCGGCGATACCGAGCGCGCGCAGCCCTTCATGCAGCGCATCCACCGTTTCCCGCCGCTTCAGCGGATACCAGAGCGCATAGGTCCCGCCAGGCCAGCGGCGCAGTGCATTCTTGAGCCCCGTGACGATATCCTCCACTTCACTCGGCTTTTCGAAGGGTGGGTCGATCAGCACGAGACCGCGCTTTTCCTTTGGTGGCACATGCGAGCCAAGGGCGAGCCAGCCGTCGAGTTCGATCGCCTTGGTCTGGATGTCGCCTGCGAACACCGCTTTTAGTACCGTCGCCTCCTCGGGATGAAGCTCGTAGGCGGACAAACGATCCTGCGAGCGCAAGAGGCGCCGCGCGATCAGGGGCGAGCCGGGATAACGATCCTGTTCGATGTCCGGCTGTAACGCGGTGAAGTAAGGCGCAAAGAGAGGGTCCGTGACCAATTCTGCGGCAGCGCGCAGGCGGCCAATTCCCTCGGCATGCTCGCCGGTGCGAACCGCTTCGTTCGCGGACAGTGCGTAAAGACCGCGTCCGGCGTGGGTGTCGAAGACGCGAAACGGCTTGTACTTGCGCTTCAGATAGTCGATCAGCCGGCAGAGCAGGACATGCTTCACGACGTCCGCGAAGTTGCCGGCATGATAGGCATGACGGTAGTTCATCCTGCTCCCATTCTTTGCTCTGCGGCGGGGCACGCATGGCCGTCCCGCCTTTGGCGTTCCGGCGGTGCGCCAGCGCCTGAACAGGAGCTTTTGCGACGAACGCTGCGTTCATAGGTCTTACCGCGCTGCGGCAAAGTTCCATCTTGGGCTGCGACATGACGCCCATCTTCGCCCGTCTTGGCATTCACGAAAGGACATCGCAATGGTTCAGTCGAAACTGTTTCAGCCCGTCGATCTCGGCCCGATAAAGCTCGCCAATCGCGTCGTCATGGCGCCGTTGACCCGCAGCCGGGCCAACGAAGCGGGCGTGCCGAACGACCTTCATGTGGAATACTACCGCCAGCGCGCGAGCGCCGGCCTGATCATTGCCGAAGCGACCAACATCTCCCCGGAAGGTCGCGGCTATGCCTGGACGCCCGGCATTTTTTCCGACGCGCAGGTCGCCGCCTGGAAGAAAGTGACGGATGCCGTCCATGCAGAGGGCGGTAAGATGTTCCTGCAGCTCTGGCATGTTGGGCGAGTCTCGCACCCTGATCTGCAGCCCGGCGGCGTGCTGCCCGTCGCCCCGTCGGCCATCAAGCCTGAGATGCAGGCGTTTACGCCCAATGGCATGAAGGATGTTCCGGTCCCCAGGGCGCTTGACCGGGACGAACTGCCGCGCATCGTCGCCGACTATGTGAAGGCGGCGGAAAACGCTAAGGCGGCGGGCTTCGACGGCGTCGAGATCCACTCGGCCAATGGCTATCTGCTCGACCAGTTCCTGCGCGACGGCGCCAACCAGCGGACCGACGATTACGGCGGCTCGATCGAAAACCGCATGCGCTTCCCGCTGGAAGTCGTCGACGCGGTGGTCAAGGTCTGGGGCGCCGACCGGGTCGGCATCCGCATCTCGCCGGTCAGCCCGGCCAACGATCTGCACGACAGCGATCCCGAGCCGCTGTTCACCCGCTATGTCGAGGAATTGTCGAAGCGCAAGCTCGTCTATCTCCACGTCATCGAAGGGGCGACGCGGACCGAACGCGATCCGCACGCCTTCAAGGCCTGGACGCTGAAAGACCATTTCGACGGACTCTATATGGGCAACAACCGCTATGACCGCGATCTCGCCATCGAGCGGATCGAGGCGGGTAAGGCCGATCTCATCTGCTTCGGCCGGCCCTTCATCTCCAATCCGGATCTGGTCGCGCGGCTCGAAATCGGCGCGCCGCTGGCCGAGTGGAACGAGGCCACCTTCTATGGCGGCGCCAGGGAGGGTTACCTGGACTATCCCGCGCTGAGCGATGAAGAACGCGCCCGCTACGCCAAAGCCGCCTGATCGGGCGACGGCGACAGAGCTAAGACGAGGGTCGGAACGCAAGTTCCGGCCTTTTTTCTTCCTCGGTGCGCAAATCAGCACCGGCGGCTTCGACCGCGCCGCGAATGGATGCGATCGCCAAAATGAATTTTGGCGGCGCGGCCGGCTGCGGTATGGATCAGGCATGAACAAGCCGCTCCCCGTCACGATCGGGCACTCAGCCTGCCCGCATGATTGCCCATCCACCTGCGCTCTCGACGTCGAGGTGCTCGATAGCCGCACGATCGGCCGCGTGCGTGGTGCGGCGGCGAACGACTACACGGCCGGCGTCATCTGCGCCAAGGTCGCCCGCTATGCCGAGCGCATCCATCACAAGGACCGGTTGCTGAAACCGCTGCAGCGGGTCGGCGCGAAAGGCGAGGGCGGCTGGCGCGAGATCGGCTGGGACGACGCGCTTGATCTGGTGGCCGAGGAATTCATCAAGGCCGAGGCCAGGCATGGGTCCGAGACGGTCTGGCCCTATCAATATGCCGGGACGATGGGCCTGGTACAGCGCGACGGCATCCACCGGCTGCGCCACGCCAAGCGCTATTCCGGCCAGTTCGACACGATCTGCACCAACATGGCCTGGACCGGCTGGTTCGTCGGTGCCGGCGCCATGCGCGGCGCCGACCCGCGCGAGATGGCCAAGTCCGATTGCGTGATCATCTGGGGCACCAACGCGGTGGCGACGCAGGTCAACGTGATGACCCACGCGGCCAAAGCCCGCAAGGAGCGCGGCGCCAAGATCGTCGTCATCGACGTCTACGACAACGCCACCATGAATCAGGCCGATTTGGCGCTGAAGCTCAGGCCAGGTACCGACGGCGCGCTGGCCTGCGCGCTGATGCACATCGCCTTTCGCGATGGGACGGCGGACCGCGATTATCTCGCCCGCTTCACCGACGACCCGGCCGGGCTCGAAGCGCATCTTTCGACCCGCACGCCGCAATGGGCGGCGGCGATCACCGGCCTCGGCGTCGAGGAGATCGAGGCTTTCGCGGCGCTGATCGGCCGCACGCAGCGCAGCTTCTTCCGCCTCGGCTACGGCTTCACCCGCCAGCGCAATGGCGCGGTGGCGATGCACGCGGCGATGTCGATCCCGGCCGTCTACGGCCATTGGCGCTATGAGGGCGGCGGTGCCTTCCACTCGAACTCGGACATCTTCGGCCTCGACAAGAGCGAGATCATGGGCACCGCCTATCGCGACCCGTCGATCCGCTTTATCGACCAGTGCCGGATCGGGGCGGCGCTGACCGGCGATGCGGAGGCGCTATCCGGCGGGCCGCCTGTCACCGCGATGCTGATCCAGAACACCAACCCGGCCAATGTCTGCCCGGAGCAGCGGCTGGTACGGCGGGGTTTCGCGCGGGACGACCTGTTCACCTGCGTCCACGAGCAGTTCATGACCGATACGGCCAAGCTCGCCGATCTGGTGCTGCCGGCGACGATGTTCCTGGAACACGACGACATCTATCGCGGCGGCGGCCAGAACCACATCGTCCTGGGGCCGAAGCTCGTCGAGCCGCCGGAGACCGTGCGGACCAACCATTTCGTCTTCCAGGAGCTGGCCAAACGCCTCGGTGTCGCCGACCGGCCGGGTTTCGGCCTCAGCGGACGCCAGCTCATCGACAACATGGTGAAGGCCGCCGGCCACGCCGAGGGTTACGAGGGGCTGAAACGCGACCGCTGGATCGACTGTCAGCCGCCCTTCGATGACGCGCATTTCCTGAACGGGTTCGGATGGGCGGACGGCAAGTTCCGGTTCAAGCCCGACTGGATCGGCGGCCCTGCGCCGAACCGGCCGCCGGACAGTCTCGGGCCGCAGGGGCCGGTCGCGGGTCTGCCGGTATTCCCTGATCACGCCGAGCTGATCGAGGCGGTCAACGCTTTGCACCCCTATCGCCTCGCGACGTCGCCGGCGCGGCAGTTCCTGAATTCCACCTTCGCGGAGACGACCGGTTCGCGCTCGCGGGAAGGGGCGCCCGAGCTGATGATTCATCCCGAAGACGCGGCGCGCGAGGGGCTGGCAGCGGGCGATATCGTGACGATCGGCAATGAGCGGGGCGAGGTTCGGCTGACGCTGACCATCACCGAGACCGTCAAGCCCGGCGTGCTCGTTCATGAGGGGATCTGGGCCAACACCGATTTCCTCGATGGGGAGGGGATCAACACGCTCACCGGCGCCGATCCGGTGGCGCCCTTCGGCGGCGCGGCATTCCACGACAACCGGGTGTGGTTGCTGGGGCGTAGTTAGGCTGCCGAGGAATCGGATGAAACTGAATGCATAATTCTGTTTCAGATTTTGCTACATCGAGTTCGACCAAAAATAGAGATATCCGTCCTCACAGGCCGCTCCTGACGAACCCTTAAGATATGAAAAGGGTGGCGGAGTTGTCTCGATCTCATATGCAAGGGTTCGGGTTTGAAAGCGCTCTGGCCAGAATGGAGCATCGCAGCGCGTATGCTTCATATTCAGGATCGGCTTGGCGGCTCGTGAACTAGGCGAGAAGGACTTTGAAACGAATGTTTCTGCCTCTTCCGGTGTCAATCTCACTCTCATGCACGTCGCAAAATCGATGAAACCCTCGCGGTGAATATCGAAATCTTGAATGAGATAGCGATAGGGCAGCCGAAAGCGCATCGGCTCAATGTTCAGGGCAGCGACCATCGCGGCGAGCGGAAGGAAAGCACCCGTAAGCCAGATAGTTTGAGGTTTTGAAAGCCGTCGAAAGGTCATATCTCGATCTTGAAGGTCCGTTCGTTTACGCGAGCTTATTCGCCGAACCTGAAACACTTTCATAGTATTCCGTTTCAAGCGCCCTCTGTCGCGAAGCATTCGGTTTTCGAGTGGCTCGACCGTCAGCGGTCATTCAGCGTTCGACCAATCCTCGTGACCGTGGCGGACGCGGACGATCAGAACACCGTTTTGATCGATCACATAGACGATGACATGGGAACCGCAGGGATGAATGCGAACGGGCGGCGCGAGTTCGGTTCGCTGGCGGGCGAGTTCCGGGTGGCGCGCCAGCGTCTCGAAGCTCTGGCGCAGGCGGGCGTGGTACATGGCCGCTTGTTGGACTCCGAACAGGCGGATGCCGTCCGCATAGATGCATTGGATGTCGTCCGCTGCCTTCTCTGTCAGCCTATAGGTCATATCCGGCCGGATCGATGCCGGCGTCCCGGCGAGCGGCCATTTCGATCTCGTCCATCGAGCGGGAAGCGATCCCGCTCTCCAGTCCCTCGGTCACGAGTGCCTGCATGTGAGCGATCTTCGCGGCTCGGTCCTGATCACGGCGGATCAGGTCGCGCACGTAGTCGCTGGCATTGCTGTAACGGCCGGCTTCCGCCTGGGCCTCGACCCATGCCTTCATCCGATCGGGCAGTGAGACGTTCATGGTCGCCATGGCAATACCTCCTGACCACCTTACGGCATCATGGCAAAGATTGCCAAATTGCTGGCTTACTCCCGCCGGGCGTCCGGCGAGACCAGAATATGCGGTGCTTCGGCGGAGTTGTCCTCGGCCGATTTCCGCGAGCTCTTGGTGATCGCCCGGCCATTCGACATGCGGACGGTGCCGTCGAGCACCAGCTTCAGCGCATGCGGATAAAGCCGATGTTCGGCCCGCAACAGCCGCGCCCCCAGCGTTTCGGCGGTGTCGTCCGGTTCGATCGCGATCGCCGCCTGGGCGATGATCGGCCCTTCGTCCATGCGATCGGTGACGAAATGGACCGTGCAGCCGTGGATTCGCATTCCCGTCGCCAGCGCCCGCCTATGGGAGTCCAGACCGGGAAACAGCGGCAGGAGCGACGGGTGGATGTTGATCAGGCGTCCGCTGTAGCGCCGCACGAAGCCTTCCGACAGGATCCGCATGTAGCCGGCAAGGCAGACGATGTCCGGCTTCAGGTCGTCCAGCGCCCTGAGGACCGCCGCTTCGTGCTTGGCGCGATCGGCGAAGGCGCTCTGTTCGATGGCGATGGCCGTAATTCCCGAGCGCTCCGCCGTCTCCAGGCCCGGCGCGTCGGCGTGATTGGCGATGACGCCAACGATCTGGCCGGGGTAGCTCGGGTCCATGCAAGCGGCTGCCAGCGCGCTCATATTGGTGCCGCGTCCGGAGATCAGGATCGCGATCCTCTGCCGGCGGACCGCGTTCATGGTAGCGGCAACGCGCCGTTGAAGGTCACCGCCGCGTCCTTGCGCGGCAGGATGCGTCCGAGCGGCACGACCGTTTCACCGGCTTTCTGCAGGATCGCGCTGACCGTCGCCGCGTCGGCCTCGGATACGACGACGATCATGCCGATGCCGCAATTGAAGGTGCGCAGCATTTCCAGTTCCGCGATGCCGCCTTCCTTGGCGAGCCAGCCGAACACCGGCGGCACCGGAACCGCGAACAGGTCGATGTCGGCCCTGAGCGCTTCCGGCAGAACCCGCGGAATGTTTTCGACGAAGCCGCCGCCGGTGATATGCGCCAGCGCCTTGATCCCGTTCGTCTCGGCGAAGGCCGCAAGCAGCGCTTTGACATAGATCCGGGTCGGCTCGATCAGGGCTTCGCCCAGCGTTCGGTCGGCGTCGAAGGGAGCCGGGTCGCCATAACGCGCGCCGGATCGCTCGACGATGCGGCGAACCAACGAATAGCCGTTCGAGTGAACCCCGGAGGACGCCAGCCCGAGGATCATGTCGCCGGCTTCGATCGTCCCGGCCGGAAGCAGGCGGCCACGCTCGACCGCGCCGACGGCAAAGCCGGCCAGGTCGTAGTCCTTGTCGGCATAAAGACCTGGCATCTCGGCGGTTTCGCCGCCGATCAGCGCGCAGCCGGCCTGGCGGCAGCCGCTCGCGATGCCTTTGACGATGGCCTCGCCCTCGGACGGGTCGAGCCGGCCGGTGGCGTAATAGTCGAGGAAGAACAGCGGCTCGGCGCCCTGGACCACGAGATCGTTGACGCACATGGCCACGAGATCGACGCCGATCGTCTCGTGCAGCCCGGTCTCGATGGCGATTCTGAGCTTCGTGCCGACGCCGTCATTCGCCGCGACCAGCAGCGGGTCGTCGAAGCCGGCGGCCTTGAGGTCGAAGAGGCCGCCGAAGCCGCCGATTTCGCCGTCGGCGCCGCGGCGCCGGGTCGAGCGCACATGCGGCTTGATCCGCTGCACAAGCTCATTGCCGGCGTCGATATCGACGCCGGCGTCCCGGTAAGTCAGAGAGTTGCTCGTGTCGGTCATGGTCCCCGCCCGTTTCCGCCGAGTTGACATGATCGCGGCCCGTGAGCAAGACCCGAAGCCATGGCGCGAGGAATTGTCACGATGTATCGGTGGGCGAGCGAGCGGTTTTCTTCAACGACTGGCGCGGTTGCATGACGGTCCCGAATTTCATCTCGATCGCCCGGCTTCTCGGTGTCCCGATCCTAGTCTGGGCATTGATCGACGGCGATTGGCAGCTTGCCTTTCTGATCTTCATCCTGGCCGGTGTTTCCGACGCCGTCGACGGGGCGATCGCGCGCCACTTCAATCAGCAGTCAACCCTCGGCCTCTACCTCGATCCCCTCGCCGACAAGGCTTTGCTGATCTCGGTATTCGTCGGCCTCAGCCTGCTCGACCAGCTGCCGGCCTGGTTGGCGGTCGCGGTGGTCAGCCGCGACCTTCTCATCATCGCCGCGGTGCTTCTGTCCTACGTCATGGGGCAGCCTGTGACGGTGCGTCCGCTGCTGGTCTCCAAACTGACGACGTTGGCACAACTCGTGTTAGCGGCGGTGGCTCTTGCGGAGCCGGCTTTCGGCCTCCAGCTTAACCTGCTCATTGCCGTTCTCGTCGGCATCACAGCGCTCTTGACCGGACTGTCGGCCGCCGCCTATCTCGTTGATTGGCTTCGGCACATGGCCTCCGAGGGGCATCCCGGGCGTGAGGAAGGTGATCCGACATGAACGACCGAAGTGCGCAGATCCGCCGGCAGGTGTTCTTCTGGAGCTCAGCTGCGGTTCTGGCCGTATTGCTGCTATGGCTTTTTTCCGGGATTCTGCTGCCCTTCGTCCTCGGTATGGTGATCGCCTATTTCCTCGATCCCGTCGCGGACTGGTTCGAGCGCCACGGTTTTTCGCGGGTGGCGGCGACGGTCGTCATCCTTGTTCTGTTTGCGGCGACCTTCATTGCCGCCGGGCTAATTCTCGTACCGGTTATCGGCAGTCAGATTGCCAGTTTCGCAGAGCGCGTTCCGGATTATCTCGATCGGTTGCAGGGCTTGGCCACCGCAGCGCGAAGCGGGCCGCTGGCGTTTCTGTTCTCGGGAGAAGAGAGCAATCTGAAGCAGGATTTTGCCAAGATCGTCAATGAGGGAACCGGGTTCATCACCTCCTTCCTCGGCTCTGTCTGGACCTCGTCGCTGGCTGTGGTCAATTTCGTGGCATTGTTCGTAGTGACGCCGGTCGTCGCCTTCTATCTCCTGCTCGACTGGGATCGGATGATCGCGAAGGTCGATTCCTGGATCCCGCGCCAGCACACCACGACCGTTCGGCATCTGGCGCACGACATCGACCGTTCGGTGGCCGGCTTCCTTCGTGGCCAAGGCAGCGTCAGCCTGATCCTCGGCACGTTTTATGCCGTCGGACTGACGCTGACCGGGCTCAATTTCGGGCTGCTCATCGGCCTGTTCGCGGGGCTGATCTCGTTCATCCCCTATATCGGCTCGACCGTCGGCCTGGTGCTCGCCGTCGGTGTCGCGCTGGTGCAGTTCTGGCCGGACTGGATCTGGATCGTCGCCGTCGCCACGATTTTCTTCGTCGGACAGTTTTTCGAGGGTAATATCCTGCAGCCGAAGCTGGTCGGGGCGTCGGTCGGACTGCATCCTGTCTGGTTGATGTTCGCCCTGTTCGCCTTTGGTGCCTTGTTTGGTTTCGTCGGTCTTTTGATTGCCGTCCCCGCCGCCGCCGCGGTTGGCGTTCTGGCCCGCTTTGCAATTACGCAATATTTACAAAGCGAGATGTATTATGGCCCGCCGTCACCCCCGGAGAATGCCACTTGCGTGACGGTCGAAGAATCTCCGGCTCCGAAGGTAATTAGCGCCGAACCTCGCTCGGGCTCCGGCGAATAGGGCAAGGCCGCCATGCCGTCGCAACTCCCTCTCGATCTTCCCCACGCCGCCTCGCACGCCCGCGAGGATCTCATCATCTCGTCGTCGAACCGGCTGGCAGTCGAGGCTGTCGACACCTGGCCGCATTGGCGGCATTCGGTGCTGGTGATCGTAGGGCCACCCGGAGCGGGCAAGACGCACCTCGCCAATGTATGGGCGGAGCGGGCCGGGGCGCTGACCGCCGAGGCCGGCGCTCTGGCCGCCCATCTCGACCAGCCGGGATTTCGCATCGTCGTCGATGATCTCGATCGCTCGCACTTGTCGGAGACGGACCTGTTCGGCCTCGTCAACGCCGCGCGCCTGGGAGCCGGGAGCGTGCTTGCGACGAGCCGGACGCCACCGGCGGGGATGGCATTCACGCTTTCCGATCTTCGCTCGCGCCTTTGCGCGGCGACGATCGCCGAGCTTGGAGCCCCCGACGACGACCTTTTGGCCGGCGTTCTGGTCAAACTTTTCGCCGATCGCCAACTCGACATAGCGCCGCGTACGGTCCGCTATCTGGCCGAGCGCATGGAACGCTCGCTCGATTCGGCGCGCCTCGTCGTCGCCGCCGTCGATCACGAGGCATTGGCTTCGAAGGAGCGCATCAGCACGCGCCTTCTCAAGCGAGTGCTTGACCGCGAGAGCCAAGCGGTGCGTCATCAGGCGGTCGTGCCGGCCCGCTACCCGGTCGCGACGGAGGACTGATCATGGATACCGCATCACCGGCGCCCCGGGCGAAATCGAGGAATCTCCGCACGCGCAAGCCTGCCGCCGGCGCGGTGAAAGGGCGGCAGGAAACGGCCGCTCAGCTTCCGACCGACATGCCGGAGCCGGGCGACGTCGCCGCGGCATCGACGCTCCCGGAGGGCGAGACGACGCCAATCCTGTCGGAGGCTTCCGTCATCTTGGAAACACCGCCGGCGGAGGTGGAGGCGGCGGCGAACAATGATCGGCCGGCCGAGAGCGAGTTGCCGGCGGACCGTTTCATCAATCGGGAAATTTCGTGGCTTCAGTTCAACCGCCGCGTGCTCGAGGAATCGCAGAATTCCTCGCATCCATTGCTCGAGCGCATTCGCTTCCTGTCGATCTCGGCGGACAATCTCGATGAATTCTTCATGGTCCGGGTGGCCGGTCTCGCCGGTCAGGTGCGCGAAAAGATCACCGTCCGAAGCATCGACGGCCTGACGCCGCAGGAACAGCTCGACCGGATTCTCGACGACGTGGGACATCTGCAGGGGGAGCAACAGGCATCGCTGGCCGAGCTCGTCAAGGAACTGCGGCAGGAGCGCATCCAGATCGTCGGCGCGGGAGATCTCAAGCGTGACGACCGGGTCTGGCTGGAGAAGAACTTCGACGAGACGATCTTCCCGGTCCTGACGCCGCTGTCGATTGACCCGGCGCATCCGTTTCCGTTCATTCCCAATCTGGGCTTCTCGATTGCGCTCGCCCTTCTACGCGAGCGCGATTCCCATCCGATGAATGCGCTTTTGCGGCTGCCGCCGGCGCTGCAGCGATTTATCGAGATGCCGCCGACCGACAAGGGGCTCATCCGCCTGGTGCCGCTGGAGAGCATTGTCGCACTGTTCATCGGTCGGTTGTTCCCAGGCTACAGGGTTAAGGGCGCGGGGACCTTCCGGATCATCCGCGACAGCGATATCGAGGTCGAGGAAGAGGCCGAGGATCTCGTCCGCCATTTCGAAAGCGCCTTGAAGCGGCGACGGCGCGGGTCCGTGATCCGGATCGAGTTCGATTCGGTCATGCCGGAGACGCTGCGCAATTTTGTCGCGGGGGAACTGGCGGTGCCGGAGTCGCGCGTCTCCGTCATGGACGGCATGCTGGCGCTCGATTCGGTGTCGCAGATCTGCAAATTGCCGCGCGACGATCTGAAGTTCAAACCCTACATTCCGCGTTTTCCCGAGCGGATCCGCGAACACAATGGCGATTGCTTCGCGGCCATCCGGGAGAAGGACATCATCGTCCATCATCCGTATGAATCGTTTGACGTGGTGGTGCAGTTCCTGCGGCAGGCGGCGCAGGACCCGAACGTCATCGCGATCAAGCAGACGCTTTATCGCACGTCGAACGAGTCGCCGATCGTCCGGGCGCTGGTCGACGCCGCCGAGTCCGGCAAGTCGGTGACAGCGCTGGTCGAGCTGAAGGCGCGGTTCGACGAGGAAGCCAATATCCGCTGGGCCCGCGACCTCGAGCGGGCAGGCGTCCAGGTGGTTTTCGGCTTCATCGAGAAGAAGACCCATGCCAAGCTATCGCTGATCGTTCGGCGAGAGGACGGAAGGCTCGTCAACTTCGTCCACATCGGCACGGGCAACTACCATCCGATCACCGCCCGGATCTACACGGACCTGTCCTACTTCACCGCCGACCCGGACATCGCGCACGACGTCCAGCTGGTGTTCAATTACATCACCGGCTACGCCGAACCGGCCGAGGTCAAGAAGCTCGCCATCTCGCCGCTGACGATGCGCAGCCGTATCGTCGGACACATCGAGGACGAAGTCGCTCATGTGAGGGCGGGACGTCCGGGCCAGATCTGGATGAAGATGAATTCGCTGGTCGACCCGGCGATTATCGATGCGCTCTACAGGGCAAGCCAGGCGGGCGTTGAAATCGACCTCGTGGTGCGCGGCATCTGTTGTCTGCGACCGCGTGTGCCCGGCCTGTCCGACAATATCCGCGTCAAGTCGATCGTCGGCCGGTTCCTCGAGCACAGCCGGATTTTCTGCTTCGGCAATGGACAGGGACTGCCCTCCGAGGCGGCGATCGTCTATATGGGGTCGGCCGACATGATGCCGCGTAACCTCGACCGCCGGGTTGAGACACTGGTGCCCATCACCACGCCGACCGTCCACAGTCAGGTGCTGTCGCAGATCATGCTCGGCAATATTCTCGACAATCAGCAGAGTTGGTCGGTCGCGGCCGATGGGACGTCGCGCCATATCTTTCCTTCGCCGGGTGAACAGCCGTTCAACGCCCAACGTTATTTCATGACCAATCCGAGTCTTTCGGGGCGCGGGAAAGCACTGAAAACGGATGCTCCAAAACTCATCGCGCGGCAGCGCGCGGACCACGCGCGTTTCGACTGAGCCGATGGCGCAGGGCCGGCTTCAGGACCGCCAACCCGTTGGCGTTGTCGATATCGGGTCGAACTCCGTTCGTCTGGTCATCTACGAGGGCAATTGCCGGACCCTGACGGTTCTATTCAACGAGAAGGTTCTGAGCGGGCTGGGCAAGGGGTTGGCCCAGACCAACCGGCTCGAGCCGGACGCAATCGAAAGCGCGTTGGCCGCGCTCAGACGCTTTCGCAAGCTTGCCGAGCAGGCCAATGTCGTCGAACTCCATCCGATCGCCACAGCGGCCGCGCGCGAGGCCCAGAATGGGCCCGATTTCATCGCAGCGGCGGAAGAAGCGATCGGCTCCCCGATCGCAATCCTGTCGGGCGCCGACGAGGCGCGCTATGCGGCCGAAGGAGTGCTTGCGGGTTTTTATTCGCCCGGCGGCATCGGCGGTGATCTCGGCGGCGGCAGTCTCGAATTGGTCGACATTCATGACGGGCAGTTCGAAGGGGGACTGACCCTGCCACTCGGCGGTTTGCGTCTGCGCGATCTCGCCGAGGGAGATCTTTCGCGGGCGCAGGCCATCGCCGACAGCCACCTGGCCGCCTGCGCTCTTGCAGGGAAAGGCGAGGGGCGTCCCTTCTTCGCTGTCGGGGGCACATGGCGCAACTTGGCCAAGCTGCACATGGCGCAGACCAGATACCCGCTGCATGTCATGCACGGCTACGAGATCGACGCCTCCGGGATCGAGGGTTTCCTCGACACCATCCTGCGCGGCGACCCCGAGAAGCTGCAGGGAATCGGCGCGGTCTCGAAATCGCGCCGGCCACTGCTCGCCTATGGCGCCGTCGCGCTGAAAAGCGTGGTGCGTCACATCAAGCCGTCGAAGATCGTGATGTCGGCGCTTGGCGTGCGCGAGGGCTATCTTTATTCGCTGCTACCGGACGCGGAAAAGGCCAAGGACCCGTTGATCGAATCCGCGCGCGAATTATCGATCCTGCGTTCCCGCTCGCCCGCCCATGCCCTGGAACTCGTCGAATGGAGCCGGCGCACCTTCGAGGCGTTTGGCATCGAGGAAACCGAAGACGAGGAGCGGCTGCGCGAAGCCGCCTGTCTTCTCGCCGACATCGGCTGGCGCGCCCATCCGGACTATCGCGGCAAGCAATCCCTCTCGATCATCGCCCATGCTGCCTTTCCGGCGGTCGATCATCGCGGCCGGGCCTATCTTGGCCTGACCAATTACTACCGGCACGAGGGCAGTTTCGAGCAGATGCAACTGCCCGAACTCGAGCGTCTGATCGAGGACCGACTGATGACGCGGGCTCGCATTCTCGCATCGTTGTTTCGCGCGACCTATCTGTTGACGGCGTCGATGCCCGGCGTGCTCGATCAACTGAAATGGGCGCAGGATCCACGCGGCGGCTTCACGCTGGTGATCCCGCGCGCACTCGCCGCGCTGATCGGGGAACGGCCCGAAGGCCGCCTTCAGCAATTCGCCAAGACCGTCGACAAGACACTGCGCATGGAAGTGCGGTAGCCGCGCGGCCTCACGCGTCCCCTTCAAGCGCGACCACTTCGACCTTGCGGTTGCGATAGACGAGGGCGGTCTCGCCTTGCAGCAGCCCGAGTGCCCGTTCGCCGAAGATCTCCCGGCGCCAGCCCGACATCGCCGCGATTTCGGCTTCCTCACCCTTCCAGGCGAGCTTTTCCAGGTCGTCGCCCGACGCGATCATCTTGGCCGCGACGCCCTTTTCCTCGACCACGATCTTCAGAAGGACCTTGAGGAATTCGACCGCAGCCGCGGTGCCCTCGGGCAGTTGCCGAGAGCGCGGAATGGGCGGCAGCTCCGATTTCGGCACCGCCAGCGCGCGGCCCACTGCGGCGATGATCGCCCGCCCGGCGGCGCTGCGTTCGAACCCGTTGGGGATCGTCCGCAGGCGGCCGAGCCCCTGTTCGTCTGTCGGCTGCTGCTGGGCGATCTCGTAAATCGCATCGTCTTTGAGGATACGCCCGCGCGGTTTGTCGAGGTCGCGTGCCTCGCGTTCCCGCCAGGCGGCGAGTTCCTTCATCACCTGCAGTTCGATCGGCTTGCGCACCCGCAGTTTCAACCGCTTCCAGGCATCGTCCGGATGCAGGTCGTAAGTGGCAGGGTCCGCCAGGATCGCCATTTCCTCGGCCAGCCAGTGGCTGCGGTCGTCGGCCTCCAGCTGTTTGGTCAACTCGCGATAGACGTCGCGCAGATAGGTGACGTCGGCAAGCGCATAGGTCAGCTGTTGCTCGCTGAGCGGACGGCGGCGCCAGTCGGTGAAACGCGACGTCTTGTCGATCCGCCCGTCGGTGGTCCGGGCGACCAGCTGGTCGTAGGCAATCGATTCCCCAAAGCCGCAGACCATCGCCGCGACCTGCGTGTCGAAGAGCGGTTTGGGCAACATGTCGCCGAGCTTGTAGACGATCTCAAGATCCTGGCGCGCCGCGTGGAACACCTTTACGACGCTCTCGTCGGCCATCAGCTCGAAGAACGGCGCCAAATCCATGCCGCTGGCGAGCGGGTCCACCAGCACGGCAAGATCGTCCGACGCCATCTGGATCAGGCAGAGCTCGGGCCAGAACGTCGTTTCGCGGATGAACTCGGTATCGACGGTGACATATTCGGCGGTGGCGAGGTTGGTGCAGGCCTTGGCAAGGTCCGCGGTCGTGGTGATCATTTGCATCCGATATCCTTAGCCCGATCGCGGTGCCGTGCGAAAGGCGGATGCGCCACAGCACCCGTGAAATCTTGACAGGACGAAAGCTGCGTGCGCTTGTCCCCGGCGATTCAATCGAGCCGCCAAACCCAGCCTGCGCGCGCCGACGTGCGGCTGGTCCGGGGCCAGATTCAAGAGAGAATGCCATGCACCGCTATCGCAGTCATAGCTGCGCCGCCCTTCGCAAGGACGATGTCGGCAAAACCGTCCGCCTGTCCGGCTGGGCCCATCGAATCCGCGATCACGGCGGGCTGTTGTTCATCGACCTGCGCGACCATTACGGCCTGACGCAAGTCGTCGTCGATCCCGACTCGCCTGCCTTCGCGGTGGCGGAAACGGTGCGTGGCGAATGGGTCATCCGCATCGACGGGGAAGTGAAGGCGCGCTCGGACGAGACCGTTAACGCCAAGCTGCCGACCGGCGCGGTGGAAGTGTTCGCCCGCGAGATAGAGGTGCTGTCGCAGGCCAAGGAACTGCCGCTGCCAGTGTTTGGCGAGCCGGAGTACCCGGAGGATATCCGGCTCAAATACCGCTTCCTCGACCTTCGCCGGGAGACGCTGCACAAGAACATGATGCGGCGCACGCAGATCGTCTCGAAAATGCGCCAGCTGATGGGCGACGGGGGTTTCTTCGAGTTCCAGACGCCGATCCTCACCGCCTCCTCGCCGGAGGGCGCACGCGACTTCCTGGTGCCGTCGCGGCTGCACAACGGACTGTTCTACGCGCTGCCGCAGGCGCCGCAGCAATACAAGCAGCTGATCATGATGTCCGGCTTCGATCGGTATTTCCAGATCGCGCCCTGCTTCCGCGACGAGGACCCGCGCGCCGACCGCTTCTACGGGGAGTTCTATCAGCTCGACGTCGAGATGAGCTTCGTCGAGCAGGAGGACATCCTTCAGGCGATGGAGCCGGTGATCCGCACGGTGTTCGAGAGTTTCGCCGACGGCAAGCCGGTCAGCCAGAATTTCCGCCGCATTCCTTATGCCGAATCGATCCGCAAATACGGCACCGACAAGCCGGACCTGCGTAATCCGATCGAGATGCAAGCGGTGACCGAGCATTTCGCCGGTTCGGGTTTCAAGGTGTTCGCCGGCATGATCGCTAACGATTCGGCGGTCGAAATCTGGGCAATCCCGGCCAAGACCGGCGGCTCGCGCGCCTTCTGCGACCGGATGAACTCCTGGGCGCAGGGCGAGGGGCAACCTGGCCTCGGCTACATCTTCTGGCGCGAGGAGGAGGGCAAGCTGGCCGGCGCCGGTCCGCTCGCCAAGAACATCGGCGAGGAGCGCACGGAGGCGCTGCGCACCCAGCTCGGCCTCGAAGCGGGCGACGCCTGCTTCTTCGTCGCCGGGCGGCCGGACGCCTTCGCTTCCTTCGCCGGCGCCGCCCGAACGCGGGTCGGCGAAGAGCTGGACCTGGTCGATCGCGATCGGTTCGAGCTCGCCTGGATCATCGATTTCCCCTTCTACGAATGGCAGGAGGAGGAGAAGAAGGTCGATTTCGCCCACAATCCCTTCTCCATGCCGCAGGGCGGCATGGACGCGCTGCAGGGCGACGAGCCGTTGGCGATCAAGGCATTCCAGTACGACATCGTTTGCAATGGTTTCGAGATCGCCTCCGGCGGCATCCGCAACCACATTCCCGAGACCATGGTGAAGGCGTTCGAGATCGCCGGCTATTCGAAGGAAACGGTCGAGGAACGCTTCGGCGGGCTCTACCGTGCCTTCCAGTACGGCGCGCCGCCCCATGGCGGCATGGCGGCCGGCGTCGACCGCATCGTCATGCTTCTGTGCGGGGCCAAGAACCTGCGCGAGATCGCCATGTTCCCGATGAACCAGCAGGCGCACGATTTGCTGATGGGCGCGCCGAACGAGGCCTCGCCCGCGCAGCTGCGTGAACTCGGCCTGCGTCTGGCGCCGGCGGCGAAAAACTGACCAAGCGCTCTCCCTCCGCGCCTTTTGCGGAGGGAGAGCGCTTGCTGAACTTCCCCTACTGGTTTGGTGGCCGTCGACGCTTAATCGTTGGCGCTGACGGTCAGCGACAGCACGCTCGGCAAGGTCTGCGGGGCGCCCATCGCCGCGCCGATCAGCTGTGTCGCCGGCACTGGATTGGCCGGCGCGACGGTGATCGACAACGACTTCGGATCGTTGAGATAGGCCGTCACGGCGTCGGTGACGTCTTTCTGGAAGTCCGGGTTTTGCAGGTAGGACAGGAACATCGGCAGCATGCCGATGAGCCCCTCGATCAGTTGCTCGCGCGTCTGCCCATTCTTCTCGGCATAGTAGTCGAGCAGCTTGCCGGTGAGTGAGTCATCGACGAAGGTAATGTCGGCGGCGTTCAGATAGAGTTGTGAGATCAGCCCCATGACCGCCATGCCGGATGCCTGCTGATTGTCCGGATTGGCGGCCATCTGCTGCTGCAGCTGTTGCAGCGACTCGATAAACGCTGGTGTGTAGCCAGAAATTCCGTAAGTGAAGGACAGGCTGCCGGCATCTTTCAAATTGATGTCGAACGGATCGAGCTCGAGGAGGCCGCTCGCGGGGGTCCAGGTGGCGGAGCCGGATATCTCGCCACTCAGCGTGCTGTAACCGACCTCCTGGATCGTTTTCGTGGCTTCTGGATCGTCTCCCGAGGTGAGATCCGCCGTGAAGCTGCCGAAATCGAACTCCGCCGTGAACGCACCATCGTCGCCGATCTCGTTGCTCAAGGAAGCATCCGCGAGGCTGAAGATTTTCTTGCCGTCCTTCTCGACCTCCACGGATCCGATCGTGGCGCTCTCGAAATAGAAATCGGAGAATTTCATCGCCGCTGGTACGTCGGTCGCGCTGGTCCCGACGAGCTCCAGGCCCTCAACCACCATGCCGCCGATTTGCGTGCGCGTGCTATCCTCGGTCTCATCGAAGTCCGGAAACGCGACCCGCTCGACGTCCCATCCATCGGGGGTGGAGCCGGAGACGTTCTCGAACGTGATCTCGGCGACCTTGCCTTTCCCATCGGCCTTGGCCCCCGAGACACCCTTCAGGACGACATTTTCGCCGTCGGCTTCCGCGCTGTCGAATGTCAGCGACATGTTCTGCTTCTGCGCGACGGCCTTAAGCCGCTCGGCAAAGGCCTCGGCGTCGACCGCGAAAGCCGACGTCGAGCTGAGTAGCAGCAGCGTCGTTGTGGCGAGGGATATGCCTGTCCTGGCGAGCATGAGAGAACCTTTCGCTTGAACCTGGGCGCGCCGCGGCGCGATGAGAATGCGGACCGGTGTCGCGTACTATTGTAGGACGGAAGCCCCGTCGCGATAAGGGGAGGGGCGGCGAGCGACGGAATTAGAGTAACGGCGCTCGCCTAGGCGCCTACAAATCCTTGAATAACCACGTTCCGGAGTTGTTCCGGTCGCCGTCGTGTCTTAGACCAGCCGCATGGGCAAGGCTGTAGAGCCGCCGTCGGGCGGCGGCAACATCGAAGCGATCGATCTCAAGGCGGCACTCGAGGAGCGTTACCTCGCCTATGCGCTGTCGACGATCATGGGGCGGGCGCTGCCCGATGTGCGCGATGGCCTGAAGCCCGTCCATCGGCGCATCGTCCATGCCATGCGCGTTCTGCGGCTCGATCCTGGCCAGGGCTACAAGAAATGCGCGCGCATCGTCGGCGACGTCATGGGCAAGTTCCATCCCCATGGCGACGCATCGATCTATGACGCGCTGGTGCGGCTCAGCCAGGACTTCGCCATCCGCTATCCGCTGATCGACGGTCAGGGTAATTTCGGCAATGTCGACGGCGATAGCCCGGCGGCCATGCGCTACACCGAAGCACGCATGACCGACGTCGCGACGCTGCTCCTGCGCGGCATCGACGAGGACGCGGTCGATTTTCGCGCGACCTATAACGAGGAGGATCAGGAGCCGATCGTCCTGCCGGGCGCGTTCCCCAATCTCCTGGCCAACGGCTCGTCCGGGATCGCGGTCGGGATGGCGACGTCGATCCCGCCGCACAACGCCGCCGAACTCTGCGACGCCGCTCTCAAGCTGATCGAGAATCCGGACGCCTCGATCGATGCGTTGCTGCGCTTCGTGCAGGGGCCGGACTTCCCGACCGGCGGCGTCATCGTCGACAGTCATGCCCAGATCCGTGAAGCCTACGACAGCGGCCGGGGCTCGTTCCGTGTCCGGGCCCGCTGGGAGACAGAGGACCAGGGCCGCGGCGCTTACGTCGTGGTGGTCACCGAAATTCCGTATCAAGTGCAGAAGTCGCGGCTGATCGAAAAGATCGCCGAACTGCTGCAAGCGCGCAAATTGCCGCTGCTCGCCGACATCCGCGACGAATCGGCCGAGGACGTGCGCGTCGTCATCGAGCCGAAGAGCCGGACCGTCGATCCGGAACTCTTGATGGAATCGCTGTTCCGGTTGACCGATCTGGAATCGCGCATCTCGCTGAACATGAACGTCCTGTCCGGCGGCAAAGTGCCGAAGGTCATGTCGCTCAAGGACGTTCTGAGCGAGTGGCTCGCCCATCAGCGCGAGGTACTGGTACGTCGGGCGCGTTATCGGCTCGGGCAGATCGAGCGGCGGCTGGAGGTCCTGGCCGGCTATCTGATCGCCTTTCTCAACCTCGACGAGGTGATCCGGATCATCCGCGAGGAGGACGAGCCGAAGGCGGTGCTGATCCAAACCTTCGAATTGACCGACGTGCAGGCCGAGGCGATCCTCAACATGCGCCTTCGTTCCTTGCGCAAGCTGGAGGAATTCGAGCTCAGACGCGAGTTCGACCGGCTCACGGAAGAGAAAGCCGAAAAGGAAGCGCTACTCGCCTCCGACGATCAACAATGGTCGTCGGTTGCCGGCGAGATTCGCGAAGTCCGCGAAACCTATTCCAAGAAAACCAAACTCGGACGCCGCCGCACGCTCTTCGCCGATGCTCCTAATCGGGCTCTCGACGACATCGCCGTCGCGCTGATCGAAAAGGAGCCGGTGACCGTCGTTCTGTCCAAAAAGGGATTCCTGCGCGGTATGCGCGGGCATCTCGCGGATTTCTCGACATTGACCTTCAAGGAAGGCGACGGCCTGAAGCTCGCCTTCCATGCCATGACGACCGACAAGCTGGTGTTTCTGTCGACGGGCGGACGGGCATTTACGCTCGGCGCCGACAAGCTGCCGGGCGGGCGCGGGCAGGGCGAGCCGATTCGTCTCGCCTTCGACTTCGACGACGAGCAGGACATCGCTATCGCCTTCGTGTCCGATCCGGATCGCCGTCGTCTGCTGGTCTCGTCCGACGGCAATGGCTTCATCGTTGCGGAGGCCGATATGCTGTCGGCGACGCGCAAGGGCAAGCAACTGATGAATCTGTCCGGCAAGACCGCGTTGGCGCTCGCGCCGACGGTGGACGACGGCGACCACGTCGCGATCGTTGGTGAGAATCGAAAACTGCTGATCTTCCCGCTGGCGCAGGTGGCGCAGATGGCGCGCGGCAAGGGGGTGAGGCTGCAGCGTTACAAGGATGGCGGGGTCTCGGACGCCAAGGTTTTCGGGATGGCGGGCGGTCTGGTGTGGTCGGATTCCGCCGGCCGGATGTTTACCCGCTCCGAAGCCGAACTTCTGGAATGGCGCGGCGACCGGGCGCAGGCCGGCCGTTTGGTGCCGAAGGGCTTTCCGAAGACCAACAAGTTCGAAGGCTAAGCTCGCCGCGCATTGTGTCGGCTCGACAGGTGGCTGGGTGAGCGGATGTCGCTCCCATCATACGTGGCGGGATGCGACCGCAATGCTGCGCCGCCGGGATCGCCGCGCGCGACCGAGTTCGGCGAGCGAGTGCACCACGAGTGTTCCGACGACGACGATACCACCGGCAAGCGCCAGATCCGTCGGCCGCTCGGCGAACACCATCCAGACCCAGACGGGCGCGAGCACCGTCTCCACTAGATACGCCATCGACACAATGGGCGCCGGCACGAACATCGGTCCGAGCGCGAGGCAGATCAACGCGATCGGAACGATCATCGCGCCGTTGAGCACGAGCCATCCGATCGCCTCGTATTGGATGCCCTCGGCGGCGACGAAAGGAGTGGCGAGCAGCGCAGGCAGGAAGGCACCGAGCGCCGCAGCGTAACGCATGTCGGTTCGACTGCGCCGGGCAAGGGTGATGGCGAGGGCGACGAGGAAGGCGGTGGCGAGCGCGGCCAGGTCGCCCATCCAGTTGCCGGTCTCGAAGCCGGCTCCGATGATCAGCAGAACGCCGAAGAGCGTCGCGGGAATGGCCAGGAGCGTCGCCGTCGACGGCCGCTCGCCGACCATCCGCCAGGACAGCAGCGCCGAGAACATCGGATTGAAGGCAAGGATGAAGACGACATTGCCGGCGCTCGTGTGGAAGATCGAAAAGACGAAGCTCGCGGCTGCGAGCGAATAGATGCCCGTTACAATAAGCCCGACGCGTCCGGCGATCAGCTTCCGGCTGCTCGGAAACAGCAAGTGGTCGATGCGCCAGATCAACACCGCGGCCAGACAGGTGAGGGCGCCGCGCACCAGCAGGACGGTCCAGAAGGCGCTCTCCGACAGCCGAATGAGCGGAATGTCGAAGGAGAGGACGAAGCCGCCGAAGCCGACAAGGGCGACGCCCTGCGCGTAGGATGACGACAGCGACGATTCGCTGGCTTGCGGCGGGACAGACATAAAATTCCGTTATGGATAGACTAGAGCGGTTTGAGCCAATTCGGAGTCGGATGTTTGCGATCTCGCGAAGGTCGTGATTCCCTGTTTGCAAAGGACAGGGAGACGAACTCATGGCGCGAGCTTACGGGGTAGACCTTCGCAAGCGGGTGATCGAAGCGATCGAAG
>DRFF01000082.1 GCA_011050685.1 Aurantimonas coralicida
ATGGCCGGACAACGGCTCGGCATCAAGGAAATCGAAGAGGGGATTTGGATCGTCAGCTTCATGGGCTACGATCTGGGCTACATCGACCTCGAACAGAGATCCTTGCAAACCATCGACAACCCGTTCGGCACGAGGTTGTCACCCGTGTCTTAGGTACGCTCTGTTACCTATGTGTCCGGGTCGGACACGTGTTTTGCTGGTCGGAGTGGCAGGATTCGAACCTGCGACCCCCTCGTCCCGAACGAGGTGCGCTACCAGGCTGCGCTACACTCCGTGACCCGCGGCGCGGTATATAACGGGGCGGACCCGGCCCCGCAAGCGATCATTGCGATTTCATCGGAGCGATCGGCATTTGCGCTGGAGCGCTGCGGGCGCGTGTGGACGCGCAGCGCATCTTCGCCATTACAGCAGCGTCAGCAGCCCGACGGAGATCGCCGGCACGTAGCTGATCACCAGCAGGCAGGCGATGATGACGAGAACGAAGGGCAACAGTCGCGGGACGATCTGCTCGAACGGGATACCGGCGACCTGGCAGGCGGCGAAGAGATTGACCCCGAAGGGCGGCGTGATCATGCCGAGCGCCAGATTGACGACCATGATCAGGCCGAAATGCACCGGATCGATGCCGAAGGAGATCGCGACAGGCGCGAGGATCGGCGCCAAGACGATGATCGCCGCCGAGGTCTCGATGAACATGCCGGCGATGAACAGGAAGGCGTTGACCGCGAGCAGGAAGTAGAGCGGGTCTTCCATCACGCTGCCCAGCCACTCGCCGATCGCGGCCGGCACGCCGGCGCGGGTGATCAGAAACGAGAACAGGCCGGCGGCGGCGATCACGAACAGGATGATCGTCGAGGAAATCACCGAACGGTGCAGCACCGGCAGAAGATCGCGCAGGCTGATCGTGCGGTAGACCGCCATGCCGATGAACAGCGCGTAGAACACCGCGATCACCGAGGCCTCGGTCGGCGTGAAGATGCCGTCATAGATGCCGCCGATGATGACGATCGGCATCAGCAGGGCAAGAAACGCTGCCTTCAGCGATTGCCAGAACGGCAGGCGGCCCTCGTGATCGCGCTCGCCCCATTTGTTCTTGCGGCAATAGACGTAGACGAAAAGGGTCAGGGCCAGCCCGATGAGCAGACCGGGGCCGAGGCCGGCGATGAACAGATCGCCGATCGAGACCTCGGCGCTGACGCCATACAGAATCAGCGGGATCGACGGCGGGATGATGACGCCCAGCTCGGCCGACGTCGCCTGTAGCGCGGCGGCAAAGCCGGTCGGATAACCGTGCTTGGTCATGGCCGGAATGACGATCGCGCCGATCGCGAAGGTCGTGGCGACGGAAGAGCCCGAAACCGCGGCGAAGATCATGCAGGTCAGGACGCAAGAGCAGGCCAAGCCGCCCCGCACCCCGCCGACCATGGTCTTGGCGAATTCTACAAGACGGCCGGAGATGCCGGCGGCCTCCATCAGATTGCCGGCAAGGATGAAGAACGGCACCGCCATCAGCGGGAAGGAGTCCAACTTGGTCATCAACTGCTGGGCGACGACGAGCAGCGGCAGGCTGGTGAAAAACACCAGGCCGCCGATCGAGGCGGCCGCGATCGCGATCGCGATCGGCAGGCCGAGCGCGAAGAAGCCAACGAGGGCGAGGAGCATGAAGCTGGACATCGATGCTCCTCAGACGTCGTGGGTGGCAGGGCCCTGCCGGTGAACCAGGGTGCCTGCCAGTTCCTCGGCGAGGCGCGCCAGCGTCGCGACGATCGACAGCGCCGCTCCAACCGGAATCGCCGCGTAGATGAAGCCAATGGATATCTTCTGGCCGAAGAACGGATCGCTAACGCCGGCGATCGTCTGCCGTGCGGTTCGCTCGGTCATCGCCCAGCCGTACCAGACCATGACCCCGAGAACCCCGAGAGTCAGGCCCGCGAGGAGAACGGCAAGAAACTTACGCGCAGACGGCGGCACGCGCGCGATCAAAAGATCCACCGAAATCAGCGCGCCGGAGCGCAGGCAGGCGACCAGGCCGAGATAGACCATCCAGATCATCAGCGAGCGCGCCGTTACCTCGGACCAGGTGGACGGGCGCTCCAGCACGAAGCGGGTCAGAACCTGCCAGAAGGTGATCACCGACATGAGCGCGAGAAGCGCCATGGCTGTCCATAACGACAGGCGCAGAACCCAGCGATCGATGGCGCGCAGGACAGTCAGCATCGATGGCCCTTGTTGCTGGTGGCGGAGACGACACGGCCGGACGTCGCCGCCCGGCCCTGTCGTCGTCTTACGAGTGTGTCACTTGCCGGTGTCGCGGATGGCGTCCAGCTTGTCCTGGCCGAACTGCTCGGCGTATTTGGCCATCAGCGGCTCCAGCGCTTTGTCGAAGGCGGCGCGGTCGACGTCCTCGGTCACCTCCATGCCCGCCTCCTTCAGCGTGGCGACGCCCGAATCGGCGTCGGAGCGAACCTTCTCGCGCATCGCGGCGGCGCCTGCCTTGGCGGCTTTGCGGAAGGCGTCTTTCTCCTCGTCGCTCAAGCCGTCCCAGACCGTCGGCGACATCAGAAACAGGGCCGGCGAATAGACATGGTTGGTCAGCGAAAGGTACTTTTGAACCTCCGCGAACTTGGCCGAAAGAATCACTCCGATCGGGTTTTCCTGGCCGTCGACGGTGCCCTGCTGAAGCGCGGTGAACAGCTCCGGAAAGGCCATCGGTGTCGGCAGAACGCCAAGTTCGGAGAACGCCTCCATATGCACCTGGTTCTCCATGGTGCGGACCTTCAGACCCTCGGCATCGGCGGGCTCTTTCACCGGCCGCTTGGAATTGGTGAGGTTGCGGAAGCCGTTCTCGCCCCAGGCGAGCGCGATCAGGTCGTTGTCGGGGAACTTGTCCAGCAATGCCTGGCCGATCGGACCATCGAGCACGGCATGGGCATGATCGTAGTCGCGGAACAGGAACGGAATGTCCGTGATCAGTGTCTCCGGCACGAAATTGCCGACCGGACCGGTCGAGGTGATGACGAGATCGACCGTACCGAGTTGCGCACCCTCGACCATCTCACGCTCGCCACCGAGGGCATTCGCCGGGAATTGCTTGATGGTGAATTTGCCGTCGGTGAGTTTTTCGAGTTCCTCGGCCATCGCCGTGGCGCCGACGCCGTAATGTGAGGTTTCGGACAGCGAGTAGCCGAGCTTCAACTCGACGGCATTGGCCGCTGAAACGGTCCACCCGGCAAATAGCGCGGCGAGACCGGCGGCGGTGAGCGTTCTGATGGTCATGATTCCTCCCGACATGGCGGCAACCGTCGAACTGGGCTCCTCCCTTGTCCGTAAGGCCGCATGATGAAGCGGATTTGCGGGAGAATGCCTTACCCTGTCAAGGCGATGCGCGGTGGCAGTTGCCGCGGAAGGTCAGAGCGCAGCGGAAGCCGCAGCGAAACGGCGATGTCACGCCGCGCCGGCGCGGGCGCAGTCGGCACACAGGCCGCTGATTTCGATCGCGGTGCGCTGCGGGCAAAATCCCTCGCCTTTGGCCCAGCCGCGCAGTCGCTCCTCGACCACCGCGTCGGAAAACTCCCAGACCCGCGCGCAACGTCCGCAGATGCCGAAGGCGATCGTCGCGCTCTCGTGATGATCGTGGGGATGGGCGCAGGGCACGAACGCCTTGAGGCTATCGAGCCGATGGACGAGACCACGATCGAGAAGCGTATCGAGAGCGCGATAAACCTGCAGCGGCGCGCGAAATCCGTCGTCACGGAGCCGGTCGAGGATCGTATAGGCGCTCAGCGGCTCGTCCGCCGCCTTCAGCGCGTCGAAGACGAGGCTCTGGTTGCGCGTCAGTTTCGGCGCGGCGATCATCGCGGTGCCTTTTCAGCAGGTTCGGCCCGGCGGTCGGCAAATGCCGGCATCGGCAGCAGGCTGACAAGGAACAGCGCGAGCGCGGCGACGACGATCGACGGGCCGGACGGCGTGTCGAACTTCAGCGAGGCGAAGAGGCCGCCGGTCGAGGCGACAGCGCCAATGAACGCGGCGAGGAGCGCCATCATCTCCGGCGTCGAAGCGAAGCGCCGCGCAGTCGCCGCCGGGATGATCAACAGCGCGGTGATCAGGAGAATGCCGACGATCTTCATGGCGATGGCGATGACCACCGCCATCAGCAGCATGAAGAGAAATCGCGAGCGTTCCGGCCGAAGCCCCTCGGCTTCTGCGAGCTCGGTGCTGACGGTCGCGGCGAGCAGCGGGCGCCAAAGCACGGCCAAACCGGCGAGGACGAGGATGCCGCCGCCGAAGATCGCGACGAGGTCGATGCGGGAGACCGCCAGGATGTCGCCGAACAGGAGACCCATCAGGTCGATCCGCACCCAGGTCATGAAGGCGATGATGACCAGCCCCAGCGCCAGGGTCGAATGGGAGAGGATGCCGAGCAACGCGTCGGTCGACAGCGCGCCGCGCCGCTCGAGCAGCACGAGGGCCACGGCGACCACCGCGGCCACTGCGAAGACGCCGAGCATCAGATCGATCTCGAAGGCCGTCGACAGGGCCACGCCGAGCAGCGCCGAATGGGCCATCGTATCGCCGAAATAGGCCATGCGCCGCCAGACGACGAAGCAGCCGAGCGGGCCGGCGACCAGCGCGATGCCGATGCCGGCCAGAATGGCGCGGACGAAGAAATCATCGAACATCGGCTGGCTCCCGGTCCTTCGGACGATTGGAACGATGTTCGTCATGGTCTTGGTCATGACCGTGATCATGATCGTGCCCGTCATCGCCTTTCGGGGGACTGCATTCGTCGCCGATCGTGCCGTCGGCGAAACGCACCCGCCCATCCGGCAGATGGGTGTGATCGTGATCGTGCGAATAGATCGCCAGGGTCTCTGCCGCGCGCGGGCCGAACATGCGCTGATACGCCGGCGAATTGGCAACCGATTGCGGCGTTCCCTCGCAGCAGACATGGCCATTGAGACAGATCACCGTATCGGTCTTGGCCATCACCACATGCAGATCGTGCGAGATCAGCAGCACCGCGCAGCCTTCGGCATCGCGGATAGCGGAAATCAGGTCGTAGAGCGCGATCTCGCCGCTGAAATCGACGCCCTGGACCGGCTCGTCGAGGACGAGAAGATCGGGCTTGCGGATCATCGCGCGGGCGAGCAGCGCCCGCTGAAATTCGCCGCCGGACAGACGATGCACCTCGGCCTTGGCCAGATGGGCGATGCCGACACGGTGCAGCGCCTCGGCGACCGCCGCGCGCGACGCCCGCACGGTCAGGGTCATCAGCCGCTCGACGCTGAGCGGCAGCGTCCAGTCGATGCTCAACTGCTGCGGAACGTAGCCGACCGTCAGCCGGTTCGCCCGGCGGACTGTTCCCTCGTCGGGCTTCAATATTCCGATCGCGGTCTTGGCGGTCGTCGATTTGCCGGAGCCATTGGGGCCGATCAGCGTGACGATCTCGCCCCGGCGCAGCGTCAGGTCGACGCCGCGCACGAGCCAGCGCCCGGAACGCCGCACACCGACGCCGCGCATTGCGACGAGGACGTTGTCGACGGGAGAAGAGGAAGAGGTCATTCGCTATCCGGACCATCGCTTGCGGTGGCATGTATGCATCGCTATAGCACATTATTGTAATGACATAACATATCAATTGGGTGCCTATGGGCGCCGCGTCATTTAGAGCCGAAGGATTCGCGCATGCCGACGACCCGCTTGTTGCTCCTCGCCGCCGCGTTGTCTGTCCTGACTTCGTCCGCCCAGGCAGCAGACGCGGGCTCCGCCCCCGCCGTCGTCGCCTCGATCAAGCCGATCCATTCGCTCGTCGCCGGTGTCATGGAGGGTGTCGGCGAACCGATGCTGATCGTTCAGGGGGCCGGCTCGCCGCATACCTATCGGATGAAGCCGTCGGAGGCTGCGGCGCTTCAATCCGCCGATGTCGTCTTCTGGGCCGGCGCCTACCTGGAGGCGTTTCTGGTCAAGCCGCTCGCGACGCTCGGAGCGGACGCAAGAAACGTCGAACTGGTCGATGCGCCGGGCGTCGAGAGACTGCCGCTGCGCGAGGGCGGAGCGTTCGAGACCGACGCGCATGAGGACGAAAACGCCGACGAAGCGGCGCACGACGAGGCGTTCGATACGCATGTCTGGCTCGACCCGGTGAACGCCAAGGCGATGGTCGGCGCGATCGAGGCGACCCTCGCCGCAGTCGACCCGGCCCATGCCGAGACCTACGCGGCCAACGCCGACAAGCTCGAGGCACGGCTGGACGGACTGATCGCGACAATCGCGGGCAATCTCGCCGATGTGAAGGGCCGACCCTACATCGTCTTCCACGACGCCTATCAGTATTTCGAGCGCCGCTTCGCCATGCCAGCCGCCGGATCGATCACCGTCAGCCCGGAGACGCCCCCCGGCGCGCGGCGGATCGCCGAACTTCAGGCCAAGGTGAAAGCGGTCGGCGCGACCTGCGTCTTCGCCGAGCCGCAATTCGAGCCGGCGCTCGTCGATGTGGTCATCGAGGGCACCGAGGCGAAGGCGGACGTGCTCGATCCGGAAGGCGCGGCGCTAAAGGATGGGCCGGAGCTCTATTTCGAACTGATCGGCAACCTCGCGGCGTCGCTGAAAGACTGTCTTTCGTAGGAAAACTGAGGCGGAACGCCGCAGCATTCCGTCCGCCGCCGGGCAATTTTAGCCCTCGTCCCCCGCCGCAACAAAGGCGGCCAAGCGCTTGTCGAAAAAGGCGCCAACGCCCTCGCGGGCATCGGCCGTCTCCCAAATATCGGCGAGGCGCCGGGCGGTGTCGGTAATGGTGGCCTCGTCGATGACCGGGCCGAGCGAGCGGGCGAGCGCCTTCGACGCCGCGACGGCCGCCGGAGAGCAGGCGAGATAGGGTTCGATTTCGGCCGCGACCGCCGCGTCGAGATCGTCAGCCGGTATCGCTTGGGCGAGAAGGCCGAGCGATACGGCTTCATCGGCATCGAACAGCCGCGCCGACATGAAGACGCGGCGGGCGCGTCCCTCGCCCATCCGGGCCAGCAC
>DRFF01000083.1 GCA_011050685.1 Aurantimonas coralicida
GCGAGCGCGACCTTGGCCTTGAAGGCAGGGCTGTGGTTCCGCCTGGGTCTCTTGCTCATCGTCTCTCCTGATCTCGGCCATCCTGGCCGCCTTCAGGCAGACAATCCACTCAGCACGCTGTCCAATTTTCCCGAGCCACCTCTGGTGTCAGCCTCGTCGAGACAGCGGCCTCTTCTTCGAGCCTGCGCGCCGTATCGGCCAATCCCTGCCAAGCGATTCGGGACTGCTCGAACCGTCCCTTTGCACCGGCAAGCTTCGTCTGCTCAATTTCCTCGGCTGCATCGTCGGCGCGGGCCTGATAGAAAGCGCTCGAGATTTTCGACATGTAGCTCACCTTCCAAAGTCACTCTCCTGAAGGACACATAGGGCGGCCGAGTGGGATAGTAATGATGGCTTAATGGCAGAACCCACACGAAGCGGCGCTCCACGAGGAGCAAGACCGCGTCTCCGCCGTCAGTTCACCCGAGGGAGCCGGATTCCGCGGTTTTTCAAGGCGCCCAGCTTGGCCCTTCGTGCGTCCCGTCTTCCCACCGGATAGGAGGGCCGGATGCAAAGACGGTTCAACTGTGTAGCTGAATCTCCCCTCTGGCTTTTCACCCGCCTTCCTTGCTCCCGATCGCCCAGCGCGCGATAAGCAGGTAAATCCGGTAAACCGGCGAGATACCAAACCCCGGAGAGCGTTTCTTGCGAGCCTTCGACGTCAAGATCTGCGGCCTGTCGACGCCCGCGACCATCGCGGCGGCGCTTCAGCGTGGCGCCAGCCATGTCGGCTTCGTGCATTTCGCCAAGAGCCCGCGTCATCTCGACGTCGGGGCGATGGCGGAGCTCGTCGGTTCCGTGGCGGGGCGCGCCGAGACTGTCATCGTCACGGTCGATCCGGACGATGATCTGGTCGCGCGTTTCGCGGCCGAGGTGCGGCCGGACTGGCTGCAACTTCATGGGCGGGAGAGCCCGGAGCGGGTCGCCGCGATCAAGGCGTCCAGCGGTCTGAAGATCATGAAGGCGCTGCCGGTCGCCGAGGCCGCCGACCTTGCCGCGATCGCGGATTATCTCGGCGTCGCCGACCGTCTGCTGCTGGATTCCAGGCGGCCGAAGGGCTCCAACCTTCCCGGCGGCAACGGCGTCGCTTTCGACTGGCGGATTCCTGCCGGCCTTGACCCGGCTCCGCCCTACATGCTTTCCGGTGGCATCGACGCCGACAACGTCGTCGATGCCATCCGCATCGCGCGGCCGTCCGGCATCGACGTGTCGTCCGGTGTCGAGCGCGCGCCCGGCGTCAAGGACGTCGGTCGCATTCATTCCTTCTTCGACGCGCTGGATCGCCTCCGCATGGACGAGCCGGCGAGAAAGGCCCGTGCCTCGTGAACCAGCCGCTGACCCCGAATTCGTTTCGCGCCGGTCCCGACGAGGACGGCCGCTTCGGTCATTTCGGCGGGCGTTTCGTCGCCGAGACGCTGATGCCGCTGATCCTCCATCTGGAGGACGCCTGGAAGGCGGCGAAAGCCGATCCGGCCTTCAAGGCCGAGCTCGACAATCTCAACACCCATTATACCGGCCGGCCGTCGCCGCTCTATTTCGCCGAGCGGCTGACCGAAAGGCTTGGCGGCGCCAAGGTCTATTTCAAGCGCGACGAACTGAACCACACCGGCTCGCACAAGATCAACAACTGCCTCGGTCAGATCCTGCTTGCCAAGAAGATGGGCAAGACGCGGATCATCGCCGAGACCGGCGCCGGCCAGCATGGCGTCGCGACGGCGACGGTGTGCGCCCGCTTCGGCTTTCCCTGCGTCGTCTACATGGGCGCGACGGATGTCGAGCGGCAGTCGCCGAACGTCTTCCGCATGAAGCTGCTCGGGGCCGAGGTGATCCCCGTCACCGCCGGGCACGGCACGCTCAAGGACGCCATGAACGAGGCGCTGCGCGACTGGGTGACCAATGTCGATTCCACCTATTACCTGATCGGCACCGCCGCTGGCCCGCACCCCTATCCAGAACTCGTCAGAGAGTTTCAGAGTGTGATCGGCCAGGAGGCGAAGGAGCAGATGATGGCGGCCGAGGGCCGCCTGCCGGACCTGCTGGTCGCGGCCGTCGGCGGCGGCTCCAACGCTATCGGCCTGTTTCACCCCTTCCTCGACGACAAGGACGTGGCGATGGTCGGCGTCGAGGCAGGCGGCAAGGGGCTCGACGGCGAGGAGCATTGCGCCTCGCTGACGGCGGGTTCGCCTGGCGTCCTGCATGGTAACCGCACCTATCTCTTGCAGAACGAGGACGGCCAGATCAAGGAGGGCCACTCGATCTCGGCCGGGCTCGACTATCCGGGCATCGGGCCAGAGCATTCCTGGCTGAAGGATTCCGGCCGGGTCGAATATGTCCCGATCATGGACACCGAGGCGCTGGACGCCTTCCAGATGCTGACCCGCGTCGAGGGCATCATCCCGGCGTTGGAGCCGGCCCATGCGCTTGCGGAAGTCATCAAGCGCGCGCCGAAGATGGGCAAGGACCAGATCATCTTGATGAATCTGTGCGGTCGCGGCGACAAGGACGTGTTCACGGCGGCCAAGCATCTGGGCGTGGAGCTGTAGCAGTGGGGACGTATGTTTTTCGCCCTGACGAGACAGGGTTTTGGCGGAGATAGATCCGATGGCGACAGAAAATCTGTCGATACCGCTTGAGGTCGGCCCGAAAACGGATTTGGAAGCTGAGGCAAGGCGGGAACGCAGGTCGGAATCCTGGATCGCCGAACGGGCGATCGAGGCCTATCTCGCAGCGAAGAAGCGGAAGCGTGAGGCCATCGACGTTGCCGTCACTGACGCGGACAAGGGTGTTTTCGTCTCCAAGGAGGCTGTCGATCGCTGGGTCGAATCATGGAGCAACGGCGAGGCGGCGATCAAGCCAGCGCCGGATATATTGCCCCCTGACAAATGAAGATCGTCTTTTTGCCTGCGGCAGTCGATGATCTCGAGTGGTTTCGCCGGTACTATCAGCAGGTCTTTCCAGACGGCGCGCAGAAGGCAACGGTGCAATACCAAAAAGCGATCCATCTGCTCGGCTAGCGGCCAAAACTCGGCCATCCGATTGCAGATAACGGCATTCGCGAATATGCCATTCCGCGAACGCCTTTTTCTTTAATCTACCGCATTCAAAGCGGTCGAATCGAGGTTTTGAGGTTTTGGGACCAGCGCGGCAACCGGTCGGAGCACTGGATTGATGATTAAGATGATATCCGTCACTGTACCGAGACGCGTTTGAATGACCGAGTTTAGAGACGAGCTTTATTCGGAATTTCGGCGCGCTCGGGCCGACATCCATCTTTTGAAGGGGATG
Source organism: Aurantimonas coralicida (assembly GCA_011050685.1). Classification (GTDB taxonomy): domain Bacteria; phylum Pseudomonadota; class Alphaproteobacteria; order Rhizobiales; family Rhizobiaceae; genus Aurantimonas; species Aurantimonas coralicida_A. Next base: position 3,325 of record DRFF01000083.1, read on the forward strand.
CTCGGCGTCCTGATCATCCTTTTCGTCGCGATTTTCCTGCGAGTGTCGTTCCTGTGAGGAAAATATGACCGACATCGTCGAAATCCACGTGACCTGCCCGACGCTCGAGGTCGCGCGCGAACTGTCGCATGGGCTTCTCGACGGCCGGCTTGCCGCCTGCTGCAATATCGGCAAGGAGGTGGACAGCCGCTATCTCTGGCAGGGCAAGAAGGAGCGGCACGACGAATGGCCGTTGACGATCAAGACCCGTGCCGATTTGTTCGATGCTTGCTGCGAGGCGATCCGCACTCATCATCCCTATGAGACGCCCGCGATCGTCGGTTTTGCCGTCGACCATGTGGACGCGGCGACCGCCGAGTGGATCGCCGAAGTGACGAAAGCCTGAGATGACCACACGCATCGAAGACCGGTTCCGCGCGCTGGCCGAACAGGGGCGTCCCGCCCTCGTCACCTTCGTCATGGCGGGCGATCCGGACCATGATACCGCGCTCGAGATCGTCAGGGCGCTGCCCGGCGCCGGCGCCGACATCATCGAGCTTGGCATGCCGTTTTCCGACCCGATGGCCGACGGTCCGGCGATCCAGAAGGCTGGCTTGCGCGCCCTGAAGGCCGGCGAAAGCCTGAAAAAGACCCTGGCGATGGTCGGCGCCTTCCGCGAAAGCGACACGACGACGCCGCTGATCCTGATGGGCTATTTCAACCCGATCTACGTCTACGGCGTCGAACGCTTCGTCCAGGACGCGCTGGCCGCCGGGGTTGACGGTCTGATCGTCGTCGATCTGCCGCCCGAGATGGACGACGAGCTCTGCCTGCCGGCTCTCGACAAGGGCCTCAATTTCATTCGCCTCGCGACGCCGACCACCGACGACAAGCGCCTGCCTGCGGTTTTGAAGAACACCTCCGGCTTCGTCTATTACGTGTCGATCACCGGCATCACCGGCTCCGCCGCGCCCGACGCGGGCAAGGTCGCGGCGGCCGTCGGGCGCATCAAGGGCCACACGAACCTGCCGGTTTGCGTCGGCTTCGGCGTGCGCAGCGCCGAACAGGCCCGCGAGATCGGCCGGGCGGCGGACGGCGTCGTCGTCGGTTCGGCGCTGATCAACGCCATCGAAGCGTCGCTGATCGACGGCCGTGCGGGTGCCGGCACGGTGACGGCGGTCACTGATCTGGTGCGCGATCTCGCAGGCGGCGTTCGTGCCGCCCGTCTTGCGGATGCCTGACCGCGCGACCATCTGCCAACAACCCTTGTCAATCGGAACAGCCGCGCCGTGAACTGGATCACCAACTACGTCCGCCCCAAGATTTCCAGCCTCCTCGCCACGCGCGAGGTGCCGGAAAACCTTTGGATCAAGTGTCCGGAGACCGGCGAGATGGTCTTCCACAAGGATCTGGAGGCCAACCAATGGGTGATCCCATCCTCGGACTTCCACATGCGCATTCGCGCCAGGGACCGGCTGAAGAGCTTCTTCGACGACGGTGCATTCGAGACGATCGAACTGCCGAAGGTGGCGCTCGACCCGCTGAAATTCCGCGACTCCAAGCGCTATGTCGATCGCCTGAAGGAGTACAAGGCCAAGGCGGAGATGGACGACGCCGTGATCGCTGCGCGGGGCGCGATCGAGGGCCTGCCGGTCATGGCGATCGTCCAGGATTTCGCCTTCATGGGCGGCTCGCTCGGAATGGCCGCCGGCGAGGCGATCATCAAGGGCTTCGAGACCGCGATCGCGGAAAATCGGCCGCTCGTTCTGTTCGCGGCCTCCGGCGGCGCGCGCATGCAGGAGGGTATCCTGTCGCTGATGCAGCTGCCGCGCACCACCGTCGCGGTGGAGATGCTCAAAGAGGCCGGGCTGCCCTACATCGTCGTCCTGACCAACCCGACGGCCGGCGGCGTGTCGGCGTCGTACGCGATGCTCGGTGACGTCCATATCGCCGAGCCGGGTGCGGTGATCGGTTTTGCCGGCGCCCGCGTCATCGAGCAGACGATCCGCGAAAAGCTGCCCGAAGGGTTCCAGCGGGCCGAATATCTCATGGCGCACGGCATGGTCGACATGGTCGTCCACCGGCACGAGTTGAAGGCGACGATCGCGAATCTGGCCAAACTGTTGACCAAAACGCCCGTCGATATCGCGGCGCGCACCGAAGATGAGCCGGAACCGACGGTCGAGCCCGCGACCGCGCCGTCCGAGCCGCAACCGGCCGCCTGAATCGGTTTTGCATCCGCTCATGCTCTCGCGTAATTCTCGTCCATGACCACGACCTCGCTGGCCACCACAGAGATCGAATCCCTGATGCTGAAGCATCCGAAGGGCTTTGACCTGTCGCTCGACCGCATTCGCCGGCTGCTCGCCGATCTCGGCGACCCGCAACACCGGCTGCCGCCGCAGATCCACATCGCTGGAACCAATGGAAAGGGCTCGGTCACGGCCTTTTGCCGGGCGATCCTGGAGGCCGACGGTCGGGCGACCCACGTCCACACCTCGCCGCATCTGGTCAACTGGCATGAGCGCTATCGGATCGGCCGCTACGGCCAGCCCGGCGCGCTCGTCGACGACCGGCTGCTGGCCGAGGCCGTCGTGCGGGCTGCGGCCGCCAATCGCGGCGAAATGATCACCGTCTTCGAGATCCTGACGGCGGTCACCTTCCTGTTGTTTTCCGAGCAGCCGGCCGATGTCGCGCTGATCGAGGTCGGTCTGGGCGGACGCTTCGATGCAACCAACGTCCTGGAAAAGCCGGCCGCGACCGTGATCACGTCGATCTCGCTCGACCACCAGTCCTATCTCGGCGATCGGGTGGAGCTGATCGCGGCGGAAAAAGGCGGCATCATCAAGCCGGGCGTGCCGGTCATCGTCGGCCAGCAGGGCGAAACGGTGGCGCTGGACGTGCTCACCGCGATGGCCGATCGCGCCAACGCGCCGTTGCTGGTCTACGGCCAGGACTTCTTCGCCTATGAGGAACACGGCCGGCTGGTCTATCAGGACGACACGGGGCTTCTCGACCTGCCGATGCCGCGGCTGCCGGGTCGCCATCAGCTGATCAACGCGGCGACGGCGATCGCCACGCTCCGCCATGCCGGTTTCGGCCCGAGTGATCAGGCGATCGAGACGGGTCTGGCGAATGTTGAATGGCCGGGCCGCATGCAGCAGATCGCCTCGGGTCCGCTCTACCGCGCGGCGTTTCCCGGGTCCGAACTCTGGCTCGACGGCGGCCACAATCCGGGCGCCGGTACGGCGATCGCCGAAACCCTGGCCGACATGGAGGAACGGGTTTCGCGATCGTTGTTCCTCATTGCTGGAATGATCAACACCAAGGATCCGGTGGGATTCTTCGCTGCCTTCGCGGGGATTGCCCGGCATGTGTTCACGGTTCCGGTGGACGCATCCGACGCCGGCATCGACCCGAGCGAGCTGGCCGAGGCGGCGATCGAGGCAGGGCTCGACGCCGAACCCTGCGCCTCGGTCGAGGACGCGATCCGCCTGGTGTCGTCCGCCTGGGACAGCGATCGAGCGCCGCGCTTTTTGATCTGCGGCTCGCTCTATCTGGTCGGCGATGTGCTGGCGCAAAGCGGCCTGGCGCCGCGCTGAGAGACCCGACTGTTCGGCGCCTGACGAGCCTCGTCTTGGCGTGGTGGCCGCCTCGGATGGCGGGGAGACTCTATCGATCGTGGAAAGGCAGGGAGAGGACAATGGAGATCAGGCAACGCGGGTCCGTTCCGACCCGGCGGGCACCGGCCAGCTATTTCACCGGCACGGTCTGGCAGGACCCGATCATCGAGGCACCGGAGCCGGCGCGCCTGAGGGCGGTCGTGGTGCTGTTCGAGCCGGGCGCGCGCACGGCGTGGCATACCCACCCGCTGGGACAGACCCTTTACGTCACGGCGGGAACGGGCCGGTTCCAGACCTTCGGCGAACCGATCCAGACGATCGGCGCGGGCGACGTGATCTGGATTCCGCCCGGCGAGAAGCACTGGCATGGCGCCGGGCCGGAGACGATGATGACCCACATCGCCATGCAGGAGGCGAAGGACGGCGTGGCCGTCGACTGGCTGGAACATGTCAGCGACGAGGACTACGCAAAAGCCTGACGTCGCGTCGGGGGATGGCCCGGCGGGATTTCCTGGACGTTGACGAAGGCTGGGTCTCTCCAACAGGAAGACGTAGCGCCAATGCCTAACGCATTGAGGATTCGCGCTAAGGAACCCCAGGCGAAATTCTTCAGCGAGTCCTCTTGTACAAGGCTCTTATCGGGCTGCTCCGCTTAGATGGTCACCGGCAGCAGCTCGCTGGCCAACGCCACTTGCATGGCTTCAAGAGCCATATTTCTGCGTGCGAGCGTTTCGTGCCATTCCTGAGCTTCGCGATCCTTGAAGAAACCAGCGTCCGGAGCAAGGCGGCTGACTGCTTCCTCAACCTCGTCGAGCGAAACCCTGAAGAATTCCTTCCGCATATTCACTGCGTTGATGCGACGATCCGCGAATTCCCTATGTATGGCCGCTTCGAGTGTTGGGGCCTCGTCGGAGTAGATCATCGCGTGCGTGTCGAAGGAAAATGGCACGCTAGCGTCTCCTAATTCGCGCACCCGATCATCTGGATCGAGCCTGCGCGTGAGGCCAATCTTCACGATTTCTTGGCCAAAAGAGCCAATATTAGAGATAATATATACGTAGCCGGACTTCGTCATTTCTGCCATCGCACGGGCGCGCTCGCTCGCAGAATGCGCCTCTTCGAGAGCCGCTTCGAGATCAGCGATTTTCTTCTTCATCTCCGTGCTTGCCTCGCCCGCACCCGCCTCCTCTCGGGCTTTTTCAAGAAGCGCCTGATATCTTCGTTCTTCTCGTTCAGCGGCTTCTGCATCTGCGAGTAATTTCTTTTCCTCTCGCTCGGCGCGCGCCAATTCGGCGCGCTCGGCTTTGTCGAATTTCAGCTGCTCTCTATATTCATGTGTTAGATAGAGTTCGTTGAGCCTGAGCGCGACGTAATCGTCGTTGATTTCGAGGTTCATTGATTCGTTCGCGCTGTTGATGCCCTTCGCTGCATTCAAGATGCGCTTTTCCATAGCTGTGACATTATTCCACCGCGTATTCGCGATGGCAGCTTCACACTCATTATTGAAAGCGCGCATCGTCAATCTAGTCTGACGATTGATCATGGTTTGACCTTTCGCGCGACTGCCGTCGACGGTCCACCCCGTCGGGCAAATGGTCGCATTTTTCGCCGATACCATATCCTTCTGGCTCTCTCGAACCTCCTTGATCTTCCTTTTATAAACCTCGCTGTCTCCGAAATCGAAATGAGGTTCATAGATACCTAGTTCGGCAAAGGCGAGCCGCTCGTCATAGACCGCCACCTGTTGCTCTAGGCGGTCGAGAAACTCTCGTTTTTCCGCGTAGGTCTTTCGTACCTCCTCGGTCCTTTGGCCCAATTCATCGGCCCGATCTCGAAGTTGAGATACCTCCTCGTCGATCGAAAGGATCGGCGCAAGCTTTCCCTTCAATGCTCCGATCTCTGTGTCACTGGCGTCTATTGCTGATTTCGCCCTCTTGAGCTTCTTTCGTGTCGAAAACCAGAGAAAAAAGAACACCGGAGGCGTGAGCAGCCAAATCAAGAGCGCAATAGCCAGTGGATCCATATCTCTCGCCCCTTAATATAATAACGGTGCCTGTTGCGGAAGAAAATTAGATATCCATAGTTTTTGTTGAAAATAGATATTTTATAGTGAAGAGAAAGATTGTGTCTTGCCGTGCTAAATCCGAGCGTGTTTCAAAAACTGCTATCGAATGATTCTACGAAAAGATCGAGCCTGCGAAAAGACTCGGTGTGGACCTGTTATGGTTGGAGCGAACGCGCATTACCAATGAAAAAAGCCCGGACGATCCGCCCGGGCTTTTTGCTGATTCACGTGAAACGCGCGAGGTTGGCGACCCTCAGGCGGCGCCCTTGATCCAGTCGACGAGCTTCGACTTCGACTGCGCGCCGACCTGGACGGACGCCGGCTCGCCGTTCTTGAACATCATCAAGGTCGGGATCGAGCGGACGCCGAACTGCGCGGCGATGTCCGGGTTCTCGTCGATGTTGACCTTGGCGATCCGGACATTGTCCATTTCGTTGGAGATTTCCTCGAGGCTCGGCGCGATCATCTTGCAGGGGCCGCACCACTCCGCCCAGAAGTCGACGACGACGGGCTTGTCGCTCTCCAGAACGTCGGTCTTGAAATTGTTGGTGTCGATCTTTGTCGTGGCCATCAAGCGGCTCCCAAAATCCTTGTTCGAGACACAGGTAGAAGGGGTGGTCCGCCAAATCAAGCGGGCGGTGCATCCTCTTGACGCTGCGTTGCCCCCGCGGCGACGGTGCTGCGCCGCGCGATGACCGCGTCCATGAGGCTCGGCGCGAGCGCGATTAGCAGCGGCGCCTCGGTGAACACCAGCGCGGCCTCGATCGCATGGGCCGGATAAAGCGGCTTCAGCAGTTCGCGATAGAGCGCCAGCTGCAGGATGTAGGCTGGCGCGACGGCGTCCAAAGTCCGGGGCGGCGGGCGATTGGTCTTGTAGTCGACGATCAGGACCCTGGTGTCCGTCACCGCCAGCCGGTCGATGGTGCCGTTGACGCGATAGGTTCGGCCACCGAGGGAAATGTCGCCCGCGACCGAGATTTCGGCCCGGCTGCCGGCCGCGAAGATGGGGGCGAAGGCCGGTTCGGCCATCACGCCCAGCGCCGAGTCGATCAGCTGATCGTGATCGCGCGAGCTCATCTCGGGGGCGCCGAGCGCCACATAACGGCGTGCCGCTGCCTCCCGTTCGTCGGGCGCGATGTCGGGCAGTACCTGCAACAGCTTGTGGACGATAAGGCCGCGGCGAATCGCGAAAGAGGGCTCGCCCGAACGGCCGGACCCTTCGCCCAGCACCGGCGAAACGAAGGCTTGCGCTTCGCCCGCCGCCAGCGTGTCGGAAACCAGTTCCGCGGCATCGCCGGCCGAGGAGGGCGAGAGCGGGCGCGGCGGCAGAATCTCGGGCGGTAGCGGCGACAGGTCGAGCGGCCTCGGCGCTGCTCCCCGATCGGTGCTCGCGGCCGCCAGCTTGTCGCCGGCGCCGCGCGAACCGAAGCGCCAGGCGGTGACCCCGCCCTCGGCGTCCGTCACCTCCTCGCAGTCCTGCCGCAGCGCCGCCTGGACCCGCTGCAGCCAGGAATTTTCGTTCGGGCCGCGCACGCCCGCGACGCCGCAGACGACGAGACGGTCCGCCGCGCGGGTCATGCCGACATAGAGCAGCCGCCGGTATTCCTGCTCGGCGCGAAGCTTTTCCGCCTCCTTCAGCCCCGCGATCGCGTCGTTTTCGAGTTCCTTGGCGGCGCGCCAGAGGAAGCCCGGCGCCTGGCCGGGATAAAGCCCCGGCATGCCCAGCCATTCCATCAGCCGCGCCCCGTGGGCGTGCGAGAACGGCGCCGAGCCCGGATCGACCAGGAAGATTACCGGCGCTTCCAGACCCTTGGAGGCGTGGGTCGTCATGATCCGGACCTCGCCGCGGCCCTGTTCCATCTCGCGCTTGATCTGCGGCGGGTCGGCGGAAAGGGTCGCGAGAAACGCGTCGAGGCCGGTCTCGCCCGCCTCCTCGGCGCCGAGCGCGAGATCGAGAAAGGCGTCGATGACCTCGCCGGCGTCGGCGCCGAGCCGCGCGGTCAGCCGCGCCCGTCCGCCCTCGGGGCCGAGGAGGCGCGCATAGAAGGCGAAGACCGTCTCGAAGCCGGCGCGGTCGCGCAATTCCTCCAGCTGCGCCAGCGCCGCCCGCGCCTTGGCCATGAAGGCGGCCGTCGTTTCCTTCGGCACGAAGTCCGGAAGGCGCGCCGTGCCGGTCTCGCCGCACAGGCGCCGCAGCCCGAGCGACAACGGCTCACGCGGCTCCCGCGACAGCGCGAGCGCCATCAACTCGTCGTCGGAAAAACCGAAGAACGGGCTCTTGAGCACTTCGGCGAGCGACAGATCGTCATCGAAATTGACCACCGCGCGGCCGAGCGCCATCAGATCCTTGACGGCTATATGGTCGGTGATCACCAGCCGGTCGGCCCCGGCGACGGGAATGCCGCCATCCCGCAGGGCTTTGGCCATCGCCTCGACGAAGCCGGAGCGCTTGCGCACCAGGATAATGATGTCGCCCGCCGTCAGCGCCCGCCGCTTACCCTTGTGGGCGATTGGGTCGCCGAGCCATTCGCCGATCTGCCCGGCGATCCGCCGCGCCAGCCGGTTGCTCGGCGAATTTTCCGGCTCCTCGTCGACCGGCTTCAGCCAATCGCGTGGCTCCTCGCGCTTTTCGGCCTGATAGACCGGCCAGATCTCGACCAGCCCCGGCCCGTCGTCGCGCGCCGTCTGGTGCGTCGGAGGAAGGTCGTCGGAAGACAGTCCCTGCCGGTTGTCCGCGTCGGCAAAGACGCGGTCGACCGCGTCGAGCACATCCTTCGCCGTGCGGAAGGACTGGGTCAGCCGCACCGCCTCGAAGCTTGCCTGCGCGGCCTGCGCGCTCCCGCTCATCGTCCGCTGCTCTTCGGCGAACTTCGCCGGATCGGCACCCTGGAAGGAATAGATCGACTGCTTCTCGTCGCCGACGGCGAACACCGTCCGCGCGACCTCGCGGCTGCCCGCGCCGGCGAAGAACTCGTCGACCAGCTGGCGCATCACTTGCCATTGGCGCGGACTGGTGTCCTGCGCCTCGTCGATCAGCACATGGTCGATCCCCTGGTCGAGCTTGTAGTGGACCCAGGCCGAGGCCTCGGCGCGGGTCAGGAGATCGGCGGTCCTGACGATCAAATCCTCGAAATCGAGCTTGCCGCGCCGGCGCTTGAGAATGGCGTAGTCGCGCTCGAACGCGTCGGCGATAACCAGCGCCGCCGCGCTTGCCCGGAACAGCCGAACCGAAGCGAGGCGGTCCTCGATGGAGAGCACATGGTCCGCGAGCTGCTGAAGGCGGTCGGCGAAATCCTCGAAGAAATCGGTGACCCATTTGGTGGCGACGCTTCCCGGCTTGTAAGGCCCGCCGTCCTTCTTGAGGCAGACGGTTCGCAGCGCCTCGAAGCGCGCCGCATCGGTACCAGGATTGAGCAGCGCGTTCAGCCGATCGACCAGCTTCTTGTCGGTCGCTTTCGGGCTGGTGTCGGCGACTGCCAGAACTTCGCGGCAAAACGCCTCGTCGAAGCCCGGAGGGGGTACGGCGTCGGTCAGGATCGCCGCTTCATCCTCGTCCGGCGCAAGGCCCAGCGCCGAACGCGAAAGGGCGAGGGCGCCATCGAGGCCGCCGGCGGCGTCGATGTGCCGGCGGATCGCGTCGCGCTTGCGGACGATCTCGCCGATCAGCTGATCGAGGCCCCATTCGCCGGCCAGCGACAGGGCGGTGGCGAAGGCTTCGGCCAGCAGCGGCGGTTCGCCGGCCTCGGTCTCGGCCCGGCTGGCGCCGGTGATCAGCCGGCGGCGGGCCTCGCCGAGCAGCGCGGCGCTCCCGGCGTCGTCGAGCACCTCGAAATGGCCGGGAACGTTCGCTTCCAGCGGGAACTGATGCAGGATGGATTCGCAAAAGGCGTGGATGGTCTGAATCTTCAGCCCGCCCGGCGTTTCCAGCGCCTCTGCGAACAAGCGGCGGGCGGCTCTGAGACGTGTGTCCGAGGCAGGCGCGCCGTCGAGCTTGGCCAGTTCCTCATGCAGCGCGGCGTCCTCCGCCGTCGCCCATGTCGCCAGCCGACCGAACACCCGTGTCGACATCTCGGCGGCCGCCGCCTTGGTGTAGGTGAGGCATAAGATCTTCGAGGGCTCCGCGCCGGCGAGCAACAGCCGCACCACCCGCTCGGTCAAAACGTGGGTCTTGCCCGAGCCGGCATTGGCCGACACGAAGACCGAGCGGCTCGGATCGGCGGCGATCTGTTGCAGCCGGCTGGTCTCGGCGATGCCGACGAACTGGCTCATGCGGAAACCTCGCCGCCCTCGTCCGCCCCGATCGACCATTCCTGCGCCCGCGCGAGATGATCGTAATCGCCGGAAAAGTCGCCCGCCAGAAACGGCCGTGTGCGCGAGGTGAAGGCTTTCGTCTCGTCGCGGAAGGCGGCGACCAGCGCGCGAAACTTCGCCAGCGCCTCGTCGGACAAAGCGTCCGGGTCGACCGGCTCGCCATTGCGCCCGCCGTCGGTGGCGAGCCGGTCCTCCGTCAGCGCCCGTTCGCGCAGCCGGACATAGACGAGGTCGGAAATCCGCGAGACCTCTCCGGCGTCGGCGAAGGCGCCGAGCTTGGCCATCGCGCCCTCCAGCGGCAGTTGCGGCGCGAGCAGGGCGCGAGCCTGGGACACCGAGGGATTGGCCCCGGTCTTGAAATCCAGGATCTCGACCGAGCCGTCGGTGAGGAGATCGATGCGGTCGGCGCGGCCCGCTAGGGTCGTCGCGAGGTCCGCGAAATCCCAGTGCGCTTGGATTTCCGCGTGACGGATCACGACCCGGTCGGCGCGCCCCCGCTCCCAGGCGATGTAGTTGGCCGCCAGCGTTTCCATGCGCGGCCACCACACCGCATCGATGTCGGCCGGCAGCGCCTCGGCGTCGAAGCGCTCGCGGGCGATCGCCAGCAGCCGCGCCACCGCGTCCTCGGCCAGCGGATCGTTGCCGTCGATGACGAAGCGGGCGAGAATCTCGTGATAGAGGCTGCCGCGCTCGGCCGCGTGCGGGTCGCGCATCAGATCGGGCAGCGGCTCCAGGCGCAGGATCTTGCGGGCGTGGATCGCATAAGGATCGCGGATCAGCGTCTCGACATCGGTGACCGAATAGCGGGTCGGACGATCTGCCAGCGGCGGCCTCGGCTCCGGCCGGCTCGCGCGCGGCACCGGCGCCGCGACGTCGAGCTGGCGCGCATGGGCGAGGAACGGCGCGCCCGCTTCCCGCAGCCGCGCCGCGCCCTCGTCCCCGGCGAGCGTCAGGATGCGCTGCAGCCAGCGCGAGGCGATCGCCGGGGCGCCGCCGGAGCGCCGGGACCGCGACAGGACGACGCGCTTTGCCCCCATCGCCATCCAGAAATCATGGGCAGCAAGGCCGATGCGCCGCTCCGGCGGGTCCAGCGCGATCTCCCGGCGCATCAGCCGCGACAGGAAGGCGCCGCTCTTCGCCCCCGCCGGCCAGCTGCCCTCGTTGAGGCCGCCGAGCAGCGCCGTGTCGACGCTCTGCAGCCGCGCTTCCAGCGTGCCCCAGACGAAAGCTCTGGCGGACAGGCCGCCGCGCGGTTGCACCGTCTGACCGGCGATCAGCGCCGTCATCACGTCGCCGAACTCTCCGGACGCGAAGCCGAAGCCGGTCTGCGGCGCCTGTACCAGATCAGCGAGGAAGTCGGTCAGCGAACGGCCGGCCTCTTCCGCATAGAGCTCGGATGCGTCGCCGTCCGCGTCGGCGGCAAGCGCTTCCAGACACTGGGTGAGGGCCACCGCATAGGCGGCGATCTCGCGTTCCTCGCCGCCGCGCAGCACTGTCAGCGGTTCCAGCGCGCGTTCCAGATGGTCGGCCATCCTCTGCGCCAGATCGCGCTCCGCCTCGGGCAGATTTCTCACCGGCCGCGCCACGTGGCTGTCTTCCTCGACCGCCGCCCGCCGCTCGTGCATGATCGCGCCGAGCCGCGCCCCGTCCGCCACCCCGACCGAGCCGCGCAGCGCGATCATCTCGATCGCCCGCGCCGCGCGCCGGGCTTCGCCGCCGCCGAGGCCGAGCCGGGTGAGCGGATGCTTGAGCAGCGAGACGAGGGCGATCGGATCGCCCGGCGACAACGCCACGGCGATGGTGGTCGCGAGCAGGGTTCCCGGCGCCGTCGCGGCAAGCGGGCTGCCGGCGGAATCATTCGCCGCGATGCCGAAGCGGGACAGCTCGGCGACGACGCGGCGGGCGAGATTGCGGTCCGGCGTGATCAGCGCCGCGCGCGCCGTCGGGTCGGTCAGCGCGTCGCGCATGGCGACGGCAAGCGCCAGCGCCTCCTCGCGGGCATCGCCTGCCTCGATCAGGGAAAGGCCGGCAAGCGCCTCGGGGCCGTGCCGTGCCGCCGCGTCGCTCCAGACGTCCGTGGTTTCGGCCGGGCGCAGCGCGTCGGCGAGAAACGCCTCGCGCGCCGCCAGCGCCGGATCGAGCCCGTCCTCAAGATGGGCAACGCTCTCCGGCGGCCGGGCAAAGCGGGCCAGGATCGTCTTGAGCCCGTATTGCGGATGGCCGGGCGCTGCGACCGAGGCGGCGCGCGAGATCGCCGCGAAGGTCTCCGGTTCCAGATGCTGGTCTAGGCCGGGCAGCACCAGCGCGCCGTCGGGCAGATGGGCGATGGCGTGCATCAGGTCAAGCGTCGCCGGCGCCGTCGCGGTGGAGCCGGCCAGAATCACCGGGCCGCGCGCGCCGCCGTTGCGCAGCCGCTCGGCTTCGGCGCGCAGCCAGGCGTTCTTCGCCGCCGCCTCGCTGACCTGCCCAGTGGCGGCCAGCGCCTTCGGCCAGGCCTCGGTGACGATCGACAGGAAGGTGAGCGTCAGCCGCCACCAGTCGGCGAGGGCGTCGGGCGCGAGCGTCGCCAGCTGCGACAGCGACGTGCCCTCGGTCTCGACCTCGTCGAGCAGCGCGCCGAGATCGCCCGCCAGCCACAGCGCGTCGGCGGCCGAGGCCGGCAGCACCGCGTCTTCGCCGATCAGTGCCTGAAATGCGCCCCGGTCGGTCATGGCGCGCCAGTGCCGGGCGAGGCGGGCGAGATGGAGCCGGCGTTCCAGCGCGCCCATTGCCGGCTCCAGGCTCGGCCCGGCGGGCGCAAACAGGCTGGTGTCGTCGCCCTCGCCGATCGGCCGGATGGCCGGCAGGATGGCGCTGCCGCCGGTCCCGGCCCCGTCCTTCAATGACGAACGCGCCCCGATCGCCGCCGCGAATTCGGACGCCAGCGCCCGCGCCGCGCGGCGGGTGGGGACGTAGATGGTCACGTCCGCCAGCGCCAGCGGCGCGCCGTCATAGCGAAACGACGGCACCAGCCGGCCGGCAAGCAGCGCCTCGGCCAGCGTGGTCAGAAAGGGCCGGCCCGGCGGGATCGAAAGGATGCGCGCATTCATCGCGGCAGACTAGCGGGGATGGCGATGATTCGTGAGGGGGTGGGGGGTCTAGGGGGCAGATTCGGGTGGATTGCGGGCCGGCAGCTTTTGGACGTCTCGCATTCAAAAGCCGCCATTCGGCTCCGGACAGGAGACCGAAATCTCGAGGTTCGACGCGTAGGTAAAACCGATAACCAGTAGCGCCGACATGGTCTCGCGCTATCGAGTGTTGAGGAGATGAATACCCGCTGGAAACCTGGAGAGGGAATGACTAAGCTGCACTCGACTTGGGGGAGCTTGCTTGAACGACATTCCGCTCATTGCGCAGGACGGCGACCTAGCCGCGTGGCTTGGCGACCCGCAAAATGACGGCCAAGTCGTTCAGACGAAACTCAGGCCGAGCGACCGTGTCATCGCGCGGGTGACTGACGGCATCTATAGGCAACCCGCGTCGGCATTGCGCGAGCTGATCTCGAACGCCTGGGATGCTGATGCCCAGAATGTCACGATCCTCACTGACGCCCCTCGCTTTTCGCGCATCTACGTCCGCGACGACGGCGCAGGCATGTCGCACCGGACGCTGGCGCGTCTGATGCACAATATCGGCGGAAGCGCGAAGCGGCGAGATGAAGGCCAAGAACTAGGCCTAGCCAGTGACGAGGACCCGGAGCTCACGCCAGGCGGCCGCAAGATCATTGGCAAGATTGGAATTGGCCTCTTTTCAGTCAGCCAGCTCGCGCGGCGCTTCGAGCTCATTACCAAGACCAAGGGCAGCGACTATCGATTGATCGCTGAGATTAGGCTTCATCAATATTCTGAAGACTCGGACGTTCCTGCCGAGAACGACGACGAGTTCATCGCTGGTGATGTCTACATCCGGCGCGAGCAGACAACTGACCTCAACGCGCACGGCACTGATATCATCATGGATGACATCAAGCCGCGGGTGAGGGACATTCTCCGGAGTGCCGACCGTTGGCAGGCCGTAGCAGAGCGGGACGAAGCTTTCGCCCAGGGCGACCTCGACACCTGGGCGAGCCTACGGGTCGAAAAGCCTGTGTATCACGCTGGCTATGCAGGAATGAACGTTGCTGCTTCGGCTGTCACGACCCTCGCCGTACCGTCCAACCTTCCTTGGACAAGCGACACCGCTCCAGAGGCTAGGATGGCTCGTCTAATCGAAGCCGTCGAGGGCGAGTTCACTAGGCGAGATCGGCCCGACCTTGCGAATACTCTCGACAGCTATCTAGAGATGATCTGGAGCCTTGGCCTTTCTGCTCCGGTTCCATATGTCGACTGTCATCCGTTTGACCTTACGGGAAAAGAGAATATCAAATTCTACTGGATCACCCCAGGCCGAGGCCGCGGGCATGAGTTGAAGGTCGCAGAGAACACGACGGTACGAAAGGCGGCAAAAGAGCAAATTGAAGGCGCTCCAGCGCTGCGCGAAGGTTTGGACCCGGTAGGCTCCTTCAACGTGGACATCGATGGACTAACGCTCAAGCGACCTATTCGCTTTCAGCATCGCCAGAGCGACCCACGTGGCCTTGAGCACGCAGTAATGTTCATCGGCGAATTTTGCCCGGATCTTGCGTCGGTTGCCAGTGTACAAAGAGGCGGAGGCCTTGGTCTTGAAGGATACCTCTTCTGGACCGGACGCGTGGTCCCGAAGGAGAACAATGGGGTTCTAGTGCGCATCCGCGGAGCAAGCGGGGCGCTCTTCGATCCCACTTTCTTTAAGTATCAGGTTTCCGAGCAGACGCGCCTGCGGCAGATCACCTCCGAGATTTTCGTCCAGAAGGGCTTGGACGCGGCTCTAAATATTGATCGAGAATCATTCAATTTTGCACATCCGCATGTGCAGCTCACAACTATGTGGCTGCACAATGCGCTCCGCCAACTAACCAACCGGCTGAAGGACATCGGCCAACGCCTCCGCCAGTCTCGCCAGGGTGCGGATGCCACCCAGCAGCAGGGCGCCGTTATTGAGCGGGCTGAGAAAGTCTGGAGGAGCCGCCAAGGAAGCAGCAGCCCGCCCCCCGATGTGCGGTTTACTCGGGACCCGGACGAGATTAACCGATATCGCAGCCAAGGCTCGATGGTATTCAGTCCAATACAATCGCAGTCGCGCACCACATCAGATGCAGCGCGCGAAGCTCAGGTCTCCGCGCTCGTTAAGGTCTTAGCGGCCTATGGTCTTCTTGAAGATCGCACCTATGCGGAGCAGCAGGAGATCATCAACGCGATCATCGATATCTTTGGCGGTTCGGCTTGATGAGCAATACCGCAGCTAATGGTGGAGACGAAGGGCTCGCCCCAGATTATTTGGGCGGTGTCTACGGCGAAACTCCGCCGCCGCCACTTGTCCGGCGGGCCAAGAAGACGGATTTTGCCCCCTGGCATCATCCAGTGAAGCAGATTGTGCGTGACTATCAATGGGGCGCTCTTACGGAAAAGCTAGTCCAGAGCCGCAAGGAAGACGCTCGCGGCATACTGAGGTATTTTACGCTGCCTGGGGCGGACCTACTGGATGTGCGATATCTTTCAAAAAAGCTGGAAGCGCACAACAGCAAGATCGAATATTTCGGGTTCAATCAGGGGCAGCCTGACGAGGATCCGGCCGACGCCGAGGCGGAAAAGGGTACGTACTTTTCCGCCGAGTCCGCGCTCAGGCAGGCCGGGAAAACGACGGGGAACGCGGTGGTTCTGCCAGACCGCCTTGAAGATATAGCCAACCCCAACTCGCAAGCGGCCAATCGGCTGCGGCAGCAGGGCGTCTTTGACGTCATCAATATCGATGCGTGCAACCATCTAGGCTTCTCTCCCGAGGGCCGGACGCAGTCGCTTTTCGACGCGATGGGCACCCTACTGGCCCATCAACTCAGGGCGGAAAAGCCCTGGCTTCTATTTGTTACGACGCGTGTGGCGCCGGACCTGTTGGGGACCCCGGCGATTACCCTTCAGTCCGCGATCAACGACAACATCAAGCTTCATCCCGATTTTGGCGGGGCAGTTGCTCAGTGCATCAAGGGCAATATTCAGACGCTCGCTGGCGATCTCAACAAGAGCTGGGGGCAGAACGGCGAATCGTTCCTGAAAATGTTCGTCTTGGGGGTTGCGAAGTACTTGCTCCAGTTCTTCCACGGACAGCCCAACTTGCAGGCGAAGGTCGAACTCGCCAGCGCCTATGCTTATCGGGTATACGGGGACGAACCGGACATGCTGTCTCTCGCTTTCCGCGTATCTCCGTCGGGCTTGAAGGTCCATCCTCACACGGCCGGCACAGCGGTGGTCGGAGACAACCTTGAGCTTGGGGCCGCGCTTGCTGTCGTCGAGCGGCTTTCGAAGCTTTGGCTTCTAGATGGGAGTCTCGACGATGAGCAGGTCAAGTCCGACGCTGTGCTCGGGACTCACGATCTGCTTGACGCGGCAGACTACGACATAGCTGCCTGGGAGGCGTGGCTGAAGATTCACAAGATCCGGCCGATGGAAATTTAGGCGGCGGCCTGCTTCTCAGAATAAAGCGTTTTAAAAAGAGTGTCCGCGACGGCCTTCGCCAAGGGAGGCGGCACAGCTTCGCTGACCTGATCGATCTGCGACGACAGGGTCCCGGTGAGTACGTAATCATCCGGGAACCCCTGCAGCAGAAGGGCTTCATACACGCTTAGCCGGCGCCGTCCTGAGGGATGGATGTTGACCTCTCGGTGGCCATACGCGACCGCGATGCTTGGCTCGTCCCAGTTCAGCATCTTGAAGCTTCGGCCTTTAACGCCCGGCTTCACCCCACCTTCTTGGCTGAACTTTGGCGACTTGGGCGCCATGCACCAATGGTTTGGGTGAGCTCCCTGCTCGGCCATGTCGAGACCTCGCGCGAAATGGACCGGCTCAGGCAAGTCGCCGATTGCAGTTCGCACGGTCATCGGCGGCTGGACAGGTACAGAAAACTTCTTGGGGTCCGCCTCCTTGAAGCGGCGCCCGTCGACACCCACGAGAAATAGGCGCGGCCTGTTCTGAGGCGTTCCGTGATCCTTAGCGTTGAGAAGGAGGCGAGCGATCTTGAAACCCGCCTCTCCAAGCTGGTCCTCCACACGCTCCAGAGTGGCGACGTGTTTTCGGCGAACCAGTCCTACCACGTTCTCCATAACGAAGAAGTCTAGCGGGCTGCGCTCGTGTAGGGTGACAACAAGTCTCGCATAGGCCATGGGTAAGGCCGTACGGACGTCGTCGACCTTCTGGTTTACGTTCGCCTGGCTGAAGCTTTGGCAGGGCGGTCCGCCGATGACGCCGGTCGGCCTGAATTCCCGTCCATAAAGCTCGTCGATATCTTGGACAGTGACCCTCGAAAGGTCCTTCACCTTCGCCACCGATGACGTAGGCCGGTTCAGGTTATAGGATTTGACGCTGTCCTGCTTGCGGTCGAGGGCGAGGCCAACTTCGAAGCCGGCTTCTTCAAAACCATGGTCTAGGCCGCCGGCGCCGCAGAATAAACTAAGCAGCAACGATTCCACTCCCGAGGACCGATTGGTAGCCTGGATTATTCCGAGCAAGACCCGCAATGTGCGCGAATAGTCGTTTTTGACCTCGCTTGCAAGGTGGCAGGTTCTCGCATTGTCAACTGTCTCCGCCCACATGCGTGAGATGACAGGCACACCCAAAGAGGAAAGCACGAAGCTCGCTCGCTCTCGGATGATGTCACGTATTCGTGCGAAAAACACCAAGCCAGAGCTTGCGATCCGGCGCGCAATCCATGCACTTGGCTACCGCTTCCGGCTTCACAGGAAGGATCTGCCCGGCAAGCCCGATATTGTGATGGCGAGGCACCAGCTCGTCATTTTCGTGCACGGATGCTTTTGGCACCAGCATCACGGCTGCAAGCTGGCTTCTAAGCCTAAATCGGCGACGGATTATTGGGGGCCGAAGCTCGCGCGGAATGTGGCTCGAGATGCGGAGGCATCCGCCGCCCTACGCTTGGCGGGGTGGCAGGTCGAAACGGTCTGGGAGTGCGATACCCGTGTTCCGACCCGGCTTCAGGCACGGCTTGAGGAAATCTTCCCTGAACAGCTAGCTCGAAAATGAATCTACGGCAGGTTTCGGGAACCGCGATCGCAATGCTGAACGGCATCAAAGCGCGCAAAGCCCCCTTACGCGGCCGCACTGGCCACGAACGCGGCTTCCGCCAGCGGGATCGCGGTGGGGGTGCCGACGGTGATCCACAGGCCGCCGAGGCGGACGCCGTAAAGGCGGTCGGCGTCGATGGCGTTGTCGAAGATGCGGTTGAGCGAGAATTTCTCTGCCCGCATGCCGGCAAACACCTGCGGCTTGAGGATCGCCGCGCCGGCATAGATGAAGGGCGACATGTCGCGCTCCTCGACGCGGGTAAGCCGCCCCTCGGCGTCCATGACGAAATCGCCGGGCCCGTCATAGCCGGTCGCCTGGCGCATGTCGGCGATCAACAGCGAGACGTCCATGCGGGCGGGGTCCCAAAGGCTCGCCAGCAAATCGAGATTGTCGCGGTAGCCGTCGATCCAGAAGGTGTCGGAATTGATCACGTAGAACGGCTCGGTGCCAAGCTCGGGCAGCGCCTTGACCAGCCCGCCGCCTGAATCGAGCAGTTCATCGCGCTCGTCAGAGATGACGATCTCCATGTCGCGGCGCTTGCGCAAATGGGCGCGCATCAGGTCGGGCAGGTAATGGACGTTGACGACGACCTTCTTGACGCCGTTGCGGGCCAGGGCGTCGAGGCCGTAATCGATCAGCGCCTTCCCGCGAATTTCCACCAGCGGCTTCGGGATCGTCGACGTGATCGGGCGCATCCGTTTGCCGAGGCCGGCGGCAAGCACCATCGCGGTGGTCGGCTTGAAGGCGGCGGCGGGTTTTTCGATCATGGGGTCTTATCCGAGAGTCTGATGGGCTGGGGCGCGTCGTCGTCGTCGAGGACGCCCCAGTCCTGGTAAAGGGCGCGGAGCGCGGCCAAAGCGGGATGGCCGAGCGTGCGCCGCAGATAGGCCTTTATCCGCGGTATGTGACGCAGATATTGCGGTTTGGCGTCCCGTTCCAGCAGGCGGACGAAAATGCCGAGGATTTTCGACGCCCGCTGCGCCGCCATGATGGCGTAGGCGCGCTGAAAGCTGTCCGCGTCGAAGCCGCCCTCAGCCCGGCGCAGCGCGACGTAATGGGCGACCAGCCGGGCTTCCAGTTCCGCCGGGATATCGACGCGCGCGTCCTGGGCGAGCGAGGCGACGTCATAGGCCGAGGGGCCGATGACGGCGTCCTGGAAATCGATCAGCCCGATGCGCTGGCGGCCGGATTCGCCGGGGCGCCAGATGATGTTGGGCGAGTGGAAGTCGCGCAGGGTCAGGCTGGTCTCGGCGGTGGCGAGGGCGTCGAACAGGCCGTTCCAGATATAGGCAAAGGCCGACCGCTCGTTGTCCGTGGCGGGACGGCCCTTGGCGCGGGGCAGATACCAGTCGACGATCAGCTCGACCTCGATCCGCATCGCGCCGCGATCATAGGCGGGCATAGGGTGGACGATGCCGTCCGCGACCGGCATCTCGCGCGACCAGGGCGTGGTGTGCAGCTCGGCGAGGCAGGCGACGGCCGCCTCGTAGCGCTCGGCCACCGGCCGGCCGGCATCGTCGAGCAGCGTGTCCGAGCCCAGATGGTCGATCAGCAGCAAGCCGTTATCGAGATCGGCCTGGCGGATCGCCGGGGCGGCGAAACCGGCCGCGACCAAGCTTTGCGCGACGGCGACGAAGGGGGCGACGTCTTCGGCGAGATGGGCGATGCGGCTGTAGGGGAGGCCATTCTGGACCGGCGGCCCGTCCGGCTGGCGCTGCGCGTCCATCAGGACCAGCGTCTCGCCATTGCTCTCGACGGTCTCGTAGCGGCGGGTCGAGGCATCGCCGGTGAAGCGGCGGCGGGGCGCTTCGGCAAGGCCGGCTCCGGCGAGGAATTCGCGAATATCGAGGGTGCGGCGGATGCGGGCGCCGGCGGTCTCGATCGCGCTGATCGCGGCGATGCGTCCGCCGCCCGGCGCCATGGCGAGTTCGACGACGATCGTGGCGGCGGCAAGGGCGCTCGGCGCGTTCTGCGGCCATTCGACCAGGGCGATGCCGTCGCGGGCGCTGTCCTCGAAGCCGAGTTCGTCGAGCTCAGTGTCGCCGGCGAGGCGATAGAGATCGAAATGGGCGACCGGCGGCGTCGTGGCGTAGGCCTGCACCAGCGTATAGGTCGGCGAGGGCACGTCGAGGCCGGGATCGTCGGCCAGCGTGCGGATCGCCGCTCGCGCCAGGGTGGATTTGCCGGCGCCCAGATCGCCCACGAGAGCGACGACGTCGCCGGCTCTGAGAGCCAGCGCCAGATCGGTGCCGAGACGCCGCGTCGCCGCGTCGTCGGCCAGCGTCAGGCGGGCGATCGCCGCGAGCGGCGAGGAGGCGGGGAGCGTGTCGTCGATCATCCGCGGGGCATTTAGGGCGGTCACTCGGCCGCGTCCTCGAATCGCGCCTGCTCAGAATCGATCTCACCGGGCGACGTCGGGTCGAGCGGGAAGGTGCAGGTGACGGTGGTGCCGCGATCGGGGCCTGAATCGATGTGCGTCGTGCCGTGGTGCAGTTCGACGAAGCTCTTGACGATCGACAGCCCGAGGCCGGCCCCCGATTGCCGTGCCCCAGCCGGGCTGGCCTCGAAGCGCTCGAACATCCGGTCGATCCGGTCGGGGGCGATGCCGGGGCCGTGGTCGGTCACGCCGAAGGAGATCGTGCCGGCCTCGCGCCGCGCCGTCAGCGCGACGGCGGAGCCCGACGGCGCGAAATTCGCCGCGTTGGACAAAAGGTTGAAAAGGATCTGGGTCAGGCGATGGCCGTCGGCGAAAAATGTCCCGCCGGCCTGGCTGAGATCGACATCGAGCGTGACCTCGGCGTCCGCGAGGCGCTCGCGCACACCGTCCACCGCATGTTCGACGGTGGCGGCGATGTCGACCTCGGACAATTCGAGTTCCATGATGCCGGCGTCGACCGTGGCCAGGTCCAGAATGTCGTTGACGATCGTCAGGAGCGAAGAGGTCGAGGTCGAGATATAGCCGAGATACTCGTTCTGGCGTTCGTTGAGCGGGCCGGTATCACGCGAGCGCAGCAACGCCGAGAAGCCGATGATGTTGGTCAGCGGCGAGCGCAGCTCGTAGTTCACATGCTGGACGAAATCGTTCTTGATCTGGTTCGCCTGTTCCAGCGCCTCGTTCTTTTCGCGCAGCATCCGCTCGGCCTCGCGGGCGTCGGAAATGTCGGAGAAGGTCAGCATGGTCTGGCCGTTCGGCAGCGGCACGATGCCGTAGGCGATGGTATGGCCCGAGGAGAGCGTCAGTTCGCCGGTCTCCGTATCGCGCCCGGCCTCGTCGAAGGCGGTGACCGCCTGGCTGAACAAGGGCCATCCCGCGCCTTGCGCGCTGTCGCCGTCCGCCGGGATCGTCACGGTCGCAAGGTCCGGCAGGGTGTGGATGCGGGGCCGCGACAGGAGATAGTCCGGATCGAAGCCGAACATTTCGGCGAAGGCCGGATTCGACAGCCGCAGCCGTCCGTCGCTGCCGAACACGGCGACCGCCTCGCTCAGATAGTCGATGGTCTCGCGCTGCAGCTGGACGGTCGTCTTGACCTGGCTTTCCAGTTCCAGCTTTTCGGTGATGTCCTCGAACACCCAGGTGGCGCCGCCGCGCGGCTGCGGTGTCGCGATGACCCTGAGGGTACGCCCGTCCGACAGATGCCACAGGGTCTCCGTCGGCTCGGTCGCCCGATAGGCGGCGAGATCCTGGTCCTGGATTTCGCTGCGGAACAGCTTTTCTGTCGGCAGAATGCCGCGTGTCCTGAGATTGTCGAGCAGCGAAAGATGGTCGGGCTCGGACTCCAGATAGGCGTTGGTGAGGTCGAAAAGCCGTTGCAGCGCCGCGTTGTAGTAGGTCAGGCGGGTTTTTTCGTCGAACCGCGCGACCGCCGTGGTCAATTGATCCAGCGTCTCGGACTGGCTGTCGATGGTCTGGCGCAGCTCCATGCGGACCTGTTCGGTCTCCGACACGTCGATCGCGATTCCGGCCGAGCCGAGCGGACCCGACGCCTCGACGACGGCGAAGTTCCGGCGGTCGGCCTCGACCACCGTCGACAGCTTGCCGGAGAAGATCCGATCCTCACTGAGGCGCGCGGCGATCGTCCGGCGATCCTGCTCGCTGAGAAATTCGATCTGCCGGTCGAGGCTGTCGGCAACCGTCCTCGCATCGACAGCACGCGCATAGGCCTCGTTGATCCAGGTCAGACGGGCGTCCTGATCGCGCAGCCAGATCGGCAGCGGCGCGGCATCGAAGAGGTTCTGCATCGTCTCGATCGTCGCGAGCGAGCGGCGGTGGGCGACATCGAGCTCATGAAGCCGTTCGCGCACGCCTTCCAGAAGGACGAACCGCACCACCGCGAGGCCCCCCAATGTGCTGCCCGTCGCCTCGATCATGCGGCCGCGCTGCAGGTCGATCTCGAGCCGGAAAGTTTCGGCGTCGCTACGCAGCCTGCCGATCGCTCCGGCGAGGCTCTCAGCGTCCTGCCGCGGCATCCAGTCGGTGAAGGCGAGAAAGCGCTTTTCCTCCGCTGGCGCTCCGCAGGTTCCGGGCAGGATGCCGAAGACTTCCGCTTCGCCCGCTCCGGCGTAGACGACGAGCCGTTCCGCGCCTGCCGCCAGAAGCGCGGCTCGCGCGTCGGCCTCGGCGCGGCTCTCGGCCAGGCTCGCGCGCAAGGTTTCGTTCTCGGCAGCGATCGCCGCGCGCTGGCGGATCAGGAAGACCGCACTCAGCATGGCGGCACCCAGCAGCATGGCGAGAAGCGCGAGATACAACACGTCGACCGGGCTCAGCATAGCGTCGACGCCGCCGGCGATCGTGTACAGTTGGGCGCGGGCGACTACCGGCGTCAGGATGATCCCCAGAGCCAGGCTGGCCGCCGCGGCGATGGCCCCGTCGCTCGGCCCTCTGTCATTCGCTACCAGCCCGATGGGATCGGAATCGCTCCTTGTCCGGAAAGCGCCCGCGCGCCCGGATCCGAAACCCTCGATCATCTTGTCTGCCCCCGTATGTTGCCGCCGCTTTTTCGAGACATGACTCAAGGAAACGCGATCACGCCGGCCAACCGCCCCCGGGCCGCCGCGATTCGGTCATGGTAACTCGTGTAAAATCTTACGCAATCCAGAAGAAAGTGGGTCCGCCAAAAAGAAAAAGCCGCCGGGATAGCTTGCATCCCGGCGGCCCTTCTGAATGTGCTGACGACGCGACGGTGTCAGTAACGGTAATGCTCGGGTTTGTAGGGACCCTGAGGCGTCACGCCGATGTAGGCGGCCTGCTCCTCGGAGAGGACGCTCAACCTTGCGCCGAGCTTGTCGAGATGCAGCCGTGCAACTTTCTCGTCCAAATGCTTCGGCAGCACATAGACTTCGTTCTTGTACTGTTCGCTCTTGGTGAAGAGTTCGATCTGCGCCAGCGTCTGGTTGGTGAAGGACGCCGACATGACGAAGCTGGGATGGCCGGTGGCATTGCCGAGATTGAGCAGCCGGCCCTCGGACAGAAGCAGTATCCGCTTGCCGTCAGGGAAGGTGATCATGTCGACCTGCGGCTTGATGTTCGTCCATTTGAGATTGCGCAGCGCGTCGATCTGAATCTCATTGTCGAAATGGCCGATATTGCCGACGATCGCCATGTCCTTCATGGCGCGCATGTCGTCGATGCGCACGACATCCTTGTTGCCGGTCGTGGTGATGATGATGTCGGCCGTCGGCCCCGCGTCTTGCAGCGTCACGACCTCGAAGCCGTCCATCGCCGCCTGCAGGGCGCAGATCGGATCGACCTCGGTCACCTTGACCCGGGCACCGGCGCCGAGGAGCGAAGCGGCCGAGCCCTTGCCGACATCGCCATAGCCGCAGACCAGAGCGACCTTGCCGGCCATCATTACGTCGGTCGCGCGGCGGATGCCGTCGACCAGCGATTCCTTGCAGCCATATTTGTTGTCGAATTTCGACTTGGTGACGCTGTCATTGACGTTGATCGCCGGAAACGGCAGCAGCCCCTTCTTCTGCAACTGGTAGAGCCGGTTGACGCCGGTGGTGGTCTCCTCGGTGACGCCCTTGATGGCATCGCGCTGGCGGGCGAAGAAGCCCGGCGTCTCGGCCATGCGCTTCTTGATCTGCGCGAAGAGGATCTCCTCTTCCTCGTTGCCGGGATTGGACAGAACGTCCTCACCGGCCTCGGCGCGCGCGCCGGTGAGGATGTACATCGTGGCGTCGCCGCCGTCGTCGAGGATCATGTTGGTGGGCTGGCCGTCCGGCCACTGGAAGATCTTGTCGGTATAGGTCCAGTAGTCCGTGAGGCTTTCGCCCTTGATCGCATAGACCGGCGTGCCGGTGGCGGCGATCGCCGCCGCGGCCTGGTCCTGGGTGGAGAAGATGTTGCAGGACGCCCAGCGCACCTCGGCTCCGAGCGCCTGAAGCGTTTCGATGAGCACCGCGGTCTGGATCGTCATGTGCAGGGACCCGGTGATCCGCGCGCCCTTGAGCGGCTTGTCGGCGCCGAATTCCTCGCGGCAGGCCATCAGGCCTGGCATTTCGGTTTCGGCGATGTCCATCTCCTTGCGGCCCCAGTCCGCGAGCGAGAGATCCTTGACGACGTAGTCGTTGGCCATGCGGCGTCCATTCGTGCTGGAAAAGAATATCGTGCCGGAGCCTGGCTCCAGCGTTCTCGGCGACGCCATAGCAGGTGGAGACCGTCGCGGCAAGAGGATATAAACATTTGCTTATGTCTTGATGGGGTGCGGCATTTTGACGGCACGGCGTTTCGCGGTAGCTTGACCCGCTGGGATATCGTCGGGGAGGACGGCCGCATGGGCGTGAAGATTGCGGTGCTGGCTGCGGCCATGGCCGCTATGGGGGTGACGAGCGTCGAGACCGCCGCGGCCCAGACCGTCTCTGCCCAGATCGTTCCGGCGCAGCGGCCGGTGGCAACGGCGGACACCAAATGGCCCGACGGGTTCATCGCCTTCGCGCTTCCCTATTCCCCCTATGTGTTCGACCTCGTCGTCTATGCGGGCCGCAGTGTCGCCGAGATCACCTATGGGACGCGCCGCTACGATCCGGTGACGCGGTCCCTGGTGGTGACCGACCTTGAGATTCGCCGCGATGCGTTCCAGGCGAGCATTGGCCAACTCCGCGTGTCCGGCGACGAGGCCGTGTATGAGAACGTCGCCGTCGACACGCGGGCGCTGCCGCTCGATCCCACGACACGCGCCATCTTGCGCAAGCTGGACCGGGAGATCGTGACGGGGGATGTGGCGTTGACCGGCCGCATGGACGCGGCGGCGGCGGATTACGATCTGAGCGCGTCGCTGCGGATCGACGGTGCCGGCACGTTGGAGATCACCGCCGACCTCGAAGGCTTCCATATTCTCGCACCGCTCGAGGGTTTCGACGACGCCGAGGCGGGTGGAAGCCCGAAACTCGCGGGCCAGCTGCGATCGGCCCGGATCGCCTTCGCCGACGCGGGTCTCGCTTCGGTGCTGTACGAGGTCTTCGGCGGGCAGCAGGGCATGACCGCCGAGCAGGCCCGCGGCACGGCCTCGATGATGGCCGGAATTGGTGTGACGGCGCTATTTTCCGATCTTCCCGGGGGGCAGAGCCCGCGCCTTCAGGAGATGGCGCGCGGCTGGTCGGCGACGATCCAGTCGTTTTTGACCCAGCCGGATCGGCTCGAGGTGTCGCTTGATCCGGCATCGCCCCTCGACCTCGCCCGCCTGACGCAAGGGGCAATTGGCGCAGAGGATATTCTGGCTCTCAACCCGACGGTTGTGGCGGGAACGTCGCAGCTCATCGCGCTCGTCGATCCGACGACGATCACGCTCGCCCCCGACGGACCGATCGAAGCGGTCCTGCCGGCAGCCGAGGCGTTGATCGAAGGCCGGGGCGTTCCGCAGGATATCGTCCGTGGCGTGACGCTCCTCCTGCCTGCGGCCGGTTCGGACAACCGGGCCGCGATCGGCCTTCTCGCCCGTGCACTGGAGCTCGATCCCGGCGTCGCGATCGCGCAGGAGCAATTGCGCGGCGCTTACGTCGCGGTGCTCCTGGCCAAGGCGGACCGGCTGTCCGTCCAAAACGCCAGTCTCGACGCGCTCCGCCGCCGGCTGAGCCCGGACGAACTGGCCGTAGCCGAGGACGAGGCCTTGCAGCGCTGGCGGCGGACCAAGATCGGCGAATCGCAGCGCCAGATCGAGGTCGGCGCGTTCGAGGCGCATGATTGGTCGACGATCCGTCGTCTGGCGTTTGCTTATTACGAAGGCGCGACGATGCCGCGTAACCTGATGCGTGCCTATGGCTGGGCGTCGATCGCCGCCGCCGGGGGCGACCGGATCGCCGCCGGCCTGCGTGACAATTTGACGGCGGCGGTGAGCGAGGGCCGGATCGTGTTGCCGATGGAGCGGGCGCGCAAGGCGACCGACGATCTGTGGGGGTTGATCATCTCCGATTCGTCCGCTGATGGTGCCCCCGATGCCGACGCGGAGCAGCCCGATGTGAAGGCGTCGGATTCAGCGTCGCCGGGATCGCCTTCCGTTTCTCCGGACGGGACGGCTGAAGGAGCGCCCGACACTGACGACGGCAATGCAGCCGACCGTCCCGGCCCGGCTGATTAAGCGATGCGGTCCGCCGTTCAGGCGGACTCGCCGAAGCGATCGGCGACAAGCGCTTCGATCGCATCGAGCGCGGCTTCGGCGTCCGCTCCCCGCGCCGCGACCTCGATCACCGTTCCCTGGCTGGCCGCCAGCATCATCAGGCCCATGATCGACTGACCGCCCACGGTCAGGCCATCGCGCGAGATCGTCAACTCGGCGTCAAAGGCCTCGGCGGTCTGGACGAAGCGGGCGGAGGCGCGGGCGTGCAGACCGCGCCGGTTGACGATTGTCAGGCTGCGCGGCGGCGGCCTGTCGGAGGGCGTGCTCAGAGGCGGCGAGACCTCGACAGACGGGACTTCCGCCCCGGTCACCGCCTTTGGCCTTTCATGAGGGTTAGAATTGTCGAGGCGTCGCGTCATCATTTTCCGCTGAGCACGCGGCTGGCGACATTGATGTATTTGCGGCCGGCTTCCTGTGCGGCGACAAGCGCCTCGGCAAGCGGCTTTTCCTCCCGCACGCTCGCCAGTTTGATCAGCATCGGCAGGTTCACCCCCGCGAGCACGTCGACATGGGTGCCATCCATTACCGAGATGGCGAGATTGGAAGGCGTTCCGCCGAACATGTCGGTGAGGATGATCACCCCGTCACCCCGTTCGGCGCGGGCGACGGCCTCGACGATGTCGACGCGGCGCTGCTCCATGTCGTCCTCGGGGCCGATCGAGATCGTCTCGAAAGCGTCCTGAGGACCGACCACATGCTCCACCGCGTGCCGAAATTCGTCGGCGAGCCGGCCGTGAGTCACGAGCACCAACCCGATCATGCGCGCAACGCTTGGATTGCCTGGCCGGACATTTGATGAACTCCCTAAAATCGACGACCGGTCTCACCGGTCGCCATGACCCGGCGACGGCAGGCGCATCAGCCTCCGGTCATTAGCGGGCGCATCTTGTCATCCTGCCGCCGATGCGCAAGTCAAATGATAGCGCATACCCGCAGGAATCGATCGATGAACGTCATCGATCGTCGACCAAGGGTGACATGACAAGGGACAGGAGGATGTCGGCGCCGAAGGCGGCAGCGCGCGCGGGCAGGCGGGCATGGCGTACGCTGACATCGAGAATCGCGGTCGTTCCGTTCTCCGGCAGGCGCTCGATCGCCGTCGGATCACACAAATCGACGACGAGGCCGAGTAAGGCGGACGCCACAGTTTCCTCGCGCAGGATACCGATACCCGAAACCTCGATCAGCCCGCGCAGATTGGCCGGAGCGCTCAGGACGATGCCGTCGGCGCTGCGCGTTACGACGACCCGGTCGTCGGCGACGAGGCGGGTGTGCAGGCCGAGCGAGGCGCCACGCCGCAAGGCGGACAGGCAGAGCGCCGACTTGCCGCTGCGCGCCGGGCCGCGAACCAGGACACCCAGCTCGCCGATCACGATCGCGCAGCCGTGCAGATTGACGGACTGGCTCATTCGGCCGGCAACGAGACGGTGAAGCGGGCGCCGGCGACACCGTTCGGGGCGTCCTCGTCCTCGATGTTCTCCGCCCGCAGCGTGCCGCCATGGGCCTCGACGATCTGCCGGCTGATCGATAGGCCGAGGCCGGAGTTCTGTCCGAAGTCTTCCTCGGCCGGACGGTCGGTGTAGAAGCGCTCGAAGATGCGGTCGATGATCTCGGCCTGGATGCCCGGTCCGTTGTCCTCGATCGTGACGACGACGCGCTGGCCGCGCCTACGCAAGAGGACATCGATCCGGCCGTTGGTCTCCGGGACGAAGGATCGGGCGTTTTCGATCAGGTTGGTGAACACCTGGCCAAGCCGCAGATCATGCCCGGTAACGACATAGCCACGCTTCATCGAAGCGGGCAAGCGTTGCTTCTCGAAGGTGATCTTCACATCACGGCGCGCCCGCGAATTGCCGCGGGCGCCATCCACTACAGAGCGCAAAAGCGCGGCCAGATCGACCTTCTGGGCGATCTGCCGGGCAAGTTCGGCGTCGAGGCGCGAGGCATCGGCGATGTCGGTGATCAGCCGGTCGAGCCGCCGGACGTCGTGCTGGATGATCTCGAGCAGGCGCTTCTTGGAGGTTTCGGTGCGGGCCAGCGGTAGCGTCTCCACCGCGCTGCGTAGCGAGGTCAGCGGATTTTTCAGTTCGTGGGACACGTCGGCGGCGAAGGATTCGATCGCATCCATGCGCGCATAGAGCGCATTGGTCATGTCGCGAAGGGCGGTGGCGAGATTGCCGACCTCGTCGGCGCGATCGCCGAAATCGGGAATCGCCGCCCGCTCGTCGACACCGCGCCGAACCCGGATCGCCGCCGCCGACAGGCGCCGCAGCGGCGTCGCGATGGTCGAGGCGAGCAGGATCGACAGGACGATGGTCACGATCGCGGCGACGGCGAACACCCGGACGATCGCCATGCGCTCCGCCTGGACGATCTTGTCGATGTCGCCGCCCTGGGTCGACAGGAGCAGCACCCCGAGCACGGCGCGGAAGCGCTGGATCGGCACCGCTACCGAGACGATGAGTTCGGCGCTTTCGGTGGCCCGTACGACCGTGGCCGGGCCGCCGGTCAGTGCGTTCATCACCTCTGGATAGGCGGCGCCCGATCCGCCCGGCGTCTCGCGATAGATCGGCAGGTCGCTGCGCTGGAACAGATGACGGAACCAGTTGACCGCCGCGTCGACGAAGGCCGGCTCCTCTTCGGCCACTGGCGGCAGATTGTAGCGCAGGATCTGGCCGCGTGAATAAAGATGCCGGGAATCGAGGATCAGATTGGCGTCGCGGTCATAGAGCCGCGCCCGCGTGCGGGTCGGCGAGATCAGCCGGCGCAGCAATGGCGCGACGCGCTCCGGATTGATCGGAAACTCCAGGCTGTCGGTGATGTCGGCGCTTGGGGCCAGCGTGTCGCCGGCCTGCAGTTCCAGGAGGCGCTCCGGATCGAGGGTGATCGAGTTGGTCTCGACCGTCGCCGATGACGCGATGGCGCTGGCGATGATTTCGCCCTGGGTCAGAAGGCTTTCGACGCGCGCGTCGATGAGCCCGGCCCGGAACTGGTTGAGATAGAGGATGCCCGAGACGAGGACGATCAGCGCCACGAGGTTGAGGAAGACGATGCGCCGCGTCAGCGAGGAAAAGATCGTATGGCCGAGCAGTCGCCGCGCCTGATAGAGGACGCGTCGGATCAGCGGCAGCCGCCGCAGCCGTTTGCGCAGGATCGCCTCGCGGCGCTGCCCCTTCGGCCCGACACCGTCGCCGTCCTCCTCGTTGGGCTCGGCTATCGAGACCATGCGCGCCTCAAGCTTCGCGGAAACGATAGCCGACGCCGTAGAGGGTCTCGATCATGTCGAAATCGTCGTCGATCACCTTGAACTTCTTGCGAAGCCGCTTGATGTGGCTGTCGATCGTGCGATCGTCCACATAGACCTGCTCGTCGTATGCCGCGTCCATCAGGGCATCGCGGCTCTTCACCACGCCCGGCCGCTGGGCGAGCGAGTGGAGGATCAGGAACTCGGTCACCGTCAAGGTGACCGGCTGTCCCATCCAGGTGCAGGTGTGCCGCTCCTGGTCCATGACCAACTGGCCGCGCTCGAGCGAGGATTCGGGCGTCGGCACGCCGGTCTTGGCGACGCCCTCACGCGCTGCTCCGCGCCTCAGCAGCGCCCGCACCCGCTCGACCAGAAGCCTTTGCGAGAACGGTTTGCGGATGTAGTCGTCGGCGCCCATCTTCAGGCCGAAGAGCTCATCGATCTCCTCGTCCTTCGACGTCAGGAAGATCACCGGCAGATCGGACTTCTGCCGCAGGCGCCTGAGCAGTTCCATGCCGTCCATGCGCGGCATCTTGATATCGAAGATCGCCAGATTGGGTGGGCGCGACTGCAGACCTTCGAGGGCGGACGCCCCGTCGGTGTAGGTCTCGACCCGGTAGCCCTCATTCTCAAGCGCGATGGAAACCGACGCGAGAATATTCCTGTCGTCGTCGACCAGGGCGATCGTAGGCATTGCGGTACTCTCCATTTTCCACCCTCCACGCGACATCGCTGTCGTTTGAAGCGCCCGGCTGTCTCGCCGGTTGCCGACGGTCTTGTGTCCGGCGGCAGGCCTGTCCCTTCTGGGAGAAGGCCGGTCAATCCGGACCTCCCCGCTGATGGCGCGATAGTATCGCCCATCTGCGGTAAATGTGGCGGAATGACAAAATTACAAAGCCGCGGGCGCTAAAGTCGAAAGGCCGCGCGCTCGTCGCGGAGCATCGGGCGAAAAAAATCGCCGACATATCAAACGATTTGTAGAGCGGATCGAACCGATTAGAATGATCCATCGCCAGTCTAAATCGATTAACATACTGTTTCGATTAAGCATTCCCGGATGAATCGGGTTGATCGGCAGGCCCTCGGGCAGTATCAAGCAGGTCTATTGCGAGACCGCTTGCTGAGGAGCGGCCGCACGGCATGGGAGATGACGGGTGGACGAGATCGGCACGCGCAACGCCAATAGTGGGATCGAGACGACGGGATTGTCGGATCTGTCCTCGGTACGGTGGAACCTCAAGGAAGCGGAACTGGTGGAGACCGCCGTCAGGCGGGGCGAGGGACAGTTGACGGCGCACGGTGCTTTTGCCGCCGTCACCGGCAAGCACACGGGTCGATCGCCGAAGGATAAATTCCTCGTCCGCGACGACACCACCGATCCCGTGGTCTGGTGGGACAACAACGCGGCGATGGAGCCCGAGGTTTTCGAGCGGCTCTACGACGATTTCAAGGCCGCCGCGAAAGGCCGTGATCTGTTCGTGCAGGATCTGATCGGCGGCGCCGACCCGGCCAATGCGATCCGTGTGCGCGTTGTCACCGAATACGCCTGGCACTCCTTGTTCATCCGCACGCTTTTGATCCGTCCGACCGAGGATCAACTGAAGGACTTCGTGCCGGAGATGACGATCATCGACCTGCCGTCGTTCAAGGCCGACCCGGAGCGTCACGGCTGCCGTTCCGAGACGGTGATCGCCGTCGACATGACGCGCAAGATCGTCCTGGTCGGCAGCAGTTCCTATGCCGGCGAGATGAAGAAGTCGGTGTTCTCTGCACTCAATTTCCTCCTGCCGGAGCGCGGCGTCATGCCGATGCATTGTTCGGCCAATGTCGGTCCGGACGGCGACGCGGCAGTGTTCTTCGGCCTGTCCGGCACCGGCAAGACGACCCTGTCGGCCGACCCGCACCGCACCCTGCTCGGCGACGACGAGCACGGTTGGGGCGAGGATGGCATCTTCAATTTCGAGGGTGGCTGCTACGCCAAGACGATCCGCCTGTCGGCCGAGGCCGAACCCGAGATCTTCGCGACCACCCGCCGCTTCGGCACGGTGCTGGAGAACGTCGTCCTCGATGCTGATCGAGTGCCCGACTTCGACGACGGTTCGCTCACCGAGAACGCCCGCGCGGCCTACCCGCTGCACTTCATCCCCAATGCGAGCGAGACCGGCCGCGACGGCCATCCGAAGAACATCATCATGCTGACCGCCGACGCGTTCGGCGTGATGCCGCCGATTGCCCGGCTGACTCCGGCCGAGGCCATGTACCACTTCCTGTCCGGCTACACCGCGAAGGTCGCCGGCACGGAAAAGGGCGTGACCGAGCCCGAGGCGACCTTCTCGACCTGCTTCGGCGCCCCCTTCATGCCGCGTCACCCCTCGGAATACGGCAATCTCCTGCGCGATCTGATCGGGCGCCACGACGTCGATTGCTGGCTGGTCAACACCGGCTGGACCGGCGGCGCCTACGGCACTGGCCACCGCATGCCGATCAAGGCGACTCGCAAGCTTCTCGCCGCCGCGCTCGACGGCTCGCTGAAGGACGCCGAGTTCCGCACCGATCCGAATTTCGGCTTCCAGGTGCCGGTCGCGGTGGAGGGTGTCGACAGTGCCATCCTCGACCCGCGCTCGACCTGGGCCGATACGGCGGCCTACGACGCCCAGGCGAGAAAGCTGGTCGAAATGTTCCGCAACAACTTCGCCAAGTTCGAGAGCCACGTCGACGCCGACGTGCTTGAGGCCGCGCCGGCCCAGGCGATGGCGGCCGAATAGCCCCGCCACGCAAAGACCGTTCGTTCGAGCAAAGGCTCGCGGCTCCAGCTGCGGGCCTTTTCGTTTGCGGAGGGGCGCGGCGTGGGGTCGGCGCGTTGCGATCGCCGAAGACCCTCTATAGTGCGATCAGGCCGAACCGGAATCGCAAGGGAAGCCGGGCGGCAAGCGAAGGGCGAGGCAAATGGCGGGGGAGAACGATCTCAAGATCAACGATCGGGTGACGATTCCCGACGCCGATCTCGAGGAGCAATTCATCCGCGCCGGCGGCCCGGGCGGCCAGAACGTCAACAAGGTCTCGACGGCGGTTCAGCTCCGGTTCCTCGGGAGTCAGTCCACCGCGCTGCATTCCGATGCGCATCGCCGGCTGTTGCGGTTGGCCGGTCAGCGGGCGACCAAGGATGGGGACGTCCTCATCGAGGCCTCGCGCTTTCGCAGCCAGGACCGCAACCGCGAGGACGCCAGGGAGCGGCTGGCCGAGCTCGTGCGCGAGGCGCTGAAGCCGCCGCCGCCGCCGCGCCGCAAGACCAGGCCGACCAAAGGCTCGATCGAACGCCGGCTAAAAGCCAAGAAGGGCCGTTCCCAGACCAAGCGGATGCGCGGGAGCGTGGATGATTGAGGGGGGGGCCGGCGGCCAGTGCCACGACATCGGCCATATCGACGGCTTTACGTCTGCCGCGAAAGTCCGGCAATCAGATCATGCCTGCAACTCCGCCAGCAGCTCTGTGAGCAGCGTCATTCCAGCGCCCCAGCCTTTGTCCATACCGCCCATCGCGGCTGCAAAGCAGGCTATTTCAGCCTCGCTCGCCTCATGCGGTACCCAGGTCAGGCGCACCCTGGTCCGCCCGGCATCGTCCTCGAACGTGACCGTCGTCAGCAGCACCTGCGGCCAGTCCGCCATCATGGGAGAGGGAATGACATTCCACTCCGCGTCCGACGAAGAGTGCAACCAAACCAGCCGTTCTGGCGATATGACTTCGGTGTATTCCACACGCTGATAGTTGGAATTATCGCCCCATTTCATTTCGACCAGCCAAAGGCCCCCGGGCTTCAGCTCAAGGCGATGGATAATGGTTTCCACCCTAGGTCCGTACCAGCGGGGCAATAGCTCCGGATCGGTCCACGCCTTCCATACCAGTTCACGCGGCGCATCAAATACGCGCTCCAGTACATACGTCGGCAAATCAGTCATTCTCGGGCCTCTTTCGTCTCGGACTTTTTCAGATCATCGAGCAGGCCATCGAGTTCGCCGAAACTTGAGGACCAGAACTGTTTGAACTCGTCGAGCCAGTTTACCGCCGCCGCCATCGGCTGAGCCTTTAGTCGGGCCGGCCTGCGCTGTTTGTCGACATCCCGCTCGATCAACCCCGCCCGTTCCAGCACCCTCAGATGCTTCGAAACGGCAGGCTGGCTCATTGAGAACGGCGCGGCGATCTCATTTACCGAGGCTTCACCAGCCGCCAGCCGGGCGAGGATCGAGCGCCGGGTGGGGTCGGCGAGCGCGGCAAAGATCGCGTCAAGGTTCACAGCGTCATGCGCATAACCAGATAGTTTCATAACTAGATAGTTATCTTTAAGCTCGATCCTCGTCAACCTCAGCGTGAGTTCATGTTGATCAGTCGATCTCGCGAGCTTCTCACTCCAACGGCAAATGGCCGCCAGATCGAAGGGACAACGGCGTTGATGGTCCCATCGAACGCTGCTGCTCTGCACTCCCGCCTCGGGCGCCCTTCCCTGGTCCCCCAGCCTCCTTCCGTCCTGACGATTACGTGATCGCGAAAAGTGAAGCCGGTTGCGGCCGGCTTCGTATCTCCCGCATCCTCCCAAGTCGGGACGGAACGTTTCACCAACGAAACAGGGAGACTTCCAACATGATCAAGACTCTGATCCGCACCACCGCCATCGCCTCGCTCATCGCCGTCGGCACCGTCGGCGTCACCTCGGCCAGCTTCGCCCAGGACATGCCGATGGTCGGCGGCGCGCCGATGGACCCGGCCAAGACCATCCCGGAAAATGCCTCGGCCGCCGAAAATCTCACGACGCTGGTCGCAGCGGTGAAGGCCGCCGGCCTCGTCGAGACGCTTGCCGGCGAGGGGCCGTTCACGGTCTTCGCGCCGACCAACGAAGCGTTCGAGAAGCTTCCCGACGGCACTGTCGAGACGCTGCTGAAGCCGGAAAACAAGGATCAGCTCAGCAAGATCCTGACCTATCATGTGGTCCCGGCGGCGGCGACGTCCGAGGCAGCCATGCAGATGATCAAGGACGATGGCGGCAAGCACGACGTCACCACCGTTTCGGGCGGCACGCTGACGCTGCAGATGGACGGCGACAAGCTGGTCGTCATCGACGAATCCGGCAATGCCGCGACGGTCACCCAGGCCGACGTCATGCAGGCAAACGGCGTCGTGCATGTGATCGATAGCGTGCTGATGCCGAAATAAGGCTCGGTCCTGACCACGGCGGGCTGATGTCGCTCCTGCCGATGTGATCGCCCCCGCGCCCTTCGTGAATGGCGCGGGGACCTCAGTGTCCCTATTGTCGCGACGATCGGCTGCCGCGCCGCGACGTGGCAAACTACCCCGTGCGGCCGGGGAGGTGACGGCGAACGCCGCCTCGTCGAACCAGGGAGATCATCATGATGAGACGCAATTTTCTGCTGAGTACCGCGGCGATGGCCGCGACGGCCATCGGCGGCGGTCTGTTTTTCGGCTCGCGCGCGAAAAGCCGCGAAGCGGCGTTTTCGGTGTCGCTGACCCCGGACGAGTGGCGCGCGAAGCTGACGCCGGAACAGTTTGCCGTTCTACGTGAGGAATCGACCGAGCGCCCCTTCACCAGCCCGCTCAACGACAACAAGCAGGCTGGCGTCTATGCCTGCGCTGGCTGCGATACGCCGGCATATTCCTCGGCGAACAAGTATGATTCCAAGACCGGTTGGCCGAGCTTTTGGGCGCCGCTGTCGGCGTCGGCGATCGGCACCAGGACGGACTACGCGCTGATCTATCCGCGAACCGAAGTCCACTGCGCCACCTGCGGCGGGCATTTCGGCCATATCTTCGACGATGGTCCGGCGCCGACTGGCAAGCGGCATTGCCTGAACGGCGTGGCGCTGGCCTTCAAGCCGGGCGCGACCACCGCCTCCTGACCCGACGGGCAGGTTCGACTGGACAAGCCAACGGCGGCCCGGCTCGGGTCGCCGTTTTCCGTTTGGCAAGGAAACGGTGCCAGTATCGTGACATCCACGGCACCAGCGCGATGGATTGAATGGCCGGACAGGCGACGCCATATGGAGAAGTGAAAGCCGGAGAAGGTGCCGCTAAAGGGCCATCTCCCAGAAAGTCGCTTCTTGAAGGACTTGGCAGACCGATGAGCCGTATGACGCCGTTTTCCAGCCCGCTTCTGCTTGGCTTCGACAGTGTCGAAAAGACCCTTGAGCGGATTGTTAAGGCTGGCGACGGCTACCCGCCCTATAATATCGAACGTGTCCGGCCTGGCAAGGACGGTGAGATATGCGACGACCTGATCCGCATTACCCTTGCGGTCGCCGGTTTCAGGCCGGAGGAGTTGGAGGTCACGACGGAAGAGAACCAGCTTTTGATCCGCGGTCGCCAGAGCGACGAGACCGAGCGCGAATATCTGCATCGCGGCATCGCCGCGCGGCAGTTCCAGAAGTGCTTCCTGCTCGCGGACGGTATGCGGATCATCGGAGCGCGGTTGAAGAACGGGCTTTTGTTCATCGATCTGGCAAAGCCGGAGCCTGAGCGGATCGTTAAGAAGATCGAGATCGCGGTCGCCGACTGACCGAGTATCGCGTAGCCTTTAAAGGAGACGGTGCCATGACCGAACACCAGATTTCGACTGTCAGCGAGACCGATCTTGCCGCCATCGGCGAGGGCCACGTCGCGTATCTGCGCCAGATGACATCGGACGAGATGCGGGCGCGGTTTCCCGCCGCGCAATCGATCCGCCCCGGGCTCAATCTGTGGGCCTTGTTCTCGGCCGACGGCACGCCGCTGGCGGTGTCCGACGACCGCGGCAGCATCTTGGCGAGCGCCAACGAAAACGAGTTGGAGACGGTCAGCCTCCACTGACCGCGACGACCACGACGGAAAATCAGGGCGACCATGCCGGACCGGCGTGGTCGCCTTTTTCGTGAGAGGTGGAGAAAATCAGGCGGCGTTCTGCGCCGAGGCGCTGGTCATCAGCGCGTAGAGCGAACCGGCATCGCGCGCGTCGCGGATATTGGCGACGGTATCCCGATTGCGCAACAACCGCGCGACCTTGGACAGCGCCTTGAGATGGTCGGCACCCGACCCCTCCGGCGCGAGCAGCAGGAAGACGAGGTCGACCGGCTGGTCGTCGAGCGCGTCGAAATCCACCGGGCGCGTCAGCCGCGCGAAAACACCAACGATGTGATCGAGCGCCTGAAGCTTGCCATGCGGGATGGCGATGCCGTTGCCGACGCCGGTCGATCCGAGCTTTTCGCGCTGCAGGATGGTCTCGAACACCTCGCGCTCGGGCAGCCCCGTCAGCGTCGCTGCTTTCTCGGCGAGTTCCTGAAGCACCTGTTTCTTGGACGTGGCCCGCAAGGCGGGCAGAATCGCCGCGGGCTCGATGAGTGTCTCGAAATCCATCGCTGAGGTGCCTCTTGCTGCGGAGCGCGTCAACCTGGGCCTTGAACCTTGCGCGGCGCTCAAGCGTCGCCAGCGTAGGTCGATGGATCCACCCAGCCGTAATTACCGTCGGGCCGCCGGAAGACGATGTTGAGATCCCCGGATTTGGCATTGCGGAAGACAACGACCGGACCGTCCTGCCGGTCGAGCTCCATCACCGCGCCGGCAACCGAGTGAGTTCCGACCTTCAGCGTGGTTTCGGCGATAATCGCCGGCGAGAAGTCCTCGGGAATTTCTTCCTCTTCATCCGGAATCGCCGCCATGACGGAGTAGGCCATGTCGCGGCCGTTGACGTGTGGGCGGTGATCCTTGAGCCGGCGCTTGTAGCGCCTGAGACGCTTCTCGATGCGCTCGGCGGCGTCGGCAAAGCTGGACTCGGGATCGTGCGCCTCACCTGCGGCCTGGAAAACCACGCCGGTGTCGAGGTGCAAGGTGCAATCGGACGAATAGCGGGCGGCGTTTTTCGAGATCACGACGGTGCCGGAGAAATTGCCGTCAAAATATTTGTCGACGGCTTCGCTCAGCCGTTCCTCGATCCGCGTCCGGAACGCCTCGCCGACGTCCATGTGCTTTCCCGATACACGAAGGCTCATGCTTGAAAGCTCCTGTGAGATGACCGTTTCGGCCTCTGGCGCCGGTCAAGTGAAACGCGCCGGGCGGGCGTTGGATGCCGTTTGGTCCGCAATTTTCACGCGGCGACGGTGCCGGATCGCGCGGATCCGACTGAATTCACGAAGTGGCGCCTTCTAGGGATGAACGCCAAGACTGTCAACGCGGGGATCATGGCCCATCCCCCTTTCCGCAAAAGCCCGAGCATCCATCTGGTCTGCGCCACCCCGCGGTCCCTCGTCAAGAGGCCAGCCGCCGCGCGTTCATCTCGCGCCGACGCTGGATCGACGACGGAATGCCGAGCGCCTCGCGGTATTTCGCGACGGTTCGCCGCGCCAGATCGACGCCTTCCTTGTGAAGGATGGCGGCAATGTCGTCGTCGGACATGACCTTGCCCTGGCTTTCGGCGTCGATCAGCGCCCTGATTCGATGCTTGACCGTCTCGGCCGAATGGGCCTCGCCACCATGCGCCGAGGCGATTGCAACGGTGAAGAAGAAGCGCATCTCGAATGTGCCGCGTGGCGTCGCGATGAATTTTGACGCGGTGACCCGGCTGACGGTCGATTCATGCATGCCGATCGCTTCGGCGACCGCCATCAGCGTCATTGGCTTCAGTCCTTTAATTCCATCGGTCAAAAACCCGTCCTGGCGGCGCACGATCTCGCTCGCGACCTTGACGATCGTCTTGGCCCGCTGGTCGAGCGAGCGCACCAGCCAGTTGGCCGATTGCTGGCATTCGCCGATGAAGGCGCGATCGTCGTCCGACAGGCAGCCGCCGCGCACGGTGCGCAGATAGGCGTTGTCGACGAGCACGCGCGGCAACGCATCCGGGTTGAGTTCGACCCGCCAGCCGCCATCCGGCGCTTCGGTGACGATGACGTCGGGAATGAGGGTCTCGAAACCCTCATGATCGAAGGCGTGTCCGGGCTTGGGATCGAGGCCGCGGATCTCGGCGAGGATATCCATCAGACCGGCCTCGTCCTCGCCGGTGAGGCGTCGGAGCGCGGCGAAGTCCCGGCGGGCAAGCAGGTCGAGATGGGCTAGCACGGTCCCCATGACCGGATCGAACCGTCCCTGGCGTTGCAGCTGGAGCGTCAGGCATTCGGCGAGATCGCGTGCGAACAGCCCGGGCGGCGTCGCTTCGCGCTGCAGGATCTCGAGCGCCGCTTCGACGTCGGTCACCGTAACGCCGAGATCGGCGGCGAAACTCTCCAGACTGATCCGCAAATAGCCGCACTCGTCGAGAAGCTCGACCATCGCCTCGCCGATTTTGCGCTCCAGGCCAGGCGCCAGCGCGTCGGCGACTTCACCGCGCGCGTGGGCGTGAAGGGACGGGCGGTTGTCCGCCAGGTCGTCGATGCCGAAATCGGAACCGGTCCCGATCAGGCGCGTCTCGCCGCGCAGGCTCGGGCCGGATTGCGCTGGCCTGTCGTCGCCGGCGTCATCGCGTCCTGAAAAGCCGCTCTCGAAGGCCGCGCCATCGCTCGCCGCGCCGGTCAAGCCGCCATGCTCCGGATCCCCGCCAGCGGCCTTGTCCGCATCGGCCGGATGGCCGTCCGGGCTCTCGGGCGCGGGCTCGTCCGGCGCGGCCGTATCGGCATCCGTGATCAACGGATTGCGCTCCATCTCGGTCTCGACGAAGGCTTTCAGTTCGAGATGGCTGTATTGGAGCAGGCGAATCGATTGCAGCAGCTGGGGCGTCATCACCAGCGATTGCGTCTGCCGCATGTGCAGTTTGGCGGAAAGAGCCATGAGACGCCGATATACTCACCTAGGTTTGGGCTGCAGCGATGGCGCGATGTTCTGGCCCCGCGCACGCGTAGCCCGGCACTTGCTCGCGAAAGCTGGACGGGCGGCAACCCTTGCCGCCTCATCAAAGCGGGTCGTCGCGTTCTTTGTCAATCGTCGCGCGGCGGCGCTGTCGCGGCTCAGAAGCTGAATTCGTTGCCGAGATAGAAGCGGCGCACATCGGCGTTGTCGACGATCTCCTGAGGCCGACCGTGCGTCAGGACGGCGCCGGCGTGCATGATATAGGCGCGGTCGATCAGCCCCAGCGTCTCGCGGACGTTGTGATCGGTGATCAGCACGCCGATACCGCGCTTGGTCAGGTGCCGGACCAGCCCCTGAATGTCCGAGACGGCGATGGGGTCGACACCGGCGAAGGGCTCGTCGAGCAGCATGAAGGTCGGTTTGGAGGCAAGCGCGCGCGCGATCTCGCAGCGTCGGCGCTCGCCGCCGGAGAGCGAGGTCGAGGCCTGCTTGCGCAGATGAGCGATGTTGAATTCCTCGAGCAGCGCGGTGAGTTCGCGCTCGCGGACTGCGCGATCAGGCTCGACCACCTCCAGAACGGCGCGAATATTGTCCTCTACCGACAGGCCGCGGAAGATCGAGGCCTCTTGGGGAAGATAGCCGATCCCCAGCCGTGAGCGCCGATACATCGGCACGCTGGTAATGTCGTGGCCGTCGAGCACGATGCGCCCGGCGTCGACGGGAACGAGCCCGGTGATCATGTAGAAGCAGGTCGTCTTGCCGGCGCCGTTCGGGCCGAGCAGGCCAACGGCTTCGCCGCGGCGCACGCCGAGCCGCACGTCGTCAACGACCCGCCTGCCGCGGTAGGTCTTGGTCAGCCCCGTGGCATAGAGCGTCCCGACGGCGTCGTCGGGACGATCCTGACCCACCCCCTCTGGACCGGAAACGGCGTCGCCCTCGGCGGATGAGCGGCGCAGAATCTGTGCCGATGTCCCGGATTCGGCGGTCGTTTGAAACTTCACGCGTTCGACCTCAATGGCTCTACCAATCGCTGCTCTACTGGTCCGGCGTCAGCATCATTCGTACCCGGCCGCCACTGCCGCCACTGTCGCCATCACCGCAATTCGTGCTTTCGAGGCGGGCGAGACCGGTCTGCATCTGGATCGTCAGCCGGCAGCCCTCGGCGACGTTCTGGCCCTGCGACAGGACGACGTTTCCGGTCATCACGACCACTTCGCTTTTCATGTCGAAGGTCGCTTTTTCGGCGGTCGCGACCTGATCGGCGGATTTCACATAGACCTTCTCGCTCGCCTCTAGGCGCTCGATCTGGCTGGAACCGCCCGGAAGCGCGCTGGTGCCCGTTTTTCCACCGGACGCTCCGTCCTGCGCCTTGGTATAGGAAACCACAAGCTTGCCGGTTCTCAGTTCCGTCTCGCCCTGCGACACCTGGACATTGCCGGTGAAGGTGGCGACAGCCTTGTTGTCGTCGACGTCGAGCTGGTTCGACTCGATCGAGATCGGTTGGTCGCCATTGATCTGGAGGCCGGTGAAACTCTCGCCGAGCCCCTGCTGCGCCGACACGGACGCGGCGAAGATCAGGCTCGCG
The DNA here is from genome assembly GCA_011050685.1 of Aurantimonas coralicida. Lineage (GTDB taxonomy): Bacteria > Pseudomonadota > Alphaproteobacteria > Rhizobiales > Rhizobiaceae > Aurantimonas > Aurantimonas coralicida_A. The sequence continues at coordinate 44,744 of DRFF01000083.1, forward strand.
AACAGGGCGGCATACAACGGAACCGCGCGGCCGAATTTTGACGATCGCATATCTTACTCGTTTCTCGAGGCTTGTTCTTGACTATCGGAGGACGGGCCCGGGGTGAGAACCATTTTAACGCGCCCGCCGAAGGAAAAGACCTTGCCTCCCTCCGATACGGTGAGCGTGTCCGAGCGAATGGTCTGGGCCGGAGTATCGATCGCGACGGGTCCCTCGCCGTCGAGGGTCCCTTCGGCGAGATCGATGTCGGCCGCCGCCAGATTGATCGAGATGCCGCTCGTCGTCTCGACGGTGATCCCGTCGCGGAGCTGCAATCTCTGGTTGGTTTGATCGTAATTGCCCGATTCCGCCGTGATGTCGGCGGTGGTATCGTCATCGACGGAGACTGTGGCCTTCACCTTTTCCAGATCGACTCCGCCACCGTTCAGTGACTGGATGGCGCGCTCGGCGACCAGATCGTAGGGCCGATTGCTGCTGTCGAGCCCCGACATGCGTGGCGCCTGCATCACCACCCGGCCGTCGGCGATTGAGGTGTCGGCGACGGAAACGTTATCCGGCAGGCCGCGGGCCAGCCAGGTCACCGCGATTCCGAAGGCGACGATCAGCGCCGCGACCGCCGGCAGGCCGATCTTCAGCACCCGCACGAGGCGCGAGTGCCGTCGTGCCCGCGCGAATTCCCGCTCGGTCCGCGTGCTCGCGCCGTGCCCGGTCGGCCTCGCCGGCGAGGCCATCAGCCTGGCTGCGCGCCTTCCGGTTGGGTTCGTGTCCACCGTCAATCGGGTCCTCTCCGTCCTGGCTCGGTCCATCGACGCCTGCGATGCGCCTTGTCCAGACTTACGGCGATCCGACAGCAATACGGGCTTTTTGCGTCGAAGCCAAAAACTTGCCATAAATTCTTAACCTGAGGGAATGAACGTTTCGTGTGGCTTCACAGGACGCGCGGTTCCGGCTAACCCTCGCCGCAACGCGCAATCCTATGGAGCCGTCCATGTCCGCAACCGCCGAGGACCTGATCGATCGCCGTCGGCTGCGCCGCAAGCTGAGCTTCTGGCGCGTGGCGGCGGTGGTCTTCGTGGCGCTCGCCGCCCTCGCCGCTGCCCTTTTCTCCGGTTTCGACGGCGCCGCCACGTTTTCGTCGCGCGATCAGATCGCCAGAGTGGCGATCGAGGGCCTGATTACTGAAGACCAGGACCTTCTCGACCTTCTCGAAAAGGTCAAGGACGACGACGCGGTCAAGGCAGTGGTACTGCGGATCGATTCGCCGGGTGGAACGACCGTGGGCGGCGAGGCGCTCTACGAAGCGGTGCGCGCCATCGCCGCCGTCAAGCCGGTGGCCGCCGAGGTCGGAACACTCGCCGCCTCGGCCGGCTACATGATCGCTTCCGGCGCCGATCACATCGTCGCCCGACGAACCTCCATCGTCGGCTCCATCGGGGTGATCTTCCAATATGTCGACGCCTCGGAACTGCTCGACACCATCGGCGTCGAGGTCAACGCGATCAAATCCTCCCCGATGAAGGCCGAGCCCTCGCCCTTCGCGCCCGCGCCGGAGGAGGCTAAGGCGATGATCCGCCGCCTGATCATGGACACCTACGAGTGGTTCGTCGCGCTGGTCGCCGAACGGCGCGACATGAGTCTGGCCGAGGCGCGCGCCCTCGCCGACGGCTCGATCTTCACCGGCAGCCAGGGGCTCGAGCGCAAGCTGGTCGATGCGCTGGGTGGCGAAGCCGAGGTGCGGCGCTGGCTGGAGGATGATCGCGGTGTGACGAAGGGGCTCAAAATTGTCGACCGGGAACCCGAGGCCGAAGGCTATGCGTCGTTTTTTGCCGCCGCCAGGGCGATGCTCTTCGGCGCGTTCGGCCTCGATCCTCGCGCCGCCTCGCTCGAAACCGCCCTTTTGCGCAAGGTCGGCCACCTTGACGGCATGGTGTCGCTCTGGCAGCCTTTGGATGGGCGTGCGCCACTGCGGTGAAGTCGTGGAAATGTCTGATGTTTACCAAACGGGACGCGCTGAGAGTTCGGCGGTCAGAAGCGACCGGGCCGTACACCAAGAGGGGAAAATCGCTTGATCAAGTCGGAACTCGTGCAGGCGATCGCCAGCCGCAACCCGCATCTCTACCAGCGCGACGTCGAAACGATCGTCAAGGCGATCTTCGACGAGATCACCGAGGCGCTGTGCGAGTCGAACCGGGTCGAATTGCGCGGCTTCGGAGCGTTCTCGGTGAAGAATCGCCCGCCCCGATCGGGGCGCAATCCGCGCACCGGCGAAGCGGTCGAGGTCGAGGAGAAATGGGTCCCGTTCTTCAAAGCCGGCAAGGAATTGCGCGAGCGCCTGAACGAGGAGTGAGGCAGGCGTCGACCGCGATACCCGTCAGAATGATTGACGCATCCGGTTTGGCGCCCATTTTCAAACGATGACAAGGCCCGCGGGTGCCGGTGCAGGGGCGCCGCAACTGACAGAGGTCCGAGGCGTAGGCATGATTTCGAAAATACTTTCATTGCTCATTCTGGTTCCTCTGGCCATCGTGCTGGTCGTCTTCAGCGTGGCCAACCGCGAGGCGATCCCGGTTTCACTCGATCCGATCGGCTCGATGCCGCAGCTCGCCTTCGAGGCGCCGCTGTTCATTCTTTTGATGGGGTCGGTGATCATCGGCGTCGTGCTGGGCGGGATCGGCACCTGGCTGACCCAGTCGCATTACCGGCGCAAGTCCTGGAAGCGCAAATACGAGGTGGAAAAGCTGCGGCGCGAAACCGAGGAGAACAAGGCGAAACTTCGCCAGCTCCAGGAAGAACGCGACCGCGCCTCCTACGGGCAGGCCGCCTCCAATTCGACGGCACTGGCGACCTCACGGGCGGCGTAATAGGAGCGGCGTCATACCAAACCTGCGGGTATGGGCGACCGAGCCGGCCCTACGTCGCACTCTCGTCAAAAGGCCCGCCATGCAGCGGGCCTTTGCGTTCCAGATAGTCCGCGATCCCTCGCCGAGGCGCTGGCCGCGCCTCAGACGGATTCGGTCGTGCCTTCGACCGCGGCCGTGCCGCCTGAGACCGTCTCTGCAAAACAATCGAAGAACTGTCCTGCGAGCTTCTTGGCGGTCGAATCGATGAGCCGTCCGCCCAGCTGGGCAATCTTGCCGCCGACCTGGGCCTTGACGTCGTAGGTGAGGATGGTGTCCGCGCCGTCCTCGGCCAAGTGTACGTCGGCGCCACCTTTGGCGAAGCCGGCGATACCGCCCTTGCCCTCGCCGACGATGGAATAGCTCTCCGGCGCGTTGATATTCTCCAGACGGACCTCGCCCGAGAATTTTGCCTTGACCGGGCCGACCTTGGTGACGACCGTCGCGGCCATCTCGTTCTCGCCCGTCATTTCCAGGCTCTGGCAGCCGGGGATGCAGGCGCGAAGAACGTCCGGGTCGTTGAGCGCGGCCCAGACCTTTTCACGTGGCGCCGACAGTCGATATTCGCCCTTCAGATCCATGTTGATCCTCCCTGTTTGGCGGGCGCGAGTTCTGGCACCCGCAATATGTTGCCCGCGACTTGCTGCACGTTTTTGGTCGCTTTGCCAAGCCGCCAAGGAACCGCTAAGGAGCGCTCTGAACCACAGTAGCAGGGAGTTTCGCCTTGGCGCGAACGCGGCGGCCGAACCACAAGACGGCCACGAAACCGGCTCGGACGGTGTCCCGCAAGCATGAGGCGGACCGGCCGGAGCGCGCGCGCCCGGGCGGCGACGAACAGCGCGGGGGTGGCCGACCCGGCCGACCGGTGGAGCCATCGACGCGGCTGACGCTACCTCAGCAAGTGGGCGCGCGTCCGAGCGAAGAGGGGCCGCTGATCCTCACCGTGGAGCCGACGCAGGATTACGCGCTGATCGATTCGGGCGGCGGCGAGAAGCTGGAGCGCTATGGCCCGCTGCTGGTTCGCCGGCCGGAAAACCAGGCGATCTGGCGGCCGCGGCTGCAGCCGGATGAGTGGCAGAGAGCCGACTCTGTCTTTACCGGCGACACCGACGAGGAGGGCACCGGGCGCTGGCGCTTTCCCCATTCGCCGCTCGGCGAGACCTGGCCGCTCGTCCATGACGGGCTGTCCTACCAGGGCCGGTTCACCTCCTTCCGTCATGTCGGCGTGTTTCCCGAGCAGGCGGCGCACTGGGCCTATGCCGAGGCCGCGATCCGCGCCGCCAGCCAACGGGGAAACAACCCGGTGCGTGTGCTCAATCTCTTCGGCTACACCGGCATCGCCTCGCTCATCGCCGCCCGCGCCGGGGCCGAGGTCACCCATGTCGACGCCTCCAAGAAGGCGGTTGGCTGGGCGCGGGAGAACCAGGAGATGGCCGGACTCGGCGCGCGTCCGATCCGCTGGATCTGCGAGGATGCGATCCGTTACGTGGAGCGCGAGGTCAAACGCGGCAGCCGCTATGACGCGATCCTGCTCGACCCGCCGAAATTCGGCCGGGGTCCGAAAGGCGAAGTCTGGCAGCTCTTCGACGATCTGCCCTATCTGCTAGGTCTCGTCCGAGAACTTCTGTCGGATCGTCCGCTGTTCGTGATCCTCACCGCCTATTCGATCCGCGCTTCGTTCTACGCCCTGTCGGCGCTCATGGGCGAGAGCTTTCGCGGGCTCGGCGGCAATCTGCAGTCGGGCGAACTCGTCATCCGCGAGGCCGGCGACGAGCCGCGCCTCCTGTCGACGTCCCTCTTCTCGCGCTGGAGCGCCGACCATGTCTGATCGTCCACCACCGGCCTCGGGCACCGAACCCCGGCCCCACTTCGCCCCGACGCGCGCGCCAGGGCGGGTCAAGGAGGTGTCCAGCATCTCCAACCCGATCATCAAGGATATTCGCGCGCTGGCGCAGAAGCGGCATCGCGACGAGACCGGTTTGTTCCTCGCCGAAGGGCTGAAGCTGGTGATCGACGCGCTCGACGCGGGCTGGGAAATCCAGACCCTGATCGTCGCCAAGGCCGAGATCGGCCAGGAACTGTTGGCGAAAACGGCGGCACGGACCGTGTCGCTCGGCGCCGACCTCGTCGAGGCGAGCGCCAAGGTGCTGGAAGCCATCACCCGCCGCGACAATCCCCAGAACGCCGTCGGCGTCTTCCGCCGCCGGCTGACGCCGCTCGCCAAGCTCGATGTGACCGGTAACAACGTCGTGGTGGCGCTGGACCGGGTCCGCGATCCGGGCAATCTCGGCACCGTGCTGCGCACCGCGGACGCGGCCGGCGCCTCCGGCGTCGTGTTGATCGGCGAGACCGTCGACCCGTTCTCGCTGGAAACCGTCCGCGCGACGATGGGCTCGATCTTCTCGGTTCCGCTGGCGCGGGCGGGCGAGGCGGAATTCCTGGAATGGCGCAAGCGCTTCAAGGGCCTGGTCGCGGGCGCCCACATGGCGGGAGCGATCGACTACCGCAAACCCGATTACGGCGCCGGGGCGACGGTGCTGTTGATGGGCAACGAGCAGGCCGGCCTGACCGACCGGCTCACGGAGGCTTGCGACGTCCTGGTGCGGATTCCGCAGGCGGGGCGCGCCGACAGTTTGAATCTCGCGGTCGCCACCGGCGTGATGCTGTTCGAAGTGCGCCGGGGAGCGCTCAGCCTGTGATGCGCGCGTTCATCAGTTTCAACGTCATTCTCGTCGCAGTCGCGGTCATTGCCGACCAGGCGATCAAGGCGCTCGTCGTCGCCACGATGGATCTGGGCGAAGCGATCGAGGTCCTGCCCTTCCTCGCGCTTTATCACGCCCGCAACACCGGCATCGCCTTTTCGATGTTCGCGGGGTTCGGCGATGTCGGGCTGTCGCTTCTGTCGGCGGTCGTTCTGGCGGTCGTCCTTTATCTCTGGGTGAAGACGCCACCCGAGCGACGTTTCCTCCATCTCGGTCTGGCGATCATCGTCGGTGGCGCGATCGGCAACCTCATCGATCGGGTCCGGCTCGGCTATGTCGTCGATTACATTTATTTCCACACGCCGGTCTGGGATTTCGCCGTTTTCAACCTCGCCGACGCCTTCATCACCGTGGGCGCGGTCGTGATCCTCATCGAGGAGTTCATTCTGGCGCCGAGGCGCGGGACGGTCGCCAAGGTCGGTGAACCCCGCGATTGACATCGCCGGTCCCGGCCCTCAGTCGAATATCAGAACGGGAGTGATGCAATGAGCGAGACGTTTCGGGCGATCCTGGTATCGCGGGACGAGCAGAAGAAGCAGTCGGTGAATGTCGTGGAGATGGCGCCGGACGATCTGATGGACGGCGACGTCGACGTCGCCGTCGAGGCGACGACGGTCAATTACAAGGATGGCCTCGCCATCACCGGCAAGGCGCCGGTCGTGCGCCGCTGGCCGCTGATCCCCGGCATCGATCTGGCCGGAACCGTGATCCGCTCCACCCACGCCGACTGGAAGGAGGGCGACAAGGTCGTGCTCAATGGCTGGGGCGTCGGCGAGACCCATTACGGCGCCTATGCCGGCCGCGCCCGACTGAACGGCGACTGGTTGGTGCCGCTGCCCGAGCGCTTTTCGCCGAAGGATGCGATGGCGATCGGCACCGCCGGTTACACGGCGATGCTGTGCGTGCTGGCGCTGGAGAAGGCCGGAATGGGGCCGGATCGTGGGCCGGTGGTCGTCACCGGCGCTTCGGGCGGAGTCGGCTCGGTCGCGACGGCGATCCTGTCGAAGCTCGGCTGGCATGTCATCGCCTCCACCGGCCGGCCGGACGAAGCCGGCTGGCTGACCGATCTCGGCGCCGCCGAAATCATCGATCGCGCCGAACTCTCCGAGCCCGGCAAACCGATGGCCAAGGAGCGCTGGGCCGCAGGCGTCGACGCCGTCGGCAGTCACACCCTGGCGAACGTCCTGGCGGCGACTTCCTATGGCGGCGCCGTCGCGTGTTGCGGGCTCGCCCAGGGCATGGATCTTCCGGCCTCGGTCGCCCCGTTCATTCTGCGCGGTGTCTCGTTGCTCGGCGTCGATTCGGTGATGGCACCGAAACCGCGGCGGCTGGAGGCATGGCGGCGTCTGTCGCAGGATCTCGAACCGGAAAAGCTGCGGTCGATCGCGACGGAAATCACCTTCGACGGCATTCTCGATGCCGCCAGGGACATCGTCGAGGGCAAGATCCGCGGCCGCGTCGTCGTCGACATGACGTGAACCGACCCGCATCCGGCACGTTGTTCGTCGTGGCCACTTGAGCGATAGTGGCGGCGGGACGGTCACAAATTCTTCGCTGTCGATCGCTATGGCACTGCAGCGCGGAGTTGGCCGGACGGAGGATGCGATGATCGGACAGGGCACGCGGCAGGCGCAACTGATCGGCGCGGGGTTGACGGCACCGGATCCTGGCGCCGCCGGTCCAGCTACGGTTCCCGCGAGGTTGCGCCACCTGACCCGGCGGTTCGATCCGATGTCGCCGGTGCTGGGGCGGATCGGGCAGCTCGAGGTCCGCCTGGCGCGCCGGCCGGCCGAGGTCAGGGCGTCGCAGAAGCTGCGCTATCACGTCTTCTACGAGGAAATGAGCGCCCAGCCGTCAAAGTTGCAGAAAATGACCCGCCGGGATCGGGACGGCTACGACCGCTATTGCGACCACCTTCTGGTTCTCGATCACAGCCGCGGCGGCGCGATCCCGAACCGCATCGTCGGCACCTACCGGCTGTTGCGCGGCGAGATGGCCATTCTGGCCGGCGGCTTCTACACCGCCCAGGAATTCGACATCGCGCCGATGCTCGCCAGGCATGAAGGCACGCGGTTTCTAGAACTCGGGCGCTCCTGCGTCCTCAAGGAATTTCGCGGCAAGCGCACCGTCGAACTGCTCTGGCAGGGGATCTGGAGCTACGTGCTCGGCCACGACATCGACGTGTTGTTCGGCTGCGCCTCGCTGGCGGGTACGGATCCCGAGGCGCTGGCCCTGCCGCTCGCCTTTTTGAGACAGAACGCGCCGGCGCCGGCGGAATGGCGGGTGCGTGCCCATGCCAAGGTAGGAATTTTCCCAACCGATTCCGCTGACGCGGTCGATGCGCGCAGGGCGCTCGCGGCTCTACCGCCGCTGCTCAAGGGTTATTTGCGGCTGGGCGGCTATATCGGCGAAGGCGCGGTCGTCGACCATCAGTTCGGCACGACCGACGTACTTGTCGTGCTGCCGCGGGCCAACATCAACCCGCGCTATATTGGTCATTACGGCGCTGACGCCAGCCGTTTCGCCGCCTGAAGGGCGGGCGTGGCCTAATCTACTGGCCGATCCGCACGATGCTGCGGGTCTTCAAATCGACCAGTACCGGTTCGCCATTGTAGTAGAAATAGGCGAGCGTAGAATTGCCGTCGACCTGTTGCAGCGCAATCGTATCCGGCACGGAATCGCCGAGTTGCGGTGCCGTCGGCAATTGTGCGTTGTCGCTCGGATGTTCAGCGGCGTATTGCAGGACGATGACATTCTCGTCGCCGCCTTGACCGGCCGCGAGGCTGGTCAGCGCGAGTGTCGATAGGGCGACGATAAGGGCGGTTCTCAGCATGGGGAACTTTCTCGGGCGATCGTCCGCCTCGAGCGAAGGCGGCAGCTTGTCGATATGGCACAGCACCGATGAACGGAAGCTGACGAACCTGACATGGTTCTTCGCGATCGCGACGACAATGTCGCGATCGCCATTCCATCTGTTCGCGCGTCAATCGATAGCCTCATAGGCGGCAATGGCCGCCATATTGACGAGCTCGGAATCCTTGGCTCCCAGCGCGACGATCTGCACCGGCTTTTCCAGCCCGACCAGAAGCGGCCCGACGACGGTCGAGCCGCCCAGTTCCTGCAGCATCTTGGTGGCGATCGAGGCGGAGTGAAAGGCCGGCATCACCAGGACGTTGGCAGGGCCGGAAAGCCGGCAGAACGGGTACTGCTCCATGATCTCGGGGTTGAGCGCCACGTCGGCGTTCATTTCTCCGTCATACTCGAAATCGACGTTCAGCCCGTCGAGGATGCGGACCGCCTCCTGCACCTTCTGCGCCCGCTCGCCCGGCGGATTGCCGAAAGTCGAGTAGGCCAGCATGGCGACGCGCGGCTCGTAGCCGAGCTTGCGGGCCATCGCCGCCGCCTCGATCGCAATGTCGGCGAGTTCCTGCGCGTTCGGCATGTCATGCACCGCTGTGTCGGCGACCAGAACGGTCCGGCCCCGACACAGCACGACCGAGATGCCGATCATCGTGTGGCCCGGCTTGACGTCGAGCACCCGGCCGACGTCCTGCAGCACGGTCTGGTAGTTGCGTGTCACGCCCGACACCATGGCATCGGCGTCGCCCATGGCGACCATGGCGCTGGCGAACAGATTGCGGTCGTTGCGCATCATCCGGACGCAGTCGCGGTGCAGATAGCCCTTGCGCTGGAGGCGGGCGTAGAGCAGCTGGGTATAGTCGTCGACCCGGTTGGAAAGCCGCGCATTGACCAGCTCGAGGCCGGGACGGTCGAGATCGATGCCGGCCTCGCGCGCAGTCTTGCGCATCTCCGCATCGCGTCCGAGCAGGATGGCGGTGCCCAGATTCTGGTTCACATAGGCGACGGCCGCCCGCATCACCTGCGGCTCCTCTCCCTCGGCGAAGACCACGCGCTTGGGATCGCGACGCACGCCGTCGTAGATGCCCTGCAGCGTCGAGGCGACCGGGTCGCGGCGCGACCGCAGCTCCCTGTCATAGGCGTCGAAATCGGTGATCGCCCGGCGCGCGACGCCGGTGTCCATCGCCGCCTTGGCCACCGCCCGCGGGATCGCCGAGATCAGGCGGGGATCGAACGGGACTGGGATGATGTAATCCGGGCCGAATTGCGGGCGCTGGCCGCGATAGGCCGCGACCACGTCGTCGGGCACGTCTTCGCGGGCGAGAGCGGCAAGCGCTTCGGCGGCGGCGACCTTCATCGCCTCGTTGATCGTCGTCGCGCGCACGTCCAGCGCGCCACGGAAGATGTAGGGAAAGCCGAGGACGTTGTTGACCTGGTTCGGATAGTCCGAGCGCCCGGTCGCCATGATCGCGTCGGTGCGGATGTCCGCGACCTCCTCCGGCGTGATCTCCGGATCGGGGTTGGCCATCGCGAAGATGATCGGGTTCTTCGCCATTGAGGCGATCATGGCGGGAGTGAAGGCGCCCTTGTCCGAGAGACCGAAGACGACATCGGCGCCGTCCATGGCGTCCGCCAGGGTCCGCCGGTCGGTGTCGACGGCGTGGGCGGACTTCCATTGGTTCATGCCGGCCTCGCGCCCGCGATAGATGACCCCCTTGGTATCGCAGACGATGACGTTCTCCGGCGAAAAGCCCATCGCCTTCATGAGGTCGATACAGGCGATCGAGGCGGCGCCGGCGCCGTTGACGACCAGTTTGGTCGAGGCGAGATCGCGGCCGGTGAGGTGCAGCGCGTTGATCAGCCCCGCGATGGCGATGATCGCCGTTCCGTGCTGGTCGTCGTGGAACACCGGAATGTCCATCGCCGCGCGCAGCCGCTCCTCGATGATGAAGCAGTCGGGCGCCTTGATGTCCTCCAGATTGATGCCGCCGAAGGACGGGCCGAGCAGACGCACGCAATTGACAAATTCGTCGACATTCTCGGTGTCGATCTCCAGGTCGATGGAATCGACGTCGGCGAAGCGCTTGAACAGTACGGCCTTGCCCTCCATCACCGGCTTGGAGGCCAGCGCGCCGAGATTGCCGAGGCCGAGAATCGCCGTGCCGTTGGAGATGACGGCCACCATGTTGCCGCGCGCGGTGTAGTCGAACGCCTTGTCCGGGTCTTCCGCGATGGCGCGCACCGGCACGGCGACGCCGGGCGAATAGGCGAGCGACAGGTCGCGCTGGGTCGCCATCGGTTTGGTCGCGTTGATCTCCAGCTTGCCCGGCCGCCCGGAGGAATGAAAATCCAGTGCCTCGGCGTCGGAGACGGACGGCTTGCGGTGACCTGTCGTGCGCTGATCCATGCTTCCCCCTGCAATTGTCTTCATCTCCCCTTCCATCGCGATAGCCACGCAGCTAAGCGGAGGGGAGCTTGTATGGTTGGCCGCGTTCGTCGGCGTTCCGCACGACCGGGCGGCCCCAGTTTGAACGAAAGAGACCGATCCGCGCAATGACGGCCGACAAGGACGCCGCCCCGACGCCGATGATGGCGCAATATATCGAGATCAAGGCGGCCAATCCGGACTGCCTGCTGTTCTATCGCATGGGCGATTTCTACGAGCTGTTCTTCGATGATGCGGCCGAGGCGTCGCGAACGCTTGGCATCGCCCTGACCAAGCGGGGCAAGCACCTCGGCGAGGACATCCCGATGGCCGGCGTGCCGGTGGTCTCGGCCGATGACTATCTGCAGAAGCTGATCGCCTTCGGTCATCGGGTCGCGGTCTGCGAGCAGGTCGAGGACCCCGCCGAAGCGCGCAAGCGCGGCGCCAAATCGGTGGTGAAGCGCGACGTGGTCCGCCTGGTGACGCCGGGGACGATCACCGAGGAGGCGCTGCTCGAGCCAGGGCGTCCGAATTATCTGATGGCGCTGGCGCGATTGGGAGGCTCCGGCCCAAATGCGGCCTTCGCCCTGGCCTGGACGGATCTGTCGACTGGCACCTTCCGCCTCGCGGAAACCGACATCGGGCGCCTGGCCACCGATATCGCCGCGCTCGAGCCGAGCGAAATCGTCGTCGCCGAGCCGGTGTTCCATGACGAGACGCTGCAGCCATTGCTGCGCCGGTATGGCCGCGCCGCGCGGCCCGAGCCGCAGGCGCTGTTCGACGGCGCGACCGCCGAGGAGCGGGTCTGCCGCTTCTACGGTGTGGCGACGCTGTCCGGTTTCGGTGGTTTCTCGCGGGTCGAACTGGCTGCCGCCGCCGCGCTGATCGCCTATCTCGGCAAGACCCAGATGGCGGCGCGCCCGGCCCTGCAGCGGCCCGAGCGGGTGGTCGCCGGTTCGCTCATGCAGATCGATCCGGCGACTCGCGCCTCGCTGGAATTGACCCGGACAATGTCGGGCAAGCGGCAGGGCAGCCTGCTGTCGACCATCGACCGGACCGTGACCGGCGCGGGTGCCCGGCTTATGGCCGGCCGGCTCGCCGCCCCGCTGACCGACCCGGCGGCGATCCGGGCCCGGCAGGCGTCGGTCCGCACTTTCGTCGAGGATATGCCGAACCGCCAGCGCTTGCGCGCGGCGCTCACGGGTCTGCCGGACACCGAGCGGGCGCTGTCGCGGTTGTCGCTCGGCCGTGGCGGTCCGCGCGACCTCGCGGCGATTCGCGACGGTTTGGAGGCCGCCTTCGCCATCGCCGCTGCCGCCGCTGCCGAGATGCCGGACGAATTGCGCCATGCGGTCACGGCGCTCGCCGCGCTGCCCCAATCCTTGCATGAGGCGCTGTCGGATACGCTCGCCGACGCAGTGCCGCTCCTCAAGCGCGACGGCGGCTTCGTCCGCGACGGCGCGATACCGGCGCTGGACGAGGCGCGGACGCTACGCGAGAATTCGCGGCGGGTGATCGCCGATCTGCAGGGCCGCTACGTCGCCGAGACCGGGGTGCGGAACCTACGTATCAAGCACAACAACGTGCTCGGCTATTTCGTCGAGGTCGGCGAGGCGCAGGCCAAGGCGCTGGCCGTCGAGGACGGCGAAACACGCTTCATCCATCGCCAGACCATGGCGTCGGCGATGCGGTTTACCACCACCGAACTCGGCGAGTTGGAAACGAGGATCGCCGGCGCCGCAGCCGAAGCGCTCAAGATCGAGCTCGAGGCCTTCGAGCGCCTGGTCGCCGCCGTCGGCGAGGCGGCGGAGGCGCTGCAGCGTGGCGCCGAGGCGCTGGCGGTGCTCGATGTGTCCACCGCCCTGGCCGAACTCGCCGTCGCCGAGGAGTGGACGCCGCCGCTTGTCGACGACAGCCTTGCTTTCATCGTGGAGGACGGCCGCCACCCGGTGGTCGAAGCAGCGCTGAAGGCGGGGTCGGGCGAGCCGTTCGTTTCCAACGACTGCGACCTGTCGCCGCCTGGGGCCGGGCAGGAGGGGGCAGGATCGATCTGGCTGCTCACTGGCCCGAACATGGGCGGCAAATCCACCTTTCTGCGCCAGAACGCCCTGATCGCTGTTCTGGCCCAGATGGGTTCCTACGTGCCGGCGGCGCGGGCCCATGTGGGGGTCGTCGATCGCCTGTTCAGCCGGGTCGGCGCTTCGGATGACCTCGCCGAGGGCCGCTCGACCTTCATGGTCGAGATGGTCGAAACCGCCGCGATCCTCAATCAGGCGGGCGAGCGGGCGCTGGTCATCCTCGACGAGATCGGCCGGGGCACGGCGACCTATGATGGGCTGTCGATCGCCTTTGCCGCGGTCGAGCACCTGCACGAGGTCAATCGCTGCCGGGCACTCTTCGCAACTCATTTCCACGAGATGACCGCGCTGGCCGCGCGGCTTTCCCGCATGCGCAACGCGACCATGCGGGTGAAGGAGTGGGAGGGCGAGGTGATCTTCCTGCATGAGGTCACGGCCGGTGTCGCCGACCGGTCCTATGGAATTCAGGTCGCCAAGCTGGCCGGGCTTCCGCCCAAGGCGGTCGAACGCGCCCGGCAAGTCTTGGCGGAACTCGAACGCGGCGAGCAGGGCGAGAAGCGGACCGCCTTCGTCGACGACCTGCCGCTATTCTCGGCGGTCGCACGGCGCGCCGAAACCCATTCTCGCGAGTCTGAGCCAGACCACGCGCTTCGCGACGCGCTCGCGGCGCTCGACCCCGACAGCCTCTCGCCGCGCGATGCGCTCGAAGCGCTTTACCGGTTGACGGCGCTCGCCCGCCTGTCGTGAGAACACGCGCCGCACTCGCCTGCTTGGCGGGGGCGGCCTTTATTGCGGCCGGGTTGGGCGCCGCCGGGGCCATCGATCGCGACCCGATCCGGAATCTCGGCCCGCGAGACCGCAACCTAATTTGTAAATTGTTCACAGTTTAGCGTCTCGCGAAGTGATCACTTCGTTTTGAAGCACAATTTTTCGACGGACTGTTCAGTGGGAATGTCTTTTCCGACGAAATATCATGATTAGCTGCTGTTCACCGGCGGAGTCGAGCCAAGCAATTCAGTGAAATGCGGTCGCCTCGCCACAAAACGAAATAAATGGAATTATGATATGAAGAACATCCTCGCTATTTCCGTCGCTGTTGCCGCTCTTGCCGGTGTTCTGCCTGCCGCGGCCCAGTCGCTCGTGCCGGGCTCCGACTTCTACATCCAGCAGCAGCAGGAAGCGCAGCGCCAGTCCGTCGTCGACGGCTCCGTCTCCCTCGCGCCGTCGGCGTCTGGCGACGCGCGCGCCTTCGGCTACGTATCCGAGCGTTCCGCGCCGTCCGTGGACGCGCGTTCGGTCATCGTTCCAGGTTCGGACTTTGAGCGTCGCCAGGCGGACGAGTTCGAGCGCCGACAGGTTCGCCGTTAATCCGGCCAATGCGATTGCTGCACCCGCGTGCAGCGTCCGGGCCAAGGGTCATCCGCTTCCGCGGGTGGCCCTTTTTTCGTTCAGGAGCGATGCCTTGGTGGCGCGGAAGCCATGGTGAGTTTTCTCGCAAGGGGTCTGCGAATGGGTTATAGCCTTCGCCGCGAAGCGAATAAGCAGCAGGACCGCATATGACCATGCTCGAGGCCAGCCCCGCCCAGCCGAGCCTCCTGCCGTTCGTCGAGACCGGCGAGCAGGTCCAACTCGACGGCATCCTCGACGTCGAGATGCTGCGATCGGGGCTCGCGTCGATCGCCGAAAAGGACTCTTCCGGCGGCGCTTCGACGGCGGCGCGGGCCGAAGTTCTGGCGCTGCTCAAGGAAACCATCCGCCACGGTCGGACGATGATCGAGGAGATGCTGTTCGAGGATGGCGGCGGCCTCTTGTGCGCCCAGCGGCTCGCCTCGTTGCAGGACGCGGTGATCCGGGAAATCCACGACTTCGCTCTGCGCTACGTCTTTCCCTCGGCGAATCTGTCCTCCGGCGAGCGTATGGCGATCTTGGCGGTCGGCGGTTACGGCCGCGGCACGCTCGCGCCCGGATCCGACGTCGATCTGTTGTTTCTCCTGCCCTACAAGCAGACCGCGCTCGGTGAGCAGGTGGCCGAATATCTGCTCTATCTGCTGTGGGATCTCGGCTTCAAGGTCGGGCACGCCACCCGCACGGTCGACGAATGCATCCGGCTGGCCCGCTCCGACTTCACCATCCGGACCTCGATCCTGGAACGCTGGCTGATCGCCGGCGCCGAGGAATTGCTGATCGAACTCGGCCAGCGCTTCGAGGCCGAAATCGTCGAGGGGACCAGCGAGGAGTTCATCGCCGCCAAGCTTGGTGAGCGCTCCGTCCGTCACGCCAAGACCGGCAACACCCGCTATCTGGTCGAGCCGAACGTCAAGGAAGGCAAGGGCGGCCTGCGCGATCTCAACACTCTGTTCTGGATCGCCAAATATCACTACCGGGTGAACTCCACCGAAGCGCTCGTCGAGGCCGGGGTGTTCTCGCGGCGGGAGGGACGGCTGTTCCATAAGGCCGAGGATTTCCTCTGGGCGGTGCGCTGCCACATGCATTTCGTCGCCGGCAAGGCGGAAGAACGGCTCTCCTTCGACCTGCAGCCGGAGATTGCCGCGCGTCTCGGCTACAACTCCCATCCGGGGTTGAAGGATGTCGAGCGCTTCATGAAGCACTACTTCCTGATCGCCAAGGACGTCGGCGATCTGACGCGCATCTTCTGCGCGGCGCTGGAAGAGCAGCACGCCAAGACCGCCCCGGGCCTCCGAGGCTTCGTGCGCAGCTTGCGCAATAGGGCCAGGAAAATCCCCGGCACGCTCGCCTTTCATATCGACAACAACCGCATCAACGTCACCGGGCCGAACGTCTTCCGCGACGACCCGGTGAATCTGATACGGATCTTCCGGCTCGCGGCACTGCATGAGCTGGAATACCACCCGGACGCGCTGAAACTGATCCGCCGGTCGATCCGGCTGGTCAACGCCGATCTGCGGGAGGATCGGGATGCCAACAGCCTGTTCCTCGACGTTCTCACCGACCCGGTCGACCCGGAGCTGCATCTGCGCCGGATGAACGAAGCCGGCGTACTCGGACGATTCATCCCGGATTTTGGCAAGATCGTCGCGATGATGCAGTTCAATATGTACCACCACTATACGGTGGACGAGCATCTGCTGCGCTCGATCGCCACATTGTCGCGGATGGAGCGCGGGGAACTCGCCGACGAAGTGCCGATGTCCACGGGGTTCATGCGCACGCCGAAGGACCGCACGCCGCTCTACGTGGCGTTGCTTCTCCACGACGTCGCCAAGGGCCGGCCGGAAGATCACTCGGTCGCCGGCGCCAGGATCGCCCGCGAATTATGCCCGCGCCTCGGCCTCGACGAGCGCGAGACGGATCTCGTCGCCTGGCTGATCGAGGACCATCTGGTGATGTCGATGACGGCGCAGCAGCGCGATCTCAACGACCGCAAGACGATCCTCGATTTCGCCGAACGGGTGCGCACGCTCGACCGGTTGAAGCTGTTGACGGTGTTGACGGTCTGCGACATCCGCGCCGTCGGACCCGGCGTCTGGAATGGCTGGAAGGGTCAGCTCTTGCGGACGCTCTACATGGAGACCGAACCGACGCTGACCGGGGGCTTCACCCAGTCGTCGCGGGGCGAGCGGATCGCTCTCGCGCGCGCGGTTTTGGCCGAGCGGCTGGCAGCCTGGCCTGCACTCGAGCGACAGGTCTATCTCGATCTGCACTATCCCAATTATTTCCTCACCGCCCCGCTCGAGGATCAGGTCCGCCACGCCGAGTTCATTCGAACCGCCAAGGCCGACCAGCCGCTTGCCACCAGCGTACGGACCGACAAGTTCCACGAGGTGACCGAGATCATGGTGCTGGCGCCGGATCATCCGCGGCTGTTGTCGCTGCTGGCGGGCGCCTGTGCCGGGGCCGGGGCCAACATCGCCGACGCGCAGATCTTCACCATGTCCGACGGAAGGGCGCTGGACGTCATGGTGCTCAACCGCGAATTCGTGTCCGACGATGACGAGATCCGCCGCGCCCAGCGAATCTGCGACAACATCGCCAAGCTGCTGCAGGGGAGCGAGATGCCGGCGAACCTCATCGCGCAGCGCAAGCCTTTGCGCAAGACGACGCTGTTTCCGGTCAAGCCGCGGGTCAGCGTCGACAACGATTTGTCGAACCAGTTCAGCGTCATCGAGGTCGAGGGGCTGGACCGCCCGGGCCTTCTGTCGGACGTCACCGGCGCGATTTCCGACCTCAATCTGGACATTCGCTCGGCCCATATCTCGACCTATGGCGAAAAGGTCGTCGACGTCTTCTACGTCACCGATCTGATCGGCACCAAGATCACCAGTGAGACGCGGATCGAGCGTATCGAGGCGCGCCTGACGCGCGTTCTGGAAAGCTCCGAGGGCGAAATGTCCTCGTCCGTCGTCATGTCATCCCCTCGCGCTTTCGGCATACCCCATCGATGAGCCTGCTTTCCAAGTTTGCAACGGTCGGCGGCGCGACGCTCGTCTCCCGCATTTTCGGCTTTGGCCGCGAGATGATGATGGCCTCCGCCCTTGGCGTTGGCCCGGTGGCGGATGCGTTCAACCTCGCCTTCCGCTTTCCGAACCTGTTTCGCCGGCTGTTCGCCGAGGGCGCCTTCAACGCCGCCTTCATTCCGCTGTTCGCGCGGTCTTTGGAGGAGGAAGGCGAGGAGGGTGCCCGGGGCTTCGCCAACGAAGTGTTCTCGACGCTGTTCACGATCCTCGTGGCTGTGACCGTGCTGGCGATGATCTTCATGCCGTTCCTGGTCAAGACGATCATCGCGCCGGGTCTCGCGGTCTGCATCGACGACCCGGCGGCCGGCGGCAACGTGATCTCCTGTGCCGCGCGCTACGACATCACCGTGACCTTCTCGCGCATCATGTTTCCCTATCTCGCCTGCATGTCGCTGATGGCGATGGTGTCGGGTATCCTCAACGCCTTTCGCCGCTTCTTTGCCGCGGCGGTGGCGCCGACGCTGTTGAACTTTATCCTGATCGGCGTCCTTGGCTGGGCGCTCTGGGATGGCGCCGACAAGGCGACGATCGGCTTCCTGATGAGCTGGGGCGTGTTGATCGCCGGATTCGCCCAACTCGCCATGGTGGTCGTGGCCATGCGCATGGCCGGCTTCAGCGTCGCGCTGCGGTGGCCGCGTTGGACCAAGCGGCTGAAGCGGCTTCTGGTTCTGGCCGGCCCAGCCGCGCTGATCGGCGGCATCACCCAGATCAACCTCTTCGTCGGTCAGGCGATCGCCTCCTTCAAGCCGGGCGCTGTCTCCACCCTGCAATACGCCGACCGGCCCTATCAGCTGCCGCTTGGCATGGTCGGTATCGCGATCGGCGTCGTGCTCCTGCCGGAGCTGGCGCGGGCGCTTAAGGCGGGACGGCTGCGGGAAGCCCAGCACACCCAGAACCGCAGCCTGGAATTCGCGCTGTTCCTGACGTTGCCGGCCGCCGTCGCCCTGTTCATCATTCCCGAACCGATCATCCGCGTCCTCTACGAGCGCGGCGCCTTCGACGCGGCCGCGACCCCGGCCGTGGCGGCGGTGTTGGGCCTTTATGCCCTCGGCCTGCCGGCCTTCGTCATGGCCAAGGTGTTCACGCCCGGCTATTTCGCTCGCGAGGATACGAGGACGCCGATGATCGCGACGCTGATCTCGGCCGGCGCCAACATCGTTCTGTCACTCGTGCTGTTCTGGCTCATCGCCGAGCGCGGCATTGCGCTCGCCACCACCATCGCCGGCTGGCTGAATGCCGGTCTGCTGTTTGCCGGGCTGTACCGAAAGGGATTGTGGGAGATCGACCGCGAGCTGGTGAAGCGCTCCGCTCTGGTGGTTCTCTCATCGCTGTTGATGGGGGCCGTGCTCGTCCTGGAGATGATCGAACTCGGCGACTGGCTGCGGCCGCAATCCCCCGTCACCACGCAGGCCTTCGCGATCGTTATTCTCGTGTCGTCGGCCATGGCGATCTATTTCGCGCTGGCGCTGGCCACCGGCGCGGCCGATCGCAAGCTGTTTCTGGCGGTGCTGAAGCGAAAGAAGCCGCAGGCCTGAACGGCGCCGCCGTCACCTGAGGTGACTGGCGCTTGATCACGGCCGGCCCCTCAGCCATAACGCCTGCGATTTCCGATACCGCCGCGATCCTTTGGAGCCGCCGACCATGAGCGACATCACCCCCCGCGTCTTCTCCGGCGTGCAGCCGACCGGCAATCTGCATCTCGGCAATTATCTCGGTGCGATCAAAAAGTTCGTCGCCCTGCAGGAGAGCCATGACTGCCTCTATTGCGTCGTCGACCTGCACGCGATCACCGCGCAGCTCGTCCAGGACGATTTACCGGGACAGATCCGTTCGATCACCGCGGCCTTCCTGGCGGCCGGCATCGATCCGAACAAGCACATCGTCTTCAACCAGAGCCGGGTCTCTGGCCACGCGGAGCTCGCCTGGATCTTTAACTGCGTCGCCCGCGTCGGCTGGATGAACCGGATGACCCAGTTCAAGGAAAAGGCCGGCAAGGACCGCGAGAACGCCTCGCTCGGCCTCTTGGCCTATCCGAGCCTGATGGCGGCCGACATTCTGTTGTATCGCGCGACCCATGTCCCGGTCGGCGACGACCAGAAGCAGCATCTGGAGCTCACCCGCGACATCGCCGCGAAGTTCAATTTCGACTTTGCCGAGCGCATCGAAACGGCCGGGCTCGCGGTGCCGATCACCGGAGGCGAGGAAAGCACCGCGGGCTATTTCCCGATCACCGAGCCGCTGATCGAAGGGTCGGCGACCCGGATCATGAGCCTCAAGGATGGGGCCAAGAAGATGTCGAAGTCGGACCCTTCGGATTTGTCGCGGATCAATCTGACCGACGATGCCGACGCCATCGCCAAGAAGATCCGCAAGGCCAAGACCGATCCCGACGCGCTTCCCTCCGAGGTGGACGGCCTGAAGGAGCGGCCCGAGGCCGACAATCTGGTCGGCATCTTCGCCGCCCTCGCCGAGCGGTCGAAGGGCGATGTGCTGGCCGAATATGGCGGCCGGCAGTTTTCCGAGTTCAAGCCGGCCCTGGCGGAACTCGCCGTCGACATCCTCGCGCCGATCAGCGGTGAGATGCGCCGCTATCTCGCCGATCCCTCGCATATCGACGCGGTTTTGAAAGACGGCGGCGAGCGCGCGGGCGCTATCGCGGACGCGACGATGAAGGACGTCAAGGACATCGTCGGCTTCCTGCGCAATTGATCCGCGGGCCGACGATCTCTCGCGCTTCCGACCCCGCCAGCTTATAGTGAAGGGAACGGGAACGCGGGAGCCGGTCATGGCCGACGAAAAGCTGACTTTGACGCTCGAGGGCAAGGCGGCCGAAAAACTCGCCACGCTCGCGATGGAATCCGGGCATAGCCCAGCCGTTTATGCGGCTTTGATGATCGAGGATTACTTCGAACGCGAGATGGCGGAAATCGGCGCCTTGAAAGCGGCGGTCAAGAGCGCCGACGAGGGCAATTTGGTGCCGCATGAGGAGGTGGTTCGCCGACTTCGGGCCGCGATCGATCGCGCGGGCCAAGACGCCGCCTAATGAGACGAACCGTCTGGGAGGACGATGCGTCGAAGGAATTGGAAGCAGCGGTATTTTATATCGCGCTTAGGGACCGGGCTGCGGCGCTGCGTGTCGAGCGGCGGGTTCTCGATGCGGTCGCCCTCCTGGCTCGGCATCCGATTGGCCGACCCTCGAAAATGTCGGGCGTTTCCCAGAAGCTGGTTCTGAAAACCCCCTATCTCATCGTCTATCGTGCGACCGACACGACACTGACCGTTCTGCGGGTTCTGCATCAAAGCCGCGACTGGCCGCCGTAACCCGACGCGAACTGACATTTTCGGCCTGTGATCCGGCGTCGGTCCGATCCTCTCAACGCGCCGGCCACCACCACCATCTTGCCGTCCGGCCCCGGCGCTGCCATCTTGCCGCCATGGTATCAAGACGCATCGGTCGGGACGCCGGCGGCAAACGCAAGTTCCTCGCCATCATCGACGAAACCCCCGAATGCGGGCGCGCGGCGGCGTATGCCGCGTATCGCGCCAAGGCGAGCGGCGGCGGCGCGGTGCTGCTCTACGTGATCGAGCCGGGAGACTTTCAGCATTGGCTCGGCGTCGAGAAGATCATGCGCGCCGAGGCGATCGAGGAGGCCGAGACGCGGCTGGCCAAGGTTGCCGACGAACTGCGCGAGAAGGTCGGGATCGAGCCCGAGTCCGTGGTGCGGGAAGGCACGATGATCGACGAGATCCACGCGCTGATCGAGGCCGATCGCGAGATCGCGATTCTCGTCCTGGCGGCCGGCGAGGCCTCCGAGGGGCCGGGGCCGCTGGTTTCTTCGGTGTCGGGCAAGGGCGCCGCGTTTCCGATCCCGGTGACGATCGTACCGGCGACGTTGACGGACGAGGATATCGCCAGCCTCTGTTGATGATCGATCCGCCGCCTTATCTTGAGGTGACGTCTTGTTGCAGCGAGCGCAGCGCTGCTGTAAGTTTAGAACAATTCCAAAGATTGCCGCGGCGTCGATGCTGCAAAAGGGGCGTGACATGTTCATCCAGACCGAAGTGACACCGAATCCCGCGACGCTGAAGTTCCTGCCGGGCCGCGTCGTCGTCGAAAACGGCACCATCGAATTCCGCTCGAACGAGGATGCCGAGCGTTCACCGCTGGCCACCCGATTGATGGCCATCCCCGGCGTGACCAGCGTCTTCTTTGGCTATGATTTCGTCACCGTCACCAAGGACGGGCCGGACTGGCAGCACCTGAAACCGGCGATTCTCGCCGGACTGATGGAGCACTTCATGTCGAACGAGCCGGTCATGGCGGACATGGCCGCCGGCGAAGCGATGCCGGACGGGGAAGAGTTCTTCGAGGAAAGCGATTCGAGCACCGTCGCGACCATCAAGGAACTGCTGGAAACCCGCGTTCGCCCGGCCGTGGCCCAGGACGGCGGCGACATCACCTTCCGCGGCTATCGCGACGGCACGGTGTATCTCAACATGCGCGGCGCCTGCGCCGGTTGCCCGTCCTCGACAGCGACGCTGAAGCACGGCATCCAGAACCTGTTGCGTCATTTCGTGCCCGAGGTCGAAGCGGTGGAGGCGGTCGAGGCCGCCTGATGCACCCGGAACGATTGTTGCGCCTTCGTCCCCGTCTTTCGCGCGTCGAGAGCGCATGCTTGCGCAGATGACACCCCTGCTGTTGGCCATCGACACCGCCTTCGAGCGCTGTTCGGCGGGGCTCCTTGATCTTCGCTCCGGCGCAATCGTCGGGTGTGCCGAACCGGAGATCGGCAAGGGACACGCGGAACGGCTGATGGGGGTCGTCGACGCGGTCCTTGAAAGCGCCTCGGCTGGCTATGCGGACATTGCCAGGATCGCGGTCACGGTCGGACCCGGCTCGTTCACCGGGCTGAGGGTCGGCGTGTCGGCGGCGCGTGGCCTCGCGCTGGCGCTCGGCGTTCCAGCTATCGGCGTGACGACGCTGGAAGCGCTTGCGGCGCCCCATGTCGGTGGCGGCAAGCCGATCCTGTGCGTCCTCGACGCCAAGCGCGGCGAGGTTTATGCGGCGCTCTTTAGCGCCGACGGGTTGCAGGTCGAAGCTCCGCGGGCGTTGCCGCCGCAGGCGCTCCAGGCCTTCGTCGCCGGTCTTTCGGAAGGCCAGACGATCGGACTTGTCGGAACCGGCGCGGCGATCGCCGCGGCGGTTCTACAGCCGCGAGCCAGCGAAGTCCTGACGGATGAGGCACGCGTCGATATCGCTGTGCTGGCACGGCTTGCGGTAGGTCGCGAGGCGGGCGAGCCGCCGCGCCCGCTCTACCTGCGCGGCGCCGACGCGAAACCCGCTTCCGCGACGGCGGGTGTCGCCTTTGGGAGCGAAAGCACTCCTCAACTCTTGCTGTGATACTCTGTGTCGAGTGAAGCTTGCGGATCGGTTGGTCTCATTCGGCCGACAGCGCCGCTGACACGGCGGAATGAGCGGGCAGAGAGGAAAGTGGGCCGATGTACTGGTTTTTGCCCTGGACCTGGACGGTCTCGTTTCTGGACAGCTGGCTAAGCGGTCAGGAGATCGCTGCGGCGCCGCTGGAGGATTCCGATATCGACGCGGCGGCCGATCTCCACAGCGAAGCCTTCGATCATCCCTGGTCTGGCGATGAACTCGCCTCTCTCCTCAGCCAGAAGGGCGGTATCGGCATCGTCGCGCGACATGTCGGCCATCCGTCGGAGCCGCCGCTGGGCTTCGTTTTGGCCCGCAACATCGACGGTGAGGCGGAGATCCTGACGATCGCCGTCGCCAAGCGCGCGCGCAACCACGGCGTCGGCCGTCTCCTGATGGACCAGTTGCTGCAGCAGCTTTATGCCGAGGGCGCGGCGTCGCTGTTCCTCGAGGTCGACGAGGAGAACGCTTCGGCATTGAAGCTCTACCGCCGGTTGCGCTTCCAGGAGGTTGGCCGCCGGCCGGCCTATTACCGCCAGCCGGACGGCCGCACGACCAGCGCGTTGATGCTCAAGCGGACACTGAGATAGCGGCGGCGGCGCCATGGCGTACAGGATGATGACCGCGCCACCGGGGGGTGAGCGATGATCGGATGGCTGCGCGTCGGCTTCGTGGCCGCGACGCTCACCGCGCTCACCCTCGTGTTATGGCCGCTCCAGAGCCTGGCGATTGCGCGCGGCTGGAGCTTGGCACGTCGACTGCCCGTGATCTGGCACCGCATCGCCTGCACTGTCGCCGGTATCGAGGTCAAGATCGTCGGGCAGCCGAGCCAAGCCCATCCCTTGCTTCTTGTCGCCAATCACCAGTCCTGGGCCGACATCATGGTGCTCGGCAAGATCACGCCGCTGTCGTTCATCGCCAAGGCGGAGGTTCGGGACTGGCCGGCCTTCGGTCTGCTCGCCCGGCTCCAGCGCACCATCTTCGTGGAGCGGGAGGCACGCCGGCGCACCGGGGTCCAGGCCGACGCCATCGCCGAGCGGCTGACGGCCGGCGATGTCATGGTCTTGTTCGCCGAGGGCACGACCTCGGACGGCAACGAGGTGCTGCCGTTCAAGACCGCGCTGTTCGGCGCCGCCCAGTCGGCACTCCGCTTCTACAAGGCCCATGCGGTCGCCGTGCAGCCGGTGGCGATCGCCTATACCCACGCCAATGGCGTGCCGCTCGGCCGCTATTTTCGGCCGTTGGCCGCTTGGCCGGGCGCCGTCGAACTGGGGCCGCACCTTCTGACCTTTCTCAAGGAGGGCGCGATCCGGGTCGAGGTTTCGTTCGGCACGCCGATCCCCTTCGGCGAATCGTCCGATCGCAAGGTGGTAGCGCGCACGGCCGAGGCCAGCGTCCGAAACATGCTCGCGGCGAGCCTTCGCGGTCACAGAGCGGAGGCAAAAGACCGCTCCGAGCTGCGTGAAAATGATCGAGCGCTTGCGCCGCGTCATGATGCTGTCGATATATGGGTCTAATTCATCCCTGTCGGCGCCAAGCCGCCAGGCTCGGTCCGACCAGAAGGGCGCATGACTGAAACGTTCGAAGCACGCGAGCCGGCGACGGCCGGGGACAACACCCGCAAAGTCTTCATCAAGACCTATGGCTGTCAGATGAACGTCTACGATTCCCAGCGCATGGGCGACGCGCTGGCGAAGGACGGCTATCGGCAGACGGAGACGATGGAGGACGCCGATCTCGTACTCCTGAACACCTGCCACATCCGCGAAAAGGCGGCGGAGAAGATTTATTCCGAACTCGGTCGCATTCGTCTCTTGAAGGCGGACAAGGCTTTGCGGGGCGAGGAACTGCGCGTCGGCGTCACCGGCTGTGTGGCCCAGGCCGAGGGCCGCGAGATCATCGACCGGGCGCCGGTCGTCGACCTGGTCATCGGCCCGCAGACCTATCACCGTCTGCCCGAGGCGCTCGCCCGCGTGGCTAAGGGCGACAAGGTCGTGGACACCGATTACGCCGTCGAGGACAAATTCGCACATCTGCCGCGCGCCGAGGCGCCGCAAATCCGCGCCCGCGGGGTGACGGCCTTTTTGACCGTTCAGGAAGGCTGCGACAAGTTTTGCACCTTTTGCGTGGTGCCCTATACGCGCGGCGCCGAAGTCTCCCGCTCGTTCGGCCAGATCATGGACGAGGCGCGTCGGCTGGCCGATGCCGGCGTGCGTGAGGTGACGCTGCTCGGCCAGAACGTCAACGCTTGGTCCGGCGAGGACGCCGCCGGCCGGCCGATTGCTCTTGGCGGCCTGTTGCGCGCGCTCGCCGAGATTCCCGGGCTTGGGCGGCTTCGCTATACGACGTCGCATCCGCGCGACATGGACGACGATCTCATCGCCGCCCATCGCGATTTGCCGACGCTGATGCCCTATCTGCATTTGCCGGTTCAGTCCGGCTCGGACCGCATCCTGAAGGCGATGAATCGCCGCCATACTGCGGCGGACTACTTGGCGCTGCTCGATCGGATTCGTGCCGCCCGGCCGGACATCGCCCTGTCCGGCGACTTCATCGTCGGTTTTCCCGGCGAGAGCGACGCGGATTTCGAGGCGACGATCCGCCTCGTCGAAACTGTCGGCTACGCCTCGGCCTTCTCGTTCAAATATTCCCCGCGTCCCGGCACGCCCGGCGCCGACATGGACGACCACGTCGATGAGGCGGTGAAATCGGAGCGGCTGCAGCGGTTGCAGGCGCTGTTGCGCGAGCAGCAGATGGCCTTCGCCGAAAGCCTCGTCGGCCGTGACGTCGAGATCCTGGTCGAAAAGCCAGGCCGCTATGTTCATCAGCGGGTCGGACGCTCGCCCTTCCTGCAGCCGGTGGTCGCCGCCGCCGATGTCGGCGAGATCGGCGATCTGGTAACGGTGCGCATTGCGGCGACGCTGCCGAATTCCCTGCTTGCCGAGGGCTCCGGGGCGGTTCGGGCCGGCGATGCGAGGAAGGTCGCGTGAGGGCCGAACGCGGAACCGCGCCCGCCTCCGGCGCATCGGATATGGCGCATATCGTGTTGACCTACGAGGACAACCGATTGGCAAGTTCGCTGTTCGGCCAGTTCGACGAGAATCTGGCCCTGATCGAGCAAAAGCTTGGCATCGATGCGCGGGCCCGTGGCAACAAGATCGAGATTCGCGGCGATCAGGTCGCCAGCGAGCAGGCCCGTCGCTCGCTGGACTATCTCTATGAGCGGCTGCAGGTCGGCCACGAGATCGGCAAGAACGACGTCGAGGGCGCCATTCGCATGGCGATCGCCCAGGACGACCAGCTCTATTTGCCGACGCTCGAAAAGAAGGGGCGCATGTCGCTCGCGCAGATTTCGACGCGCCGCCGCACGATCCACGCCAGGACGCCGACCCAGGACGCCTATATGCGGGCTCTGGAGCGGTCGGAGCTCGTCTTTGGGGTGGGCCCGGCCGGCACCGGCAAGACCTATCTCGCGGTCGCTCATGCGGCGATGCTGCTGGAGCGCGGTCAGGTCGAGCGGATCATCCTGTCGCGGCCGGCGGTCGAGGCCGGTGAGCGGCTCGGCTTCCTGCCGGGCGACATGAAGGAGAAGGTCGATCCGTATCTGCGCCCGCTTTACGATGCGCTTTACGACATGATTCCGGCCGAGAAGGTGGAGCGCGCTCTGGCGGCGGGCGCGATCGAGATCGCCCCGCTCGCCTTCATGCGCGGCCGCACGCTGTCCCATGCCGCGGTGATTCTCGACGAGGCGCAGAACACAACCACGATGCAGATGAAGATGTTCCTGACTCGTCTGGGCGAGAATGCCCGCATGGTGGTGACGGGCGACCCCTCCCAGGTGGATTTGCCGCCTGGCCAGAAATCCGGCCTCATCGAGGCGCTCCGCATTCTGGAAAAGGTGCCGAGCGCGGTCACGGTTCGCTTTGAAGCGAAGGACGTGGTGCGCCATCCGCTGGTTCAGGCAATTGTCGAGGCTTACGAGGAGGATGCGGTGCGCCATCGTGCGTCGGCCAACCCGCTGGACAGATAGTGCGATCGGGAAAATCAGGATCCGTTCTGTATAAAGGGCTGACGGTCGCCCTTTCGATCGAGGCGACGGAGTGGGAAGCGGCGGGGCTCGGCGATGTCTCGGCGATGGCGCATGGCGTTTTCGCCGCGGCGGCCGGGCGGATTGGCCTGCCGGAGGATCTGCAAAGCGAAATCGCCGTGACGCTGGCCGACGACGAGACCGTGCGCGCCGCCAATGCCGAATGGCGCGGCAAGGATCGCCCGACCAACATCCTGTCGTTTCCGATGGCCCATCTTGCGCCCGGCGATCGTCCGGGGCCGCTGTGCGGCGATCTTCTGCTGGCCTTTCAGACCGTGCAGCGAGAGGCTTGCGCCGAAGGCAAGCGCCTCGCCGACCATGTCCGCCACCTTCTGGTGCATGGCTTTTTGCATCTCATGGGCTTCGATCACATCGACGAAGCGGAGGCCGAGGCGATGGAGACGCTGGAGATCGCGATCCTCGCCGACCTCGGCATTGCGGACCCCTATCGCGAAAGCCTCGAAAATCCCCCAAAGCCGGTTATGATGGCCGACTGAACGATGAGTGAGACGATGAACATTCAGACGCACGCGACGGGTCCGAACGACCACGACGCGGTAGACGCCGCCGAGGATGGCGGCGAGCGAGGCGCTGGCGACGACCGAAGTCGGCGCGGCGGAAAACCCAGAAAAGAGCGGGGATTTATCGGCGCTCTTGTCCACCGGCTGCGACCGCGCATGCCCAATCTGATGCGCGAGGATCTGACCCAGGCGCTGCTCGAGCCGGGGCACGGCGAAGGGGCCTTCTCCCCCGAAGAACGCGCCATGCTGAACAACATTCTGCGGTTGCGGGAGGTCCGGGTCGAAGACGTCATGGTTCCGCGGGCCGACATCCAGGCGGTCGAGATCACGACCACGCTCGGCGAATTGATGAAGCAGTTCGAGGCGAGCGGCCACTCGCGCATGCCGGTCTATGGCGAGAGCCTCGACGATCCGCGCGGGATGATCCACATCCGCGATGTCGTGGGCCACATCACGCGGGTTGCCCGTCCCGCCAAATCCAACGGCGGCGATAGCCAGCCGGCCAAGAAACCCCGGTCGGGGCTCGATCTTCGGCAGATTAACCTGGCCCGGCGCGTCGCCGATCTCGGCATCATCCGCACGGTGCTCTTCGTTCCGCCCTCCATGCTCGCCTCGGACCTGATGGCGCGGATGCAGGCGATGCGCACGCAGATGGCGCTGGTCATCGACGAATATGGCGGCACTGACGGGTTGGTCTCGCTGGAGGACATCATCGAAATGGTCGTGGGCAATATCGAGGACGAGCATGACGACGAACCGGCGATGATCACCGAGAGCGGCGACGGCATCTATTATGCCGACGCCAAGGCCGATCTCGACGAGGTCAAGAAACTGGTCGGTGATGATTTCGACATCAGCGAATATGAGGACGAAGCCGACACGATTGGCGGTCTGCTGTTCTCCGAACTCGGGCGAATTCCGGCCAGGGGCGAAGTCGTCCAGGCGGTCCCGGGCTTTGAATTCCAGGTCCTCGACGCCGACCCGCGGCGCGTGCGTCGGGTGCGGATCGTCCGCTTCCAGCAGGGGGAAAAGCGCCGTCGCATCGTCGAAGGACTGGCGGATGCGCCTTGAGGAGGACATGGTTTCGTCGTCTGCCGGACGGAAATCGCCGCGACGGTGACGTTTCGCTAGCGGTCCATTCGGGGCGGGAACGGTCAGGATTCGTCGACAGCATTTGGGGGGCAATGTGAGCGTCATCTCTCGACGTGACGGACGCCAGCGCGAGGGGGGCCTCCTGGATCGGCTGGCCGGTTGGGTCTTGCTGCTGGAGGGCTGGCGCCGCGTCGTCCTGACCATCGCCGCCGGTGCCCTGTGTACATTCGCGCTGCCGCCGTACAATTTTCCGGCGGTCGGCTTTGTTGGCTTTCCATTGCTCGTCTGGCTGCTCGACGGTGTCGTCGTCGATCCTGGCCGCTCGCTGATCCGCCGCATGGCGCCGGCCTTTGTCACCGGATGGCTGTTCGGCTTCGGATACTTCGTCGCCGGCTTGTGGTGGCTGGGGGCGGCCATGCTGGTCGATGCGGCGGCCTTCGCCGCTTTCATCCCGCTCGCGGTTCTGGGGCTGCCCGCCATCCTGGCGATCTATTATGGTCTGGCGGCCGTGCTCGCCCGGCTTGTCTGGGGCGACAGCGCCCTGCGCATTTTCGCGCTGGCAGGCGCTTTCGCGCTGTTTGAGTATCTGCGCGCCATTCTCTTCACCGGCTTTCCCTGGAACGAGATCGGCGTGATGGCCGCGCCGGTGCCGCTGCTGATGCAGACGTCGAGCCTGGTCGGGGTCCACGGCCTGACGCTGCTTGCCGTCATCGTATTTTCCAGCCCAGCCGTTCTCATCGACCGCCGCGGGCGTGGTCCCGTGCTGGTGGTCGCCTCCGCGCTCCTTATCTTCCACCTGGGGTTCGGCTTCTGGCGAATGCAGGTGAATCCGACCGAATTCGTCGAGAACGTGCGGCTGCGGGTGGTTCAGCCGAACATCGAACAATCGCTGAAATGGGAAGCGACCCAGGCCGAGTCGATCTTCGATCGGCATATCCGCTTGACCGAGGCGCGGGCGGAGCCCTCCACGGTCCCCGGCGCGACCATCGCGCTATCGTCCGATACCAAGGCGCCCGCGATCGGCGCGGCACTGCCGCCGCCGAAGACCCTCGTCATCTGGCCGGAATCCTCGTTTCCCTTTCTCTTGACCGAGCGGCCCGATGCGATCGCCCGCATCGCCGACACGCTGCAACCGAACGAAACGCTGATTGCCGGCGCGGCCCGCATCGAAGGCCCGGACATTGCGACCTCGCGGGTCTACAATTCGGTCTATGTCATCGACGACGAGGGCGAGATCGTCGCGGCACGCGACAAGACCCATCTCGTCCCCTTCGGAGAATATCTCCCGTTCCAGGAATTTCTGGAAGGCTTCGGCCTGTCGCAACTGGCCGAGATGCCGGGGGGGTTCTCCGCCGGAGCCGCGCGCGCCAAGGTGGCGCTCGATGGCGCTCCTTCGTTCCTGCCGCTGATTTGCTACGAGATCATCTTTCCAGGCGAGATCGACGTGGGAACGGCCGAAACGCGGCCCGGCTTCCTCGTCAATGATACCAACGATGCCTGGTACGGAGCGACGCCGGGTCCCTACCAGCACCTGCGTCTCGCAGAACTCACCTCGGTCGCGGTCGGCCTACCGCTCGTGCGCAGTGCGAACACCGGGATCTCCGTCGTCAACGACTCCTACGGCCGGCAGATCGGCGGTCTGGCGCTTGGATCGACCGGCAC
Source organism: Aurantimonas coralicida (assembly GCA_011050685.1). GTDB lineage: Bacteria > Pseudomonadota > Alphaproteobacteria > Rhizobiales > Rhizobiaceae > Aurantimonas > Aurantimonas coralicida_A. The sequence goes on from DRFF01000083.1 coordinate 75,057, forward strand.
GATCGAGGTCGGATTGCCGCGCGCGGGTGCCCCCACGCTTTTCGCGCGCTTCGCAAGCCTGCCGTTTTGGCTTGCATTCGCAATAACATGGGCTGCCGCAGTGGTATCCCGGTTAAGGATGCGCGCGAGGATTGATTGACTCTGCGGCCATGCACCGCCTACCCCCTGCGCACGATGTGAATTGTGACAAATGCCTAGTCAACCAAACGATCAATTTCTGGAATGACTGGGAGGGGGTTCAGGCCACACGGATGACGGCCTGGAGATGCGCAGAGACGAAAAGGCCGATCCGATGATCGAGAACAAGAAGAAGCCGAATCCGGTCGATACGCATGTCGGTTCGCGCGTACGTTTGCGTCGCACCATGCTCGGGATGAGCCAGGAGAAATTGGGCGAGAGCCTCGGCATTACCTTCCAGCAGATCCAGAAATACGAGAAGGGCACCAATCGTATCGGGGCAAGCCGGCTGCAGCGCATATCCGAGGTCCTGAACGTCCCGGTCGCGTTCTTCTTCGAGGATGTTCCAGGCAGTTCGCCCGGTAAGAATGGGCTGCATGAACCGTCCGGGCCGGACTACGTGGTCGACTTTCTCTCCTCCTCCGAAGGGCTCCAGTTGAACCGCGCCTTCGTCAAGATCGGGGACCCCAAGGTCCGGCGCCGCATCATCGAACTCGTGCGGACCCTGGCCGACACCTCCGAGCCGGACGACAAGCCGCGCAGCGAGTAAATCGCGCCGGCGGGACACGCCGCACTTGACCTTCCACCCTCGTTGCCCCACACCGCACCGCGCAATATATGTGTCGGGAACCCAATCTCCCGCCACGCAGCTTTTCGTCCCGTCGAACCATCGCGCTGTTGAACGGCTGCGGAGTTGAGACGGGCGATTCCCGGAATCGAAGAGGGGTAAAGATGGCGCGTTCGGAATTTGTCTTCACCAGCGAAAGCGTCTCGGAAGGCCATCCAGACAAGGTTTGCGATCGGATTTCCGACGAGATCGTCGATCTCGTCTATCGCGAAGCCAAGAAGACCGGGCTCGATCCCTGGTCGGTCCGCATCGCCTGTGAGACGCTCGCCACGACCAATCGCGTCGTGATCGCCGGTGAAGTCCGGCTGCCGCCAAGTCTGATGAAGACCGACAAGCACGGCAATGAGGTCATCAATCCGTCCCGCTTCAAGTCCGCCGCTCGCCGCGCCATCCGCGACATCGGCTATGCCCAGAACGGCTTTCACTGGAAGACCGCGAAGATCGACGTCCTGCTGCATTCGCAGTCGGCCGACATCGCCCAGGGCGTCGACAAGGCCTCGGACGTAAAGCACATCGATGGGGCGAACGCCCAGAACGAGGGTGCCGGCGATCAGGGCATCATGTTCGGCTATGCCTGCCGCGAAACGTCCGAGCTGATGCCGGCGCCAATCTACTACGCCCACAAGATCCTCGAGCTTCTAGCGGCCGCGCGCAAAAAGGGCGAGGGCGACGCCGGGCTGCTGGGCCCCGACGCCAAGAGCCAGGTCACCGTCCGCTATGTCGACGGCGATCCGACCGAGGTCACCTCGATCGTCCTGTCGACGCAGCATGTCGAGGAAAGCTGGGACTCGGCCAAGGTCCGCGCCGTCGTGGAACCCTATATCCGCGAGGCTCTCGGCGATTTTCCGATCGCCGATGACTGCGTTTGGTACATCAATCCGACGGGGAAGTTCGTCATCGGCGGCCCCGACGGCGACGCCGGCCTCACCGGCCGCAAGATCATCGTCGATACCTATGGTGGCGCGGCGCCGCACGGCGGCGGTGCCTTCTCCGGCAAGGACACCACCAAGGTGGATCGGTCCGCCGCCTATGCGGCGCGCTATCTCGCCAAGAACGTGGTCGCCGCCAAGCTCGCCGATCGCTGCACGATCCAGATCGCCTATGCGATCGGCATCGCCCAGCCGCTATCGATCTATGTCGATCTGCACGGCACCGGCAAGAAGGTGACCGAGGAACAGATCGAGGCGGCGATTCGGGAGGTCATGGATCTGTCCCCGACCGGTATTCGCCGGCATCTCGACCTCAACAAGCCGATCTACGCAAAGACCTCGGCCTATGGCCATTTCGGCCGCAAACCCGGGCGCGATGGCTCGTTTTCCTGGGAGAAGACCGACCTGGTGCCGAAGCTGAAGGCGGCACTCGCCAGCTAAGAGACGATGTCGGCGCGGGACCATCCACAGCGATCACGCGAAGCGTTTTTCGGCCGCCTGAAGGGGCCGAGGCTGCGCCCGCGGCAAGCCGAACTCGTCGAGAGCTTCCTGCCGCGCCTGCGGCTGGACCTCGCCGAGCCGGCTCCGACCGATCTTCGCGAGCTGTTCGCCGAGCCCATCGAGGCGGTCCGCCTCGAGATCGGCTTCGGTGGCGGCGAGCATCTCCATCAGGAAAGCGGTCGCTTTCCTCACACGGGCTTCATCGGCGTCGAGCCTTTCGTCAACGGCATGGCCAAGCTGCTCGGCCGGCTGCCGGAATCGCCCCGCCCGAATCTGCGGCTTTATGACGACGACGCGACGCGGTTGCTCGACTGGCTGCCTGATGCGAGTCTCGCCGGGATCGACCTTTTCTATCCGGACCCCTGGCCGAAGAAGAAGCATTTCAAGCGCCGCTTCGTCAGTGCCCGCAACCTTGATCGCATGGCCCGCGTCCTCAAGCCGGGAGCGTTGTTCCGTTTCGCCTCCGACATCCAAACCTATGTCGACTGGACGCTCCATCACTGCGGCGACCATCCCGATCTCGCCTGGACGGCGCGCCGCGCCGCCGACTGGCATACCCCCTTCGAAGCCTGGCCGGGAACACGTTACGAGGCCAAGGCGATCCGCGAAGGCCGCCGCCCCGCCTACCTGACCTTCCGGCGGCGATGACGCGACGGCGGTCGCGCCGCGGACTTTCCCATCTTCGCCACGAGAAACGCTTGATGCATAAGTCCAAAGAGCGTATAGAGCGGACAAATTCTCTGCGATGCGATCGTGAGAGTGGGTCCTGCCGGTCCCGCTCTTTTTTGTTACCGGGGGTCCGGTTTCATGATCGGGCGGGCTTCGGGAACGTTGCGCGGATCGGCGGAGACACACGCAACTGGGCATGATCCGGCAGGATCGAACCGCCCCGCAGCCTTATCGGAGCACCGTGACGACCGCAGCTGATCGCCTCGTGAAAGAGCAAGGACTGGAAGCCCGCATCGCCGCGATTATCGAGCCGGCGATCGAGCAGATCGGTTATCGTCTGGTCCGTGTCCGGATTTCCGGCCTGAACGGGATGACCGTGCAGATCATGGCGGAGCGCCCGGACGGCACGATGACGGTCGAGGGCTGCGAGGCTGTCTCGCGGGCGATCTCGCCGGTGCTCGACGTCGACGATCCGGTCGACAAGGCCTATCATCTGGAAGTGTCCTCGCCGGGCATCGATCGACCGCTCGTGCGCAAGAGCGATTTCGAGACCTGGGCCGGTTTTCTCATGAAGCTCGAGACGAGCCGGCTGATCAACGAGCGCAAGCGCTACCGCGGTCTGATCGTCAAAGTGAGCGACGAGGCGATCACCATCGAGCGCGACAAGCCGGCCGAGGGCGAGGAGAGCTCGGTGGAAATTCCCTTCGATGCCATCGGCGAAGCTCGGCTGATCTTGACCGACGATTTGGTCGAAGCGTCGCTGAAGGCCGACAAGGCCGCGCGCAAGGCCGGTGGGGACAACGCGGACGACGACGAGGCTGGCGCGGCCGACAGCGGCCACTGAGGTTTCGACGCCCGGCGGGGTCACTCCGCCGAGGCGAAGGATTAGACGGCGGCGGCGATCCGCCAGGAATTTGATGAGGTCGGGCGCGGTAGATGCGGCGAGCGACCGAAGGTCAGGAGAAAGAGTATGGCAGTCAGTGCGAACAGGCTGGAGCTTCTGCAGATCGCGGATGCCGTCGCGCGCGAAAAGTCGATCGACCGCGAGATCGTCATCGGGGCGATGGCCGACGCCATTCAGAAGGCGGCGCGCAGCCGCTACGGCCAGGAAACCAACATCCGCGTCGACATCAACACCAAGACCGGTGAGATGAAGCTGCAGCGGCTCCTGGAAGTGGTCGACGAGGTCGAGGATCCGAATACGCAAATCTATCTCGATCTGGCCCGCGACAAGAATCCCGACGCCGAACCGGGCGATTTCATCGCCGAGCAGCTTCCGCCGATGGATTTCGGCCGCATCGCGGCCCAGTCGGCCAAGCAGGTGATCGTGCAGAAAGTGCGCGATGCCGAGCGCGATCGTCAGTTCGAGGAATACAAGGACCGCGTCGGCGACATCGTCAACGGCACCGTCAAGCGCGTCGAATACGGCAATGTGATCGTTGATCTCGGCCGCGGCGAGGGCATTATCCGCCGCGACGAGCAGATCCCGCGTGAGCTGTTCCGCTATGGTGACCGGGTACGCGCCTTCGTCTACGACGTCCGCCGCGAGCAGCGGGGTCCGCAGATTTTTCTCTCGCGCACCCATCCGCAGTTCATGGCCAAGCTCTTCACCATGGAAGTGCCGGAGATCTACGACGGCATCATCACCATCAAGGCGGTGGCCCGCGATCCGGGCTCGCGGGCGAAGATCGCGGTGATATCGAGCGACTCATCGGTCGATCCGGTCGGCGCCTGTGTCGGCATGCGCGGCAGCCGCGTCCAGGCGGTGGTCGGCGAATTGCAGGGCGAAAAGATCGATATCATCCCCTGGTCCCCAGACGCGGCCTCGTTCCTGGTCAACGCGCTGCAGCCGGCGGAAGTCGCCAAGGTGGTGCTGGACGAGGACGCCGAGCGCATTGAAGTCGTCGTCCCCGATGACCAGTTGTCATTGGCGATCGGACGGCGCGGACAGAACGTGCGCCTCGCGTCGCAATTGACCGGCTGGGATATCGACATCCTGACCGAGCAGGAGGAATCGGAGCGCCGTCAGAAGGAATTCGTCGAACGCTCCGAGATCTTCATGAACGCGCTCAATGTCGACGAGATGGTCGGCCAGGTTCTCGCTTCGGAAGGCTTTGCGACCGTCGAGGAGGTCGCCTATGTCGACGAGGATGAAGTGGCCGCGATCGAGGGCTTCGATCAGGAGACGGCTTCCGAAATCCAGGCGCGGGCCCGCGAATATCTGGAGCGCCGCGAGGCCGAATTCGATTCCAAGCGGACGGAATTGGGCGTCTCCGACGAGCTGAAGGAGATCGACGGCCTGACGACGCCGATGCTGGTCGCCCTCGGTGAGGAGAGTATCAAGTCGATGGAGGACTTCGCTGGCTGCGCGGCCGACGACCTGATTGGTTGGACCGAACGCAAGGACGGCGAGACCACGAAGTATCCGGGAGCCTTGGCGGCCTTCGACATTTCCCGCGTCGACGCCGACCGGATGGTCATCCAGGCGCGGCTGAAGGCTGGCTGGATCACCGAGGCGGATCTGGCGGTGCCGGAGACGGAGGCTGAGGAAGGTGCCGAAGCCGAGACGGCTGACGAAGGCGCCGCCGCCTGAATCGTCGAAGGCAGGTTGCCATGGCCCTCGATTCGGACGAAGAGGACAAAGACGAGCCGGAGGTCGGGGTGAACGAGCGCATGTGCATCGTTTCGCGCAAGGCAATGGCGCCGGAAGACGTCATCCGCTTTGTTCGCGGGCCGGACGGGGCGGTGGTTCCGGATCTGCGCAGGCGGCTTCCGGGACGCGGCGCCCATGTCGCGCTCAGCCGCGCGGCGGTCGACCAGGCGATGCACCGTAAACTGTTCGCCCGGGCGCTTCGGGCCGAGGTGACGGGACCCGCCGATCTCGGCGCCTTCGTCGATCAGCTTCTGGCGAAGTCGGCATTGGGCGCGTTAGGCATGGCGCGAAAGGCCGGTCAACTGGTGACCGGGGCGGCGAAGGTCGATGCGGCGATCCGCTCGGGCCAGGCGCTGCTGCTGGTTCAGGCGCGCGAGGCGGCGCCGGATGGAATTCGTAAGATGGATGCCGCGCGTCATGTCGCAGCGGCATCCGGCCACGCAACGGTGATACCCGCTTTGCGCCTGCTGGGTGCGGACGAATTGGGTTTGGCGTTGGGTGGGGGGAATGTGATACATGCAGCCATCCTTGCCGGTGACGCGGGCTCGGCTGCGGCGAAGCGTATGCAAGCGCTGGCCAATTATCGGGGCGAAGGCCCTGGTTCGGATCCTGGCGACGCCCGAAATGGGCGTGAGGGAACCGCGACTGAGACTGGGAACGAGATCGGAGCGCCTACAGAGCGACGCTCCAGGCAAGATGAAGGGCGCGGGATCGATCCGGCGCAGGAAGCGGAAGCGTAAATGAGCGATACCAAGTCCGGCGACGATAAGACGCTGAGCGTGAGCACGAAGAAGACCCTGACCTTGAAGCGCGGCGTCGAGCAGTCGACGGTTCGGCAGAGCTTCTCGCATGGGCGCACGAACCAGGTCGTTGTCGAGACCAAGAAGCGGCGCATTACCAAGCCGGACGAGCGCGAGGCCGCGCCGACACCGGCCGTGGCAGCAAAGCCGAGCCCGGCCAAGCCGGCCGCGCCGGCGAGTCCCGTGAGCGAAGCTCCGGCTCCGACACCCAAGAGCGCCGCTCCGCTGCCACCACAGACAGGCGGTAAGCCACCCCAGATTCAGCTTGGACCGAAGCCTGGCGAGGCACCTGTGGCAACGGCCCAGGAAGTGTCCGAGCCGACCGCCCCCGAGGTGACTGCGCCGGTGGAAGCCAAGGCCGAAGCTCCGGTCGCTGCTGTGCCCGAGTCCGAAGCGCCGGTGGCTGCGGCGGCTGTGGAAGCTTCGCCGAAGGCGACGCCGACTGCCACCCCATCCGCGCCTGCCGCATCCGCATCGAAGCCGGCTTCGGCCGCGCCGCGTGCCGCCACCTCCGCCGGGGTTTCGCGTCCCGGAGGGCAAGCCGCACCCACGCGTCAAGGTGCCAGCCGTCCGGCTGGCCGCGACGAGCGTCGCGATGGCCGCCAGCAGCCGGCTCCGGGAGCCCGTCAGCCCCGTGGCGCCGTGCTTAGCGATCTGTCGTCGCGCGAAATGGATGCCCGTCGCAGGGCCCTCGAACTCGCCAAGCAACGCGAGGCCGAGGATCGGCGCGTGTTCCAGGAAGAGGAAGCGCGGCGGATCGCCGACGACGATCGGCGTCAGCGCGAGCGTGACGAATCCGAGCGCCGTCAGGCCGAGGAGACAGCTCGCCTTGAAGCCGAGGCCGAAGCCCGTCGCAAGGCGGAAGCCAGCGCCGAGCGCAGGGGCGGCGGTCAGCCGAACCAGCCCGCGGGTCCGGCCCCGACACCTGCCGACGCGGAGGCCGCCGAAGCTGCGGCTGCCCGCAGCGGACGGGCCGAACTCCGCCGCCGTCCGGCCGGCGACGACGACGCCAAGAGTGCCCGTCCGGGCGCGCGTCGCTCGGTCAAGGGTGCCGTGGGCGCCGAAGCGCCGAAGCCGGCCCGTCCGGAGCGTGACGCCGGTCGCCGTCGCGGCAAGCTGACCCTCGACAAGGCATTGACGTCGGAAGATGGCGCGCGTGGCCGCTCCCTGTCCTCGATCCGTCGACGGCAGGAAAAGTTCAAACGCTCGCAGCAGAGCCAGCCCCGAGAGAAGATCGCCCGCGAAGTGATTATTCCCGAGACCATCAGTATCCAGGAACTCGCCAACCGCATGTCGGAGCGTTCCGTCGACGTCATCAAGTTCCTCATGCAGCAGGGACAGATGATGAAGCCGGGCGACATCATCGAGCCGGATGTGGCCGAGCTGATCGCGTCCGAGTTCGGGCACACGGTCCGCCGCGTCGCCGAATCCGACGTTGAAGAAGGTATCTTCGGGGTCGACGACGATCCGGAGAAGATGGTGCAGCGGCCGCCGGTCGTCACCATCATGGGCCACGTCGATCACGGCAAGACCTCGCTGCTCGACGCCATCCGCAAGACCAGCGTCGTCTCGGGCGAAGCGGGCGGCATTACCCAGCATATCGGCGCCTACCAGGTCGAGCAGAACGGCCACAAGATCTCGTTCATCGACACGCCCGGCCACGCCGCCTTCACGGCGATGCGGGCCCGCGGCGCGGCGGCGACCGACATCGCCATCCTCGTCGTGGCGGCGGACGACAGCGTGATGCCGCAGACGATCGAATCGATCAATCACGCCAAGGCGGCGAACGTGCCGATCATCGTGGCGATCAACAAGATCGACAAGCCGGGCGCCGACGCCAGCAAGGTGCGCAGCGCGCTTCTCCAGCATGACGTGTTCGTCGAATCCATGGGCGGCGAGGTGCTCGACGTCGAGGTCTCGGCGCTGAAAGGCACCAATCTCGACAAGCTGCTCGACGCGATCCTGCTGCAGGCCGAAATTCTCGAACTGAAGGCCGATCCGACCCGCACCGCGGAGGGAACGGTCATCGAGGCGCAGCTCGACAAGGGCCGTGGTCCGGTGGCGACGGTTCTCGTCGAAACCGGCACATTGAAAATCGGCGACATCGTCGTTGCCGGCGACGAATGGGGCCGGGTGCGTGCGATCATCAACGACAAGGGCGAGCAACTGAAAGAAGCACCGCCCTCGATGCCCGTCGAAGTGCTCGGCATGCAGGGAACGCCCCTGGCCGGCGAGCGTTTCGCGGCCGTCGAGAGCGAGAGCAAGGCGCGCGAGATCGCCGAATATCGTCAGCGCGTCTCGCGTGAGAAGCAGGTGGCCAAGAACGCCGGCCAGCGCGGCTCGCTCGAGCAGATGATGTCGCAGTTGCAAGATACCGGCCTCAAGGAGTTCCCGCTGCTCATCAAGGGCGACGTCCAGGGCTCGGTCGAGGCGATCATCGGCGCCCTCGACAAGCTGGGAACCGAGGAAGTGCAGGCGCGAATCATCCATTCCGGCGCCGGCGCGATCACCGAGTCTGACGTGTCGCTGGCGACCGCCTCGAATGCGGCGATCATCGGCTTCAACGTCCGCGCCAACAAGCAGGCGCGCGAAGCGTCCGAGCGCGACGGCACCGAGATTCGCTACTACAACATCATCTACGATCTCGTGGATGACGTGAAACAGGCGATGTCGGGCCTGCTCTCGCCCGAGCGGCGCGAGACCTTCCTCGGCAATGCCGAGATCCTCGAGGTGTTCAACATCACCAAGGTCGGCAAGGTCGCGGGTTGCCGCGTCACCGAGGGCAAGGTCGAGCGGGGCGCCGGCGTCCGGCTCATCCGCGACGACGTCGTCATTCACGAGGGCACGCTCAAGACGCTCAAGCGCTTCAAGGATGAAGTGCAGGAGGTCAATGGGGGCCAGGAATGCGGCATGGCCTTCCAGAACTACGAGGACATCCGCCAGGGCGACGTCATCGAGTGTTTCCGCGTCGAGCACGTCGCGCGTTCGCTCTAGATCACGATGACATCGGATCGCTTCGGTCCGATGTCAGTCAGTTGACGCGAAAGGCGAGCGGGAAACCGATTCCCGCTTTCGCTCGTTTCGCGCCAGCGTCGCGCCGAGCGGCCGAGGCTGCTCCGACAGACCTTCCTTGCAATGACGAAAAGCCCGACGGCAACGCCGGGCTTCCATTGAACGTGAGCGTTATTCATGGCCAGATCATCGAAATCCGGACCCTCCCTGCGCTCGCTGTCTGTCGGCGAGAAGGTTCGGCACGCCCTGACCGAGGTATTGCAGCGCGGCGAAATCCGCGATCCGCTGCTCGAAAATGCTGTCATATCCGTTTCCGAAGTCCGCATGGCGTCGGACCTCAAGCTAGCGACGGCCTATGTCACCGTGCTCGGTCAGACCGACACGGAGCCCTATGTCGCGGCGCTCAATCAGCATGTCCGGTTCATTCGCGGCCGCCTGACGCCGGCGCTCAAGCAGATGAAATACATGCCGGAGGTGCGGTTTCGCGCCGACACCTCCTTCGACAATTTCGCGCGCATCGACGCGCTGCTGAAATCGCCCGAGGTCGTCCGCGATCTCGACGGTGACGACGACGAGGATCTTGGCTGATGGCGCGCCGGGGCAAGAAGCCGAAGGGCCGGCCGATCAATGGCTGGATCATTCTGGACAAGCCGAAGGGCATGGGCTCGACCGAAGCGGTGTCGAAGTTGAAATGGCTGTATTTCGCGCAGAAGGCGGGCCATGCCGGCACGCTCGATCCGCTGGCTTCGGGCATGTTGCCGATCGCGTTCGGCGACGCGACCAAGACCGTGCCCTTCGTCATGGACGGGCGCAAGGTCTATCGCTTCACCGTGCGATGGGGCGCCGAGACCACCACTGACGACACCGAGGGGCCGGTGGTCCACTCCTCCGAGACGCGTCCGTCGGAGGCCGAGATCGAGGCGCGTCTGGCCGACTATACCGGCGAAATCGAACAGGTGCCGCCGAGCTTCTCGGCCATCAAGATCGCCGGCGAGCGGGCCTATGACCTGGCGCGTGAGGGTGAGACGGTGGAGATCGCGGCGCGGACCGTCTCGGTGCATCGGCTGGATATCATCGACTGCCCCGATGCCGATACGACCGTCTTCGAGGCCGAATGCGGCAAGGGCACCTATGTGCGCGCGATCGCTCGCGATCTCGGCCGCGACCTTGGTTGTTACGGCCATGTGATCGAGCTGCGCCGCGTCTCCGTCGGCGCGTTCGGCGAGGACGATCTGGTGCCGCTGGAAGAGCTGGAGGCCGCCGCCGAAGAGGGGCGCGAGGAACTGGATGCCGAAGCTCTCGAGGCCGGCGCCAAAGCGCGGGTCGTCGATTTCGAGCCGCTGGACGAGTATCTCGTGGCGCCGGAAGTGGCGCTTGCCGATCTTTACGAAGTGGCGCTGACCGACGACCAGGCGGGCCGTGTTCTCTCCGGCAATGCGGTCCTGTTGCGCGGACGTGACGCGCCGGCCTTCTGCGACGAGGCCTATGCGACCGGCCATGGCCGGCTCGTCGCGCTCGGCGCGATCGAGGAGGGGGCGTTCAAGCCAAAGCGGGTCTTCGGCGGCAAAGGCTGAGGCGAGGTCGGAAAGTGGGCCCCGCACACGACCGTGTCCCTAGCTTCGCGTAAGCCGGCCCGTGCAATATGCACCTTCCTTGGCGGGTCGAGGTGCCGGTATTGTTGCGCAGTGCAATAGAAAATTTACCCGCACCTCGTACGGCTAAGGAAGCCGCACAAGCCGACATATGGCATCTCGCCGTTCCCCGATTGCTTCCGCTGCGGATTTGAACCGGTGGAAGGACGCCATGTCGCTCAGGAACATCAACTTCTCGACCCGAATCATCGCCGCGGTGTTTCTGCCGTTGCTGGCCCTGTCGGTCTACGAGGCAATCCAGGTCAATACGCTCTGGCGCGAGTCCCAGGCGGCCCACCAGACCGAGATGTTCGCCCGCGAGATGCGGACCGTCTACGATCTCGTCCACGTCCTCCAGGTCGAGCGCGGTAATTCGGCCGGTTTCATCGGCTCCAAGGGCGCCCAGATGGGCGATTCCCTGGCCAAGGCGCGTGCGGCCACGGATCAGCGTATCGCCGATCTGCAATCGGTCGGTGAGGCCCTCAGCCCGGTCGGCAATACCGAGATCACACAGTCCTTGACGAAAGCTGGCGATGCCTTGCGGCAGCTGCAAGCCGTTCGTGGCACCATCGACGACCTCTCTATCTCGACCGGTGAGGCGCTGGGTTACTATACCGCCGTGATCGCCGATTTGAGCCGCATCGGCGGCGGCATCATCAACGCAACGGAAAGTCGCGAAACCGCGATGAACCTTGCCGCCTATGTCAACATCATGGGCGCGAAGGAACTGGCCGGCGTGGAGCGCGGGATGGGCGCGGGGGGAATAGGAGCGGGGACCTTTTCGTTGCCGGCATTCGAGGCCTTTGCCGCCAAGAAGGGGGCCCAGGAAGCGCTGATATCGCGCTTTTTCGATCTCGCCTCCCAGGACGTGTCGGCGACCAGCCGAACCCTTTACGGCAAGGGCGCCAGTGCCGATGTGGAGGCGATGCGGCTGGTGATCCTGGACGGAGGAAACTACGGGAAACTGTCGTCGCTGGACGCGGGCACATGGTTCGCGGCGATGACCGAATGGCTTGGCGTCCTCGGCTCCATGGGAGCGGCGGTCTCCGACCGGATCATAGCCGACGCGGCGGCGGCGAGCAGCGCGGCCCAGACGCAGCTGACGGTGGTTGCCGCCATCGCGCTCGGGCTGTTCGCGGCAATCGCCTTGTCGATCGTTCTGGTCGTCCGCAGCATCGTTCGGCCGATCTCGGGGCTGTCGGTCCTGTTGCGCCGGATGGCGAACGGCGAATTCGACATCGAGGTGCCCTTCGCCGGCCAGCGCAACGAGGTTGGCGCCATGGCGGGCTCGGTGGTGGCCCTTCGCGAGGCCCTGCGGGAAAAAAGCGCGCAGGACGCCGAGCTCGAAGCCGGCCGTCATGCAAGCGATAGCGCGCGGCAAGCCGCCGACGCCAAACGGGCGACCGCCGAAAGTGAAAGACTCGCCGTCGTCGTCGGCGAGCTTGGTTCCGGCCTGCGGGAACTGGCCTCCGGCAATCTCTGCCACCGGATCGAGGCCGCCTTTTCCGGCGAATTCGAGCAGCTGCGAACGGATTTCAACGAAGCGGTCGCGCAGCTGGATGCGACGCTCGCTGCCGTGGGGAACAGCGCCAAGGCTGTGCATGTCGGGGCGGACGAAATTCGTGGCGCGGCCGACAACATGGCCGGCCGCACCGAGCAGCAGGCGGCCTCTGTCGAGGAAACGTCGGCCGCGTTCCAGGAAATCAACACGGCCGTTCAGGGTCTGTCGGCCAAGGCAAAGGAGGCGGGCGATCTCACCTCGCGCGCCAAGGGCCAGGCCGAGCGGTCCGGCGAGGTGGTGCGCAACGCCGTCACCGCGATGGGGCGAATCGAAACGTCGTCGCGGGAGATCGGCAACATCATCGGCGTCATCGATGAGATCGCCTTCCAGACCAATCTCCTCGCCCTCAACGCGGGTGTCGAGGCGGCCCGTGTCGGCGCGGCCGGCAAGGGCTTTGCCGTCGTCGCCCAGGAAGTGCGTGAACTGGCCCAGCGTTCGACCGAGGCTGCCAAGCAGATCAAGGAACTGGTCGCATCGTCCCAGGACGAAGTCGGCACCGGCGTTGCGCTTGTCGGAGAGACCGGCAACGCGCTCGAGGCGATCGTCGCCGAGATTCGGGAGATCGACGCGCATGTCGCCGCGATCGCGACCACCGCCCGCGAGCAATCGGTCGGGCTGCAGGAGATCAACACGGCGCTGCATTCGATCGATCAGGGAACGCAGCAGAACGCGGCCGTGGCCGAACAGTCGACGGCTGCAAGTCATGGGCTGGCGACCGAGGCGTCGTCGCTCAACGACCTCCTGTCGCGGTTCAAACTGGCCGAGCAGTCGCTCCCTGGGCGGGCTCGGCGGGCCGCATAGCGCGGAAAGAGCTAAAGGGGAAACCGGTATTCCGCCCGCCTTCCGCGCGAACTTGCCGGAATCGATCATGGTCATGACATCGGATCGAGTGGATCCGGCGTCATCGTGACGGAGGCGCCCCGCCGCCGCTCCAAGTTCACCTTCGTGACGTTTCCGAATGGCCGCCGGCGCCTTATGTCGCCCTGCTGAGCACAGGTCCGTTGTTCCGGCGGGCTGGTATGAGACGGAAAGCATGCGGTTATGGTGAGAATTCCCGGTCGCCGACGAAATACGCGCGAAAAGAAGTCCGCCAAGCGTGCCACCGCGATCGGCGCTGCCCCCGGTGTTCTCGTCGCCGACCCAGAAGCGGCGGCCTCGGTGTTCAGCATCATCGGCATCGGCGGCGGCCGCAGCGAACGTCATCAGGGCCTCTCCCTCGACGATGCGCTGGCGCGGCGCGGCGAGTGGCCCCTGTTCTGGCTGGATTGCTCGGGCCTCGCCGATATCGAGGCGGTCCGGCGCATCGGCAGGGAGTTTAATCTGCACCCGCTGGCCTTGGAAGACGTCGTCACCACCGATCAGCGGCCGAAATGTGAGATCCAGGCAGACCACGCCTTCTTCGTCATGCGCATGCTGGACCGCGCCGGCGACGGCGAGCAATTGTCGGTGTTCTTCGGCGAAGGCTTCGTGCTCACCTTCCAGGAACGTCCGGGCGACAGTTTCGCGCCGGTTCGCGAGCGCATCGCCAAGGGCGCGCCGCGGCTGCATGCGGGGCGGGCCGACTACCTGGCCTATGCGCTCATCGACGCGGTTGTCGACGCCTATTTCCCCGTGGTGGAATCGCAGGTTGCCCGGATCGAGGGGCTCGAGGATGACATCCTCGCCACCGTGGACGAGGATCAGGTGCCGGAACTCCATGCGGTCAGGCGGGAAATGCTGGGGCTGAAGCGTTGGCTGCGGCCGACGCGCGACGCTCTCGGTGCGCTCCTGCGTCTCGATCGGCCCTGGCTGCATGCCGAGACCAAGGCCTATTTCGGGGACGTCCAGGACCATGTCGATCAGCTGATCGACACCAACGATACCTATCGCGACACGGCGTCCGGACTGATCGACCTGCACATGACGCTGTCAGCGGCCAAGACCAACGAAGTCATCAACCTGTTGACGATCATCTCGACCATTTTCATTCCGCTCGGGTTTCTCGCCGGAGTTTGGGGCATGAACTTCAATCCCGAGATATCCCGGTGGAACATGCCGCTGACCCAGTCGCCTTACGGCTACCCGGTCGCGCTCGGTGTGATGGCGGCGATCGCGGCCGGTCTGCTGGTTTATTTCCGCCGCCGCCGCTGGCTTTGAGCCACGGGCGCGTTCGCGCCGCGCCGCAAGGCTAGCATTCGTCGCGGATTTCCCTTATATGCAGCCGCAGCGCCGACCGGCTTGTCCCGTCCGCGCTATGTAACGGCCCTCGCTGGACGACATCCCGGCCATGGGCGACCCAACCCTCAAGATTTTCCAAGAAAGGGATTTCGATGTCGATTACGCTTGAGCGCAAAGCCGAGCTCATGAAGGAATACGCGATCAAGGAAGGCGACACCGGTTCGCCGGAAGTTCAGGTCGCGATCCTGACCGAGCGGATCGTGAACCTCACCGAGCATTTCAAGGACCACAAGAAGGACAACCACTCGCGTCGTGGCCTTCTGAAGATGGTCTCCCAGCGCCGCCGCCTCCTCGACTACGTTAAGTCGAGGGAAGAGCAGCGCTATCAGACTCTGATCGGCCGTCTCGGACTGCGCCGCTAAGATAGAGACCCGGCGGGCCGGAGAGGGGCGACCCCTTCGGCCCGCCGGTCGCATTTCGGCCCCCGCGAACCGGTGGCCACCCCAGCCCCGGGCTCCGCGACCAGTTCGCAAGAGCCCGACCACCCGAGCGGTCATGGGGCAGGATTACCGGATGCTTCCGGAACGGCCGGCGCCAGGCAAAGACCTGGCGTCTCGGTCAGGCGCCTTCACCGCCTCGAAGCCTCTCGTCGTCTTGCCCATGACGCGTTTCGGTCACGAAACGCGCTCCGCCTCCAGCACCTATGACGGTGATCACGGAACGCAGGATGAAAAGGCAACAACATGTTTAACACCCACAAGGTGGAAATCGACTGGGCGGGCCGTCCGCTCACCCTGGAAACCGGCAAGATCGCCCGTCAGGCCGACGGCGCGGTTCTGGCCACCTACGGTGAAACCACCGTGCTGGCGACGGTCGTCTCGGCCAAGCAGCCCAAGCCCGGCCTGGATTTCTTTCCGCTGACCGTCAACTACCAGGAAAAGACCTTCGCGGCCGGCAAGATCCCGGGCGGCTTCTTCAAGCGCGAAGGCCGGCCCTCGGAAAAGGAAACCCTGGTTTCCCGTCTGATCGACCGGCCGATCCGGCCGCTCTTCGCCGCCGGCTACAAGAACGAGACCCAGGTCGTCCTCACCGTCCTCCAGCATGATCTGGAGAACGATCCCGACGTCGTCGCGATGGTCGCGGCCTCGGCGGCGCTGACGCTCTCCGGCGTGCCCTTCATGGGGCCGATCGGCGGCGCCCGCGTCGGCTATATCGAGGGTGAGTACAAGCTGAACCCGCATGTCGACGAGATGATCGAGTCCAAGCTCGACCTCCTCGTCGCCGGCACCGACTCCGCGGTACTGATGGTGGAGTCGGAAGCTCATGAGCTGTCCGAGGACGTCATGCTGGGCGCGGTCATGTTCGGTCATCGCGGCATGCAGCCGGTGATCGACGCCATCATCAAGCTGGCCGAGCACGCCGCCAAGGAGCCGCGCGAGCATATCGCCGCGGATCATTCCGCGCTCGAGGGCGAAATGCTGCAGCTTGCCGAGGGCGAGCTGCGCGACGCCTACAAGATCACCGACAAGCAGGCGCGCTACGTCGCCGTCGACGCCGTCAAGGCGAAGGTCACCGCGCATTTCCTCCCAGAGGGCGCGGAAGAGACCAAATATTCCAAGGAAGAGGTCGGCGCGGTCTTCAAGTCGCTGCAGGCCAAGATCGTCCGCTGGAACATCCTCGACACTGGTAGCCGTATCGACGGGCGTGACCTGAAGACGGTCCGCACCATCGTCGCCGAGGCCGGTATCCTGCCGCGCACCCACGGCTCGGCGCTGTTCACCCGCGGCGAGACCCAGGCGCTGGTCGTCGCCACGCTCGGCACCGGCGAGGACGAGCAGTTCGTCGACGCCCTGACCGGGACCTACAAGGAGCGCTTCCTGCTCCATTACAACTTCCCGCCATACTCGGTCGGCGAGACCGGCCGCATGGGTTCGCCCGGCCGCCGCGAAATCGGCCACGGCAAGCTGGCCTGGCGGGCGATGCGCCCGATCCTGCCGGCGCCCGAGCAGTTCCCCTACACGATCCGCGCGGTCTCCGAGGTCACCGAGTCGAACGGCTCGTCCTCGATGGCGACGGTCTGCGGCACTTCGCTTGCCCTGATGGATGCCGGCGTTCCGCTGAAGGCTTCCGTTGCAGGCATCGCCATGGGACTGATCAAGGAAGACGAGCGCTTCGCGGTTCTGTCCGACATCCTCGGCGACGAGGATCATCTCGGCGACATGGACTTCAAGGTCGCCGGTACGTCGCAGGGCATCACGTCCTTGCAGATGGACATCAAGATCCAGGGCATCACCGAGGAGATCATGCAGGTCGCCCTCGACCAGGCCAAGGGCGGTCGTCTGCATATCCTCGAGGAGATGGCCAAGGCGCTGTCGGAAAGCCGGGCCGAGCTCGGCGAGTTCGCGCCGCGCATCGAGGTCATGCAGGTTCCGACCGACAAGATCCGCGACGTTATCGGCGCCGGCGGCAAGATCATCCGCGAGATCGTCGAAAAGACCGGCGCCAAGATCAACATCGAGGACGACGGAACGGTGAAGATCGCCTCCTCCTCGGCCAAGGAGATCGAGGCCGCCAGGAAGTGGATTCACTCGATCGTGGCCGAGCCCGAAGTCGGTGAGATCTACGAGGGCACGGTGGTCAAGACCGTCGAATTCGGCGCTTTCGTCAACTTCTTCGGCTCCAAGGACGGTCTCGTCCACATCTCGCAGCTGGCCGCCGACCGGGTCGGCAAGACCACCGACGTCGTCAAGGAAGGCGACAAGGTCTGGGTCAAGCTGATGGGCTTCGACGAGCGCGGCAAGGTCCGCCTCTCCATGAAGGTGGTCGACCAGACCACCGGCGAGGAGATGAAGGAAGACGCCGCCTGATCGGCGACCTTCTTACCGACCCCTTGAAAGGCGCGTCCCCCGGGGCGCGCCTTTTTTGCGTCTTGGTCATGAGGCAACAGGAATCGGTGCCGGGCTCTTCGTCCGCGCACGGCCGGCGAGGCGAGACTCGACGGCCCTTGAGGGAAGATTCGCCGATGGTGCCCCTGCTGATTCGCGTCTTCGCCGCGCTGCTGACCGGCACGGTGTTCAGCCAGTCGGTGGAGTTCACCCAGCAATATCTGCAGCGGCTTGGTGGCGCGGTGGACGAACTCGAGATGGTCGTCGAGCGATTCGATGCCGGGGCCGCACGAGCGGGCGTCTCACGGCATGCGGCGTTGAAGCGCCTGCGCGGGAATTCCGATCCCCTGGCGGCCCGCCAGGGCGAGGACGCCGCCGCGACGATCTTGCGCTACGAGGAGCTCATGCGGCGTTACCGTGGTCTCATCGACGCGGCACCGCTGTTCCGACCGTTCGTCGCGCTTGGTGATCCGGACTGGGCGATGACCGCGCGGACCGGAGACGATTATCGTCCCGCTTTGCCGGTCACGATCGACGGTCTGGTGCTGACGGCTGCCGGGTTCGGCCTTGGCTGGGCCTTCGGTGCCAGCGCCTACGGAGCGGCGCGTATGGGTCGACGCCGGTCGCGGCGGCGGATACGCTCCATTTGAAACGCACCCGTAGTGAATCCGCGGCCTAATTTCCGGCGCTGTCGTCCTCGCCCTCGACGACGGCCTTGCGATGTTCCTGTTCCTTGAGTTCCTCGAGCGAGGGCATCGACATGATGTTGTAGCCGGAATCCACATAGTGGATTTCGCCGGTGACGCCGTTGGACAGTTCCGACATCAGATACAGGACCGACCCTCCGACCTCCTCGATCGAAGTGTTGCGCCGCATCGGAGCGTTGCGTCGCTGGAAGTTGAACATCAGCCGCGCATCGGAGACGCCGGCGCCCGCTAATGTGCGGACCGGCCCGGCCGAAACCGCGTTGATGCGGATGTTGCGGGGTCCGAAATCCGCCGCGAGATAGCGCACCGAGGCTTCGAGCGCCGCCTTGGCGACCCCCATGACGTTGTAGTTCGGCATGACCCGCTCGGCGCCGCCATAGGTCATCGTCACCATCGCGCCGCCATTGTGCATGATGGCGGCGGCCCGCTTGGCGACTTCCGTGAACGAGAAGCAGGAGATCACCATGGTGCGGGTGAAATTCTCCCGCGTGGTGTCGGCGTAAAGGCCCTTGAGCTCGCTCTTGTCGGAAAACGCGATGGCATGGAGGACGAAGTCGATCGAGCCCCATTCCGAATTCAGCGTCTCAAAGACCGCGTCGAGGGATGCCGTATCCTCGACGTCGCAGGGAATGACCAGCTTGCTGCCGATCTCTTCGGCCAGCGGCTTCACCCGCCGCCCGAACGCCTCGCCCTGATAGGTGAGGGCGATCTCCGCGCCTTGCGCCGACAGCGCCTTGGCGGCCCCCCAGGCGATGGAGTTGCGATTCGCGACGCCCATGATGAGCCCGCGCTTTCCTGCCATGAGGTCGCCCATAGTGCTCTTCAAATCCTCAGTCCGTCACGCGTTGGAAGGCGAGGCAAGCGTTGGTGCCCCCGAAGCCGAACGAATTCGAGAGCACCCGGTCAAGCGTCACGCCGTCCATGCGTTCCCGCACGATCGGAATGTCGGCGAATTCCGGGTCGATCTCATCGATATGCGCGCTCTTGGCGATGAAGCCGTGTTTCATCATCAACAGCGAATAGATCGCCTCGTGGACGCCGGTAGCACCTTGCGAATGGCCAGTGAGCGATTTGGTCCCGGAGATCGGCGGGATGGTGTCGCCGAACACCTCGCGGATCGCCTGGATCTCCATGCGATCGCCGACCGGCGTCGAGGTGGCGTGCGGGTTGATGTAGTCAATCGGACCGTCGAGATGGGCGATCGCCTGACGCATGCAGCGCACGGCGCCCTCGCCGGAGGGCGCGACCATGTCGGCGCCGTCCGACGTCGCGCCGTAGCCGACGATCTCGGCGATGATGTTCGCCCCGCGCGCCTTGGCCCGTTCGTACTCCTCCAATACGAGGACGCCGGCCCCGCCGGCGATGACGAACCCGTCCCGGGCCTTGTCGTAGGCCCGTGAGGCTATCTCGGGCCGGTCGTTGAAGTCGGAGGAGAGCGCGCCCATGGCGTCGAACAGCACCGACAGCGTCCAGTGCAGATCCTCGCAGCCGCCGGCGAACATGACGTCCTGCTTGCCCATCTGGATCGCCTCGCTGGCATTTCCGATGCAATGGCTCGAGGTCGAGCAAGCCGAGGAAATCGAGTAATTGACGCCCTTGATCTTGAACCAGGTCGCCAGCGTCGCCGAGGCGGTCGACGACATCGCCTTCGGAACCACGGTCGGGCCGACGCGCTTCGGCCCTTTCTCGCGGGTGATATCCGCCGCCTGGACGATCGATTGGGTCGACGAGCCGCCCGAGCCCATGATGATGCCGGTGCGCTCGTTGGAGATGTCGCTCTCCTCGAGGCCGGCATCCTTGATCGCCTGATCCATGGCGACGTGGTTCCAGGCGGTGCCGCCGCCGTGGAAACGCATGGCTCTCCGGTCGAGCAGCGTCGTCGGATCGAGCGTCGGCTTGCCGTGAACATGGGAGCGAAAACCGAGCTCCTTGTATTCCGGTGCGAGGCTGATGCCCGAGCGTCCCTCTCGCAAGGAGGTGAGAACCTCGCCGGCATCGTTCCCGATGGAGGACACGATCCCCATGCCTGTTACAACGACGCGTCTCATGTCTTTTGCCCTTTTGAATGGAGGGAGATGGCGGCTTGTCCCGCTGGCGCCAGAACTCCGCCTGCCACAATGCGATCGACTGCCATCACCGCCGGATTCCCGTGTCAGCCCGCCTTGTCTTGTGCCAGGCCGACCCGCAGGTCGCTCGCACGGTAGATGGTCTCGCCATCGGCCTTGAGCCAGCCATCCGCGATGCCGAGGACCAAACGTCCGCGCATCACCCGCTTGAAATCGATGCCGTATTCGAGGAGTTTCGTCTCAGGCGTGACCATGCCCTTGAACTTTACCTCGCCAGTCGACAGGGCCATGCCACGGCCCTTTTCTCCCAGCCACCCCAGATAGAAGCCGGTCAATTGCCACATGCCGTCGAGACCGAGGCAGCCGGGCATGACCGGATTGCCCACGAAATGGCAGGGAAAGAACCACAGGTCGGGGGTGACATCGAACTCAGCGCGGATATAGCCCTTGCCGTGCTCGCCGCCGGTTTCCGAAACGTCCGTGATCCGGTGGACCATCAACATCGGCGGCAGCGGCAATTGCGCGTTGCCTTCGCCGAACAACTGACCGTTGGCGCAGGCGATGATATCGTCGTAGTCGAAGGAGGTCTTTGCTGTTGCCATGGTCCGTTCGTATCCGCCCTCAAGTTCCCGGCTGTTTGACGTCCGTTTCGGATGCGCCCTTAGCACGCCTGTCGCGCGGCTGGAAACCGCCCGTATCAGCGACCGGCACCTGACCGGCGCGGCCGCGCTTCATTGTCGCCGCTATGTATGCTCGCTCGGGCAAACTTCGATAGAGGCGTCGGGTGTCGACGTCGCATTTCATGCCGGCGCCAAGGAGACAAGCCCGTGAAAGGACGCGAAACGACTGGCCTTGCCATTCTGGCCTGTGCCGTCATCGCCGCCGCGGTCCCGGCCTTGCCGGTCAGGGCGCAGAGCTGGACGGGGTCGGACGGAACCGCGGGCTTCGCCGTTGCGGGCGACTATACCGGTTTGTCCTTCCGCTGCGGGTCCGCTGGCGAGATCGCGATGATCTTTTCAGGGTTTCCCGGCGGGTTGCAGGATGGCGACCGCTATACGGTCGGAGTGAGCGTCGACGGAACAGCCTTTCTGTATGAGGCGACCGCTCGCGAGGGCGAAGCTGAAGGAACGTCTGTCCTGGTCAGTCGCGGCTCGCCGGTCGGTCTCGCCGAATTGATCGCGGCGTTGCGCAAGGGGCGCAGCGCGGAAATCTCCGGTCCGGCCGGCCGCTACACCATTCCGCTCACCGGGTCCGGCAAGGCGCTGGACAACCTGCGCCGGACATGCGGCTAGCATGGGACCAAAAATGGTATCCGGCTTTCCGCTCGCATTCCGTACTGATTGACCAGGATCAGATGCCGAGCGGCATTTGTCGCGACGTCCGACATCACGTATATAAGCTGAAAGAGCGCGGTTGAGGCTGCGTTCCCGAGCTTGAACAAGATACAAAATTGGTGGCATTCAGCGATGGAAAACCGGCCGCGCACCCAAAGCTTCTGTGTGTTCGAGCGTCTGCGCTCGGTCGGGCTGCGTCCGACCCGGCAACGCGTCGCCCTCTGCAATTTGATGTTCGGCTCCGGTGACCGGCATCTGTCCGCCGAGGAGCTGCACGAAGAGGCGCATGGGGCGGGCGAACCCGTTTCGCTCGCAACCGTCTACAACACGCTTCACCAGTTCACCGACGCCGGTCTGGTGCGGCCGCTCTCGGCTGAAAGCCAGCGCACCTATTTCGACACCAATACCTCCGACCACCATCACTTCTTCGTCGAGGACGAGAACGTGATGATCGACATTCCCGATGGCGGCCTGCGGCTCGAGCAGTTGCCCGAAGCGCCCGAAGGCATGGAAATCGTCAATGTCGATGTGGTCGTCCGGCTCCGCCGCAAACGGGCCGACGCTATCGCCGCGGAATAGAACTCCCGAACCTGCGGCCGTTTGCCGTTTCGTGTCGCGGCAGCGAGATGTCTCGCCCGCGGCCCGATCTGATGCGGCGGCCAGACCCGGTACTGCAACAGTGATACCGGACTTCGGCGCGTTGGCCGCACCGCACGCCTATTCGAACGTTTCGTCCGGATAGACCCCCCAGATTTCCTGCTGACGCACGTAGCCGCTACGCTCGGCGACCTCGACCGAGCACCAACCGGCCGTGCACTCTGACACGGACGAGACCACGCCCGGCTCGATTCGCGCCACCAGCGGCGCGTCGGTCGCCGGGCTCATGTGGATGTCGATCAGCGTTGCCTTGCCCTTCAGCCACGGCGCGGCGATGGAGGTGCGATGGCCGGACAGCAGCGAGTAGTAGACCCAGCCCTCGGTGCCCTCCGAGTCGCGGATCCGCCGCCACAGATCGTATTCCTGGATGACTTCGACCGGCAGGCCGACCTTGAGATAGAGCCAGCTCACCGGATAGTCGCGGCCGGGTCCGATGCGAAGATTCACCCGGCTTGCCTTGAGACTGACGTAGCGCGGCAGCGGCAGCTGCGAGACCGGGCCGGTCTCGACCGCCCGCGCGGCCGGAAACGGGATTGCGCCGGTCCCCAGGATGACAGCGCCGATAAGGGACAGAAGTGAGCGACGGATGGGTGCTGCGAGCGGCATTGAGAAACTCCGGACAATACGATGCGGTGCTCGGACGGCCGACGGCCGATGCGCGAACTGATGCCGAGGCTGTTCTGCCTGCGGAGGGAAACCCTTTGTTTTCACATCCCC
The DNA here is from genome assembly GCA_011050685.1 of Aurantimonas coralicida. Classification (GTDB taxonomy): domain Bacteria; phylum Pseudomonadota; class Alphaproteobacteria; order Rhizobiales; family Rhizobiaceae; genus Aurantimonas; species Aurantimonas coralicida_A. Next base: position 98,141 of record DRFF01000083.1, read on the forward strand.
GCCTTGCTAGGAGAGAGGCCTCGGCTCTCGGATCGAATGATCGTCCGTTTCGGTTAACAACGTCTTGAGTGCAAAGGATTGCGACCGATGACGAAGCGCGAGAAGCCGCTGGTGATCATCACGCGCAAGCTGCCGGCGCCGATCGAGGCGCGCATGCGCGAACTCTTCGACACGCGGCTGAACGAAACCGATCGGCCGATGGAGCAGCATGCGCTGGTCGCCGCCGTCCGCGAGGCCGACGTACTGGTTCCGACCGTCACTGACCGGATCGACCGCGCGGTGATCGAACAGGCCGGTCCGCGCCTCAAGCTGATCGCCAACTACGGCAACGGCGTCGACAATATCGACGTCGAGGCGGCGCTGGCGCGCAATCTCTTCGTCACCAACACGCCGAATGTCCTCAGCGAGGACACCGCGGACATGACGATGGCGCTGATTCTCGCGGTGCCGCGCCGGCTGGTTGAGGGCGGCACGCGCCTCCTCGGCAGCGAGCGTTGGCCCGGCTGGTCACCGACCTGGATGGTCGGGCGGCGGATCTGGGGCAAGAAGCTCGGCATTTTGGGGATGGGCCGTATCGGCACCGCCGTGGCGCGCCGCGCCAAGGCCTTCGGTCTGGAAATCCATTATCACAACCGCCGGCGGGTCGACCCCAAGACCGAGGCCGAACTCGGCGCGACCTATTGGGAAAGCCTCGACCAGATGCTCGCCCGCATGGATATCCTCTCGGTCAACTGCCCCTATACGCCGGCGACCTACCATCTCCTGTCGGCGCGGCGCCTGGCGCTGATCCAGCCGCACGCCTTTATCGTCAACACCGCCCGCGGCGAGATCATCGACGAACGGGCGCTGGTGAAGCTGCTGCAGGAGGATCGCATCGCCGGGGCCGGCCTCGACGTGTTCGAGGAAGAACCCGCGATCGACCGCAAGCTGGTGCGCCTCGCCGAGCAAAACCGGGTCGTCCTCCTGCCGCACATGGGATCGGCGACGATCGAGGGCCGGATCGAGATGGGCGAGAAGGTCATCATCAACATCCACACGCTGATGGACGGCCATCGCCCTCCCGATCGCATCCTGCCCGGCGATTTTTGAGCTGCCGCTGGGCGGGACCGGCCGCGCGGGCGACGTCGCCTCGGTAAAATTCTCTGGTTTGTGCTCTTAACCGTCACTATGCCGGGCGGTGAAGGACGCCATATGCCGCGTTGGCTGTAAAACAAGTGAGATTTGATGCCGGACGCGAACGATGATCATGGCCCCTCGCCGGCCCCCGGGGAGAGCGGTTCGACCGGTAGCGATCACAATGCGCCGATTCCCGCCGGCCAGACCGGTGAAGCTTTTGTCGTCTTTCGCAAGGCGCTGATGGTCGACCTTGCGCGGCTCGGACGGTGGCTCGCCGCCAAGGCCGCCGTGCTGGGACGTCAGACGGGCCAGGGCCTGAGCCGGTTCAGCGCCAGGACCTCGCAATCGCTCCGAGACACGGACTGGCGCGGACTGGCCGCCGCGACCGGCGCGCGGGCGAAGACGTTCCGCGCGAACTGGCGCAATCGACCCGTACGACGAACCTGGAGCGCCGGCCGTGTCGCATCCATTCTGGGCGTCATCTTCGTCGCCGGCTTCCTGCTCTTGTCGGGAGTCGCCGCCTGGGCGCTTTACGACGTGCCGTTCGCCGAAATCGCCGAGGGAACCGGCGAGCCGGTGGTGGTTCTGCAGGCGGCCGATGGTCAGGCCTTGGTGCAGCAAGGCCCCTATCAGGGGAGCTACGCGCCGCTGGACGAATTTTCCGACCATCTGGTCGAGGCCGTCCTCAGCATCGAGGATCGCCGCTTCTACCAGCATTGGGGACTTGATTTTCGGGGTGTCGCGCGGGCTTTGACCCGCAATCTCTTCGCCGGCGAGGTGGTGCAGGGCGGCAGCACGATCACCCAGCAATTCCTCAAGATCAGCTATCTGGAGCGGGATCGCACGCTGAAACGCAAGATCCAGGAAGCCTTTCTTGCGTTCTGGATCGAGACGCGCCTGTCCAAGGACGAGATCCTCGCGCGCTATCTCAACAATGTCTATCTGGGCGCCGGCGCGACCGGGATGCCGGCCGCCGCGCGTGTCTATTTCGACAAGTCGGTGGGCGAACTGACACTGGCCGAAAGCGCCATGCTGGCCGGCCTGATCAAGGCCCCGTCGCAGCTCAACCCATTGGAAAATCTGGAGGGAGCGAAGGAGCGCGCTGGCGTCGTATTGAATGCGATGGGCGATGCCGGATATCTCGAACCGCCGGAGATCGCGGCGGCCAAACTGGGTTCGACACAGCTCAGCCCCAGCCGACCGGACATGGGCGGCGGCTCATGGTTCGCCGACTGGGTTATCTCCGATGCCCGCGAGATCGCCGGTCCGTTTCGCGGCAGCATCGAGGTCAAGACCACGCTGGTCCCGGAGCTTCAGGCCGCGGCGGAGCAAGTCGTGTCCGAGGCCCTCGCCACGCAGGGCGCCGAAAAGGGCGTCGGCCAGGCAGCGCTCGTCGCGCTACGGCCCGACGGAGCGGTGGTCGCCATGGTCGGCGGTGGCGATTATACCGCCTCGAAATTCAACCGCGCGGTCGCCGCCAAGCGTCAGCCGGGCTCGACCTTCAAGCTGTTCGTCTACTACGCTGCGCTGCGCGCCGGCCTCTCGCCGAATGACCGTATCGAGGATGCGCCGATCGAGATCGATGGCTGGAAGCCGGAGAACTATAGCGGCAAATATCGCGGCAGGGTCACGCTGGCCGAGGCGTTCGCCCGTTCCCTGAACGCGGCGACGGTGCGCCTCGCGATGGATGTCGGCATCGACAAGGTCGCGGCCGCCGCCCGTGATCTCGGCATCGACGCGGACCTCACCGAAACGCCGAGCCTTGCCCTCGGCGCGTCCGAGGTCACGCTTCTCGATCTCACGGGGGCCTATGCCTCGGTGCGCGCCGGGATCACGCCGATCGAGCCCTGGGGTATCGCCTCCTTCGCCGTCGACGGCGCCGGCCAGAGCTTTCGCATCGATCCATCGAAGCGCCCGGAGCGTGAACTGGGGCCCTTGCAGGATCCCCTTGTCGGCTTGCTCAAGCTCGTCGTCGAAAAGGGAACCGGCAAGGCGGCGGCGCTCGACGGCTTCGCCGCCGGCAAGACCGGGACCAGCCAGGAATCGCGCGACGCCTGGTTCGTCGGTTTCAACGAGGCGCTGACCGTCGGCATCTGGGTCGGTAATGACGACGGCACGCCGATGGACGGCGTGACCGGCGGCCAGTTGCCGGCGACGATCTGGAAGAGTTTCATGGAGCGGGCGGGCGGAGCGATACAACCGGTGGCCGCGCCAGCGACCGCCTCTGCTGATACTGCGCCGACGGAACCGGCGGCGGAGACGCCTTCGCGTCCGGCCAGCATCGCCGACATGATCGCCGGCGAGAGCGCCGGGGCGCCGCAGTGCAACGTCCGGGCCTGTTCACGGGCCTATCGGTCCTTCCGGACTTCCGATTGCACGTTCCAGCCCTATCGCGGCCGCCGAAAGCTCTGCGAGAAGTAGTCTTGCCGATCGGTGGCGCCCGTCTCCGCGCGGACGGCCCGGCGGCATCTTCAAAAACGGATGGACAGCGCGCTCCCGGCGGTGAACTCTTGAAGAGGGCACGGGTGGAACAGGGAGCGGAACAATGAGCGAAACGCTGGAACGGCCGGCGGCCGGAAAGAGCGAAGCACGAAAATCCGTCGAAAGATGGTTGAGCGCGTTCGAAGGCGCATTGACGACGGGCGATGTCGACGCGGCGGCGGATCTGTTCGCGGCGACGAGTTTCTGGCGTGATCTCGTAACCTTCACCTGGAACATCAAGACCGTCGAGGGGCCTGACGGCGTGCGTGACATGCTGTCGTCGCAGCTCGGCGCCGTGAAGCCGAACAACTTTCAGATCGCCGAGGAGCCGACCGAGGATAGCGGCGTCCCCACAGCCTGGATCACCTTCGAGACCGGCGTCGCGCGCGGCAACGGCCTGTTGCGGTTGAAGGACGGCAAGGCCTGGACCCTGCTGACCGCGATGACCGAGCTGAAGGGCTTCGAAGAGCCGATGCACCATCGCCGGCCGATGGGCGCCGAGCACGGATCGTCGATGCACCGGAAGTCCTGGCTCGAGAAGCAGGAGCAGGAAGCGGCCGAGCTCGGCTACAAGACGCAGCCCTATGTAGTGATCGTCGGCGGCGGCCAGGGCGGCATCGTGCTGGGCGCGCGGCTGCGCCAGCTCGGCGTGCCGACGATCGTCGTCGAGCGGAACGATCGGCCGGGCGATTCCTGGCGCAAGCGCTACAAGTCGCTCTGCCTGCACGACCCGGTCTGGTACGACCATCTGCCCTATCTGGAGTTTCCGAAGAACTGGCCGGTCTTCGCGCCGAAGGATAAGATCGGCGACTGGCTGGAAATGTACTCCAAGATCATGGAGCTCAATTACTGGTCGAAGACGACCTGCAAGAGCGCTTCGTGCGACGAAGCGACCGGCGAGTGGACCGTCGTCGTCGATCGCGATGGCGAAGAGGTGACGCTTCGCCCGAAGCAGCTGGTGCTGGCGACCGGCATGTCGGGCAAGGCCAACGTCCCGGACTTCAAGGGCATGGACCGCTTTAAGGGCGAGCAGCACCATTCCTCCAAGCATCCCGGTCCCGACGCCTACAAGGGCAAGAAGGCCGTCGTCATCGGCTCGAACAACTCCGCCCACGACATCTGTGCCGCGCTCTACGAGGCCGGCGCCGACGTCACCATGGTGCAGCGCTCGACCACCCACATCGTGCGGTCGGACTCGCTGATGGAGTACGGCCTCGGCGATTTGTATTCCGAGCGGGCGGTCGAGAGCGGCGTCACCACCAACAAGGCCGACATGATCTTCGCGTCGCTGCCCTACCGGATTCTCCACGAGTTCCAGATTCCGGTCTACGACAAGATCCGCGAGGTCGACGCGGACTTTTATCGCGACCTGGAGAAGGCGGGCTTCATGCTCGACTACGGCAGCGACGATTCCGGCCTGTTCATGAAATATCTGCGCCGCGGCTCGGGCTATTACATTGATGTCGGCGCGAGCCAGTTGATCATCGACGGCAAGATCAAACTGAAGAGCGGCGTCGAGATCGGGGAGATCACCGAAACAGGTGTGGCGTTCAAGGATGGGACGGAACTGCCGGCCGATCTGATCGTCTATGCCACCGGCTACGGCTCGATGAACGGTTGGGCCGCCGATCTGATCAGCCAGGAGGTGGCGGACAAGGTCGGCAAGGTCTGGGGCCTTGGCTCCGACACGCCGAAGGATCCGGGACCCTGGGAGGGCGAACAGCGCAACATCTGGAAGCCGACGCAGCAGGACAATCTCTGGTTCCACGGCGGCAATCTGCACCAGTCGCGGCACTATTCACTCTATCTGTCGCTGCAGTTGAAGGCGCGAATGGAGGGGCTCGAGACGCCCGTCTACGGGCTGCAGGAGGTCCATCACCTGCGCTGAGGCACGAACGGCGACCCAAGACTCGGCATCCGCAAGGACGCCGAGTCCGATTCCGAGAGGTTTCCTTACGGCGACACGGAAGGCCCGTGTCGCCAGCGGTAGCGGATTTCCTCGATGCGCATGGTCAGAAGATCGATCATCAGGAACCGCCCGACCAGCGGCTCGCCGATGCCGCAGACGAGCTTGATCGCCTCGCTGGCCGCCAGCGTGCCGAGGACGCCGGGGGTGATGCCGAGAATACCGGCCTCGGCGCAGGATGGCACCAGCCCGGCCGGCGGCGCCTCGGGAAAGAGGTCGCGATAGCCCGGATTCGGCTGTCCGTCCGTGTTGGCCTCGTAGGGCTTCAGCACGGTCAGCGAGCCGGAGAACCGGTTGACCGCGGCGGTGACCAGCGGCCGGCGCGCGGCCTCGCAAAGGTCCGCCATGGCGTAGCGCGTGGCGAAATTGTCCGAGCCGTCGATGACGAGATCGTAGTCGGCGACGATGTCACGGCCATTGTCCGCGTGGAGGCGCAAAGGATGGGCCACGACCGTGACATGCGGGTTGAGCGCCGCGACGGCATCTGCGGCGCTGTCGAGCTTCGACCGGCCGACATCGGCGGTCCGATGCAGCACCTGGCGCTGCAGGTTCGAAAGCGACACCGTGTCGTCGTCGGCGATACCGATGGTGCCGATCCCGGCCGCCGCGAGATAGAACACGACCGGTGAGCCGATGCCGCCGGCGCCGACGACGAGGATCCGCGCTCGCTTCAGCTTCTGCTGGCCAGGCCCCCCGACCTCCGGCAGCACGATGTGGCGCGCATAGCGTTCGAGTTCCTGGGCGTCGAGAGGCTTGTCGCTCATCGTCCTTGCTCCGATTCCGCGCTTGTCGCACCGGTCGCGGCGGCTGGGCGGACCGCGCCCGCCGCTACCTCCAGCATCTGGGCTCTGTCACCGAGGGCGTCAAACAGGCTCGCATCGGTGCCCGTCATGAACGCCTGCACGCCGAGTTCGGCGATCAGGTCGAACAGTGCTGCCCGCCGACCGGGATCGAGATGGGCGGCAATCTCATCGAGCAGCAGGATCGGCGGCAGCGACGAGACGGCGGCGACCAGCCGGGCATGGGCCAGCACCAGGCCGATGAGCAGCGCCTTTTGTTCGCCCGTCGAGGATTGCGCCGCCGGCATCGCCTTGGCCAGGTGGACCACCGAAAGGTCGGCCCGGTGGGCGCCCAGCAACGTGCGGCCGGCGGTCCGGTCGGTATGGCGACCGGCGCGCAGCCGCGTGCGCGCCTCGTCCTCGATATCGGCCGAGGGACGGGACAGATCGGTATCGCCATAGCCGGACGCCAGATCGAGGCCTGCCCTGGGAAATGGATTGTCGGCGCCGGACCGGTCGATCATCCCGGCCAGCATTCCGACGAGTTCGGCCCGCGCCAGGGCCATTGCGACGCCGAGTTCGGCCATCTGCGCCTCGATCCCGCTCAGCCAGGAATCGTCCATGCGGTTGTCCGAAAGCAGCCGGTTGCGCGAGCGCATGGCGCGCTCGTAGTCCACCGCCCGGCGGCCGTGGGTCGGATCGACCGCCAGCACCATGCGATCGAGGAAGCGGCGGCGGTCACCCTTCGGGCCGGTAAACAGCCCGTCCATTGCCGGTGTCAGCCAGAGAATGCGCAACAGGTCGAGCAATTCGTCAGCGCTCTTGGCGGCGGTCTCGTCGATCCGCACCGTCCGCGTCGCTGGACCGGCCGGATCGGGTTGGACCTTGGTGACGACGTTAGCCTCGCTCTGGAGCGAAACCAGCCCGGCGCGAATGGAA